>NZ_JBEXEX010000001.1:0-444955 GCF_040606445.1 Streptomyces sp. NPDC005408 | reverse complement strand
CACCCGGGGGACACCCCCCGGACCCCCGGCAGGACACCTGTGGGGGCGAGCGATGAGTCTTTTCCGTGATGACGGCGTCGTGCTGCGCACCCAGAAGCTGGGCGAAGCCGACCGCATCATGCTGTGCTCACCCGGGGGACACCCCCCGGACCCCCGGCAGGACACCTGTGGGGGCGAGCGATGAGTCTTTTCCGTGATGACGGCGTCGTGCTGCGCACCCAGAAACTCGGCGAAGCCGACCGCATCATCACGCTGCTGACGCGCGGGCACGGGCGCGTGCGGGCCGTCGCTCGTGGCGTGCGGCGGACCAAGTCCAAGTTCGGGGCGCGGCTCGAGCCCTTCTCGCATGTGGACGTGCAGTTCTTCGCCCGCGGCAGCGAACTCGTCGGCCGCGGGCTTCCGCTGTGCACCCAGAGCGAAACCATCGCCGCGTACGGTGGCGGCATCGTCACCGACTACGCCCGCTACACCGCGGGCACCGCGATGCTGGAGACAGCCGAGCGGTTCACGGACCACGAGGGCGAGCCCGCCGTCCAGCAGTACCTGCTCCTCGTCGGCGCCCTGCGCACCCTCGCCCGTGGCGAGCATGCGCCACACCTCATCCTCGACGCGTTCCTGCTGCGCTCCCTCGCCGTCAACGGCTACGCACCCAGCTTCGACGACTGCGCCAAATGCGGCCTGCACGGGCCGAACCGCTTCTTCTCCGTCGCCGCGGGCGGCGTCATATGCGGCGACTGCCGGGTGCCCGGCAGCGTCGTACCCTCTGCGGAGGCCATCGGTCTGCTCAGCGCGCTGCTGACCGGCGACTGGCCCACGGCGGACGCGTGCGAGGCGCGCCACGTCAGGGAGGGCAGCGGGCTGGTGTCCGCCTATCTGCACTGGCACTTGGAGCGCGGCCTGCGCTCGCTGAGGTACGTAGAGAAATAGGAGATGTGAGCCGCATGGCACGACGCGGAATCCTGGGCCGGTCCCGCCGCGAGTACAAGGTCCCCGAGCCGCACCCGTCCGGCGCGCGCCCGCCGAAGATCCCCGGCGAGCTGGTGCCCAACCATGTGGCGTGCGTGATGGACGGCAACGGGCGCTGGGCCAAAGAGCGCGGGCTGCCGCGCACCGAGGGGCACAAGGTCGGCGAGGGCGTCGTCCTCGACGTGCTCAAGGGCTGCATCGAGATGGGCGTCAAGAACCTCTCGCTGTACGCCTTCTCCACCGAGAACTGGAAGCGCTCGCCGGACGAGGTGCGCTTCCTGATGAACTTCAACCGGGACGTCATCCGGCGCCGGCGCGACGAGATGAACGAGCTGGGCATCCGTATCCGCTGGGTCGGCCGCATGCCGAAGATGTGGAAGTCGGTCGTCCAGGAGCTCCAGGTCGCGCAGGAGCAGACGAAGGACAACGATGCGATGACGCTGTACTTCTGCGTCAACTACGGCGGGCGCGCGGAGGTCGCGGACGCGGCGCAGGCGATTGCGCGGGACGTGGCGGCGGGGAAGCTGGACCCGTCGAAGGTGAACGAGAAGACCTTCGCTAAGTACCTGTACTACCCGGACATGCCGGACGTGGACCTGTTCCTGCGGCCGAGCGGCGAGCAGCGGACGTCCAACTACCTGATCTGGCAGAGCAGTTACGCGGAGATGGTGTTCCAGGACGTGCTGTGGCCGGACTTCGACAGGCGGGACTTGTGGCGGGCGTGCCTGGAGTACGCGCAGCGGGACCGGAGGTTCGGCGGGGCCATCCCGAATGAGGAGCTGGAGGCGATGCGGGGTCGTCCTGAGGGGTCTTGAGCCCCCACCCCGCCCCTTCCCGAAACCCTGACGGGACCGGCGGGGGCTGAGGCCCCCACACCCCCCGAGCGGCAGCTTCGCGCCGGAGCTGGTGCGGGGGGTTGTCCCCCACCCCGCCCCTTCCCGAACCCTGACGGGACCTGCGGGGGCTGACGCCCCCGTACCCCCCGGGGCGGCAGCTTCGCGCCGCGGGGGGGGGGGGTGCCCTGCAGTGCCGCACGCCGGGTTCACGGGGCTCGTTCAGCGAGCAGGGGGACGCGTAGGGGTCGTGTTCTGGACGTAAAGCGGCGCAGCTCGCGCGAAGCGCGGTGAGGAAAGCAGTCCAGGACACGAGCCCCGGAGCGGCCCCAGACGGCAACCAACGCGGCCCCGGGTGCGCCCGGAACGCGCGCCCCGGCAGACGGCGCCCGGGCCCGGACCCCCGCGTCGCGCTGGCTAGGGCCTGTCGTTCGGATCTTGCCGGGCTCGCGTGCCCTGGCCCGCCCGCTCGCCGCGTTGTCGTCAGTCGCCGACGCTCCGCGTCGGCTCCTTCCTCCGCCTTGCGATCGCACGCACCGCAGTGACATCAGCAGCCGCTCCGCGGCGGGCCGCTCACTGATCCGGCCCGATCCAAACGACAGGCCCTAGGTCAGGCCTCCGTCGAGGAGCCGGCGCACTCCGCGCACGTTCCGAAGATCTCCACGGTGTGCGCCACGTTCACATACCCGTGCTGCGCCGCCACCGTCTCCGCCCACTGCTCCACCGCCGGGCCCTCCACCTCCACCGCCTTGCCGCAGACGCGGCACACCAGGTGGTGGTGATGGTCGTCCGTCGAGCAGCGCCGGTAGACGGACTCGCCGTCGGACGTGCGCAGTACATCCACCTCGCCCGCGTCCGCGAGCGACTGGAGCGTGCGGTAGACCGTGGTCAGGCCGACCGAGTCGCCGCGGTGCTTGAGCATGTCGTGCAGGTCCTGCGCGCTGCGGAACTCGTCCACCTCGTCGAGCGCCGCCGCCACCGCGGCACGCTGCCGGGTCGACCGGCCTCGCACTGGGGCGGTATTCCCGCCGGTTGGCGCCGTCACCACAGGTGCCTCCTCGCTTCGCCCGCACATCCGTCGGGCCATTCTGCCAGGCCCGAGGATCAGACCTTGACGTCGTCGCCTGCCCGCCGGGTGCCCGGCAGGTCCGCGGTGCATTCCGCCGCGTTCGCCTCCATCGCGCGTGCCCGCCGTCTCGCCAGCGGTGTCGCCAGCGCGGTCAGCGTCACAAAGACGGCGATGGCCAGCAATACGATCGTCGCTCCTGGCGGCACGTCCTGGTAGTAGGAGGTGACAGTTCCGGACAGAGTTACGGCGACCCCGATCGCCACGGCGACCGCGAACGTCGCCTTGAACGACCGGGAAATCTGCTGGGCCGCGGCCACCGGGACCACCATCAGGGCGCTGACCAGCAGCAGCCCGACGACCCGCATCGCCACGCTCACGGTGACCGCCGCGGTGACAGCGATCAGCAGATTCAGCCAGCGCACCGGCAGACCCGTCACCCGTGCGAATTCTTCGTCCTGGCTGACCGCGAACAGCTGCCGCCGCAGCCCGAGCGAGACGAGCACCACGAACGCGGCGAGCACGGTGATCGCGGTGAGGTCCGCCTGGGAGACCGTGGACAGGGAGCCGAACAGGAACGAGCTCAGATTCGCCGTGGACCCGCTGTCGGAGATGTTGATCAGCAGGACGCCGCCCGCCATACCGCCGTAGAAGAGCATCGCCAGCGCGATGTCGCCGCGTGTGCGCCCGTATGCCCGGATCAGCTCCATCGTGACCGCGCCGGCGACGGAGACGATCGTCGCCATCCAGATCGGGTTGGTCGACAGCAGGAAGCCGAGGCCGACACCGGTCATGGCGACATGGCCGATGCCGTCGCCCAGCAGCGCCTGCCGGCGCTGCACCAGGTAGATGCCGATGGCGGGGGCGGTGATGCCGACCAGGAGGGCTGCGATGAGTGCCCGCTGCATGAATGCTGTCTCGAGGATGTCCATGATCAGGTCAGCAGTCCCGTGCGGAGCGGCTCGTCGGCCGCGTGCGGATGTACGTGGTCGTGGCCCGGCAGGGCGTGCTGGCCCACGGCCTTCGGCGGCGGCCCGTCGTGGACCACGCACCCGTCGCGCAGTACCACCGCGCGGTCGATGAGCGGCTCCAGCGCACCGAGTTCGTGCAGGACGAGCAGGACGGTGGTCCCGGCGGCGACCTGCTCGCGCAGAGTCCCGGCGAGGATCTCCTGGCTGACCAGGTCCACGCCCGCCATCGGCTCGTCCATGATCAGCAGTTCGGGGTCGGAGGCAAGGGCCCGGGCGATCAGCACCCGCTGGTGCTGGCCGCCGGACAGTGCGCTCACGGAGTCCTTGGCGCGGTCGGCGAGCCCGACGAGCTCGATGGCCCGCTGGACGGCGGCGCGGTCGGCCTTGGAGAGCCTGCCCAGCCGCGTACGCGAAAGACGGCCCGAGGAGACGACCTCGCGCACCGTCGCGGGCACACCGCTCGCGGCGGTGGTGCGCTGCGGTACGTATCCGATGCGCGACCAGGCACGGAAGCTGCGCAGCTCCGTGCCGAACAGGGAGATCTCACCGTCGGTGAGCGGTACTTGGCCGATCACGGACCGCACGGCCGTGGACTTGCCCGAGCCGTTGGCGCCGAGCAGTGCGACGACTTCACCGCGCTGGACGGTGAGGTCGATGCCACGCAGCACGGGTCGCGAGCCGAGCGTGGCCTGGGCCCCGCGGACGGATATGACGGGCTCGCTCACCGATGCCACGGCTGCCTCCGATACGTCGTACGTCACTTCGCGCCGAGAGCCTTCTGCAGCGCGGCCAGGTTGGACTCCATCACCTGCACGTAATCATCGCCCTTGGACTTGTCCGTGATTCCCTCGAGGGGGTCGAGGACGTCCGTCTTCAGGCCGGCGTCGTCGGCCAGGGTCTTTGCGGTCTTGTCGCTGGCGAGCGTCTCGAAGAAGACCGTGGTGACCTTGTCCTTCTTCGCGACGGTCTGGAGCTCCTTGATACGGGCCGGGCTGGGCTCGGACTCGGGGTCGATGCCCGCGATGCCCTCCTGGTCCAGGCCGTACCGCTCGGCGAGGTAGCCGAAGGCGGAGTGGGTGGTGATGAAGGTCTTGGTGGCGGTGTTCTTCAGGCCCTGCTGGAACGTGGTGTTCAGCCCGTTCAGCTTGGTGACCAGCGCGTCGGTGTTCTTCTTGTAGTCCGCTGCGTGGTCCGGGTCGGCCTTCTCCAGGGACTTCCCGACGCCCTTGGCGACCTCGGCGTACTTCACGGGGTCGAGCCAGATGTGCGGGTCGGCGCCGGCCTCGCCCTCGTGCTCGTCGTGACCGGCCTCTTCGCCCTGGTGGCTGTGGCCGCCCTCCGTGCCGTGGTGCTCCAGCTTGGTGAGGGAGGCGGCGTCGACCTTGTTCTTCGCCTCGGACTGGTCGATGGCCTTGTCGACGGCGGGCTGGATGCCCTTGAGGTAGAGGATGAAGCCCGCTTCGTTCAGCTCGGCGGCCTGGCGGGGCTTGAGCTCCAGGTCGTGCGGCTCGACGCCCGGCTTGGTGAGGGTCGAGACGGAGACGTGGTTCCCGCCGATCTGCTCGGCCAGGTACTGCATGGGGTAGAACGACGCCACCACCTTGAGCTTGCCGTCGCTGCTCTTGCCGCTGGCGGCGCTGGAGGTGGAGCAGGCGGAGACGGCCATGAGGCCGAGGGCGACGGCTCCGGTGGCAGCGGTGGCGGGTATGAGGCGGCGTACGTTCATGACACTCATTTTCAACAAAACTGGAAACGATTGTCAACAAAGCTGCTGAGCCCCTCCTGCCCGGAACCGATTTGATCCTGGGGGTGCGGCCGCCGGTAACCTGAAGCATTCGCCGTTCGTCGTCGTCGTAATGAAGAGAGCACCGTGGCCGCCGACAAGATCGACACCATCGTCAACCTGAGCAAGCGCCGTGGCTTTGTCTACCCGAGCAGTGAGATCTACGGCGGTCAGCGTGCCGCCTGGGACTACGGGCCGCTGGGTGTCGAGCTGAAGGAGAACCTCAAGCGCCAGTGGTGGCGCTACATGGTCACCTCGCGCGAGGACGTCGTCGGTATCGACTCGTCGGTGATCCTGGCCACCGAGGTCTGGGAGGCCTCCGGCCACGTCGCCACCTTCACCGACCCGCTCACCGAGTGCACCTCCTGTCACAAGCGGTTCCGCGCGGACCACCTGGAGGAGGCGTACGAGGAGAAGCACGGCCACGCCCCCGCGAACGGCCTCGCCGACCTCAACTGCCCCAACTGCGGCAACAAGGGCACCTTCACCGAGCCCAAGCAGTTCTCCGGCCTGCTCGCCACGCACCTCGGCCCGACCCAGGACTCCGGCTCCGTCGCCTACCTGCGCCCCGAGACCGCGCAGGGCATTTTCACCAACTTCGCGCAGGTGCAGCAGACTTCGCGCAGGAAGCCGCCGTTCGGCATCGCCCAGATGGGCAAGTCCTTCCGTAACGAGATCACTCCCGGCAACTTCATCTTCCGCACCCGCGAATTCGAGCAGATGGAGATGGAGTTCTTCGTCAAGCCCGGCGAGGACGAGAAGTGGCAGGAATACTGGATGGAGCAGCGCTGGAACTGGTACACGGGCCTTGGTCTCCGTGAGGAGAACATGCGCTGGTACGAGCACCCGGCCGAGAAGCTCTCCCACTACTCCAAGCGCACCGCGGACATCGAGTACCGCTTCCAGTTCGGCGGCAGCGAGTGGGGCGAGCTCGAGGGCGTCGCCAACCGCACCGACTACGACCTGTCCGCGCACTCCAAGGCCTCCGGCCACGACCTGTCGTACTTCGACCAGGAAGCCGGCGAGCGCTACACCCCGTACGTCATCGAGCCCGCCGCCGGTGTCGGCCGCTCCATGCTCGCCTTCCTCCTCGACGCGTACAACGAGGACGAGGCCCCCAACGCCAAGGGCGTCATGGAGAAGCGCGCCGTGATGCGCCTCGACCCGCGCCTCGCGCCCGTCAAGGTCGCCGTGCTGCCGCTGTCCCGCAACCCGCAGCTGTCCCCGAAGGCCAAGGGCCTCGCGGCCGACCTGCGCAAGCACTGGAACATCGAGTTCGACGACGCCGGCGCCATCGGCCGCCGCTACCGCCGCCAGGACGAGATCGGTACGCCGTTCTGCGTCACCGTCGACTTCGACACCCTCGACGACAACGCGGTGACCGTGCGCGAGCGCGACACCATGCAGCAGGAGCGCGTCTCGCTGGACCAGATCCAGCAGTACCTGGGCAGCCGTCTGCTCGGCTGCTGATCCGCAGTACGTGAAGGAGCCCTCGGTGCGCCAGCGCCGGGGGCTCCGGCGTACCGCGAGGAGTTCATCGAGGTGCTGCGCCGGGTCGCCGACGGAGGAACGGACTTGCGGCGCTTCGTTTCCTGGAGGGCGGCGCCTGAGCAAGGGGTGAAGCCTGAGCAACAGAGCGGCAAGATTCCGCTGTTGATGTTGTTCGTGCTGCACACTGGGCGCAATCGTCACCAGGAGGACCGATGCCGTCCATGACCACAAGCAAGGTCAGCAGATGGGATCAGCACGGCCGCGAACACGTCGTGCACGTAGCCAAATCGGGCATGCAGCGCACGCTCACCTGCGACACCTGCGGCTGGCGCAAGGGGGCGCAGTTCCTGCCGTGGCTCAAGGCCGAGGAACACCTCGCGGAGGCGCACCAGGCGACGGTCGACCCGAGCGCATAGGCCCCGGTTCCCGTCAGGCGGTCAGGCCGCGCAGCACCAGGTCCGCGGCCGGAAATGGCGTGCCCCACCCCTCGCGGCGAGGTACCGTCGCCTGCATGTATGCGCATCTCCCGATCTACGAGTGAGAGGGCGGCGGTCGACTCCCGCCCACGTCGGACGAATCCCCAGTCACTTCTCACCACCAATGGGAGACTCCCATGGCCAAGAGCCGTAACAACCTTCTCGGCGTCGGCGGACAGCGGAAGAAGCTGTCCCGCGCCGACCAGCAGGCCAACGGTCCGGCGCGCAACGCCGACCGCAAGGCGTCCGCCGACCAGAAGCAGGAGCTGGTGCGCAAGATGCGGGAACGCGCCCAGAGCAGCAGCGGCAGCGCGGAGGCGCCGGAGGAGCAGGCCTGATCAACGCCGTGGGCCCGGACCGCATCACGCGGTCCGGGCCCACGGCCGTGTCCGGCCCCCGTCAGCTCACCGTGCGCGGCAGCCGCAGGCTGAGCAGCGCCGTCAGCGCGATCATCCCCAGCTGCACCAGCAGCGTGACTGTCAGCGCCTGACGCATCCCGCCCGAGCCGGCCAGCGACAGGAAGAGCGAGCCCAGCGTGGCCACGCCCAGCGCCAGCGCCGACTGCTGCGTCGTCACCATCACGCCGCTGCCCACTCCGGCCCGGTCCGTCGGTATTTCGGAGAGCACGATCCGGAAGATCACGGGGAGTTGGAGCCCCTGGCCGAACCCGGCCAGTGCGACACCCGGCATCAGTTCCACGAAGCCCAGGTCCGGCCAGCCGCGCCGGACGGCCAGCACCAGGAGGGCGATGCCCACGGCCTGGAGCACCGCGCCCGCCGTCACGATGCGGCTTCCGTACCGCACGACCAGCCGCGGCCCGGCCAGCGACGCCCCGAAGAAGGCCAGCGCCATCGGCACCAGCGCGAGACCGGAGGCGACGGTCCCCATCCCGAGCCCCTGCTGCAGCGCCACCGCGACCACGAACATGAAGCCGCCGAAGCCGATCGAGAACGGCAGTACCAGTGCGAGACCTCGCCGCAGCGAGAGCAGCGCGAACAGGCTCGGCGGCACCAGTGGCGTTCGTCCCTGCCGGTCGGCGCGCCGCTCCACCCGGTAGAAGGCGATCGCCGCGAGCGGGAACACCGCCAGCGCCACCCACGTCCACAGCGGCCAGCCCGCCGCACGCCCCTCGGTCAGTGGCGCCAGCAGCGTCAGCAGGGCCACGGTCAGCAACAGCGTGCCGGGTACGTCGACGGGCGCGGGATGCTCGGAACGGGTCCTCGGGACGGCACGGGCCGCCAGTACCAGGCCGATCAGCGCCACCGGCACATTCACCAGGAAGATCGCTCGCCAGCCGCTTCCGGCAAGGTCGGCTGCGACAAGGAGGCCGCCCAGGATCTGCCCGGCGACCATCGACAGGCCCGCGGTCGCTCCGTACAGGCCCATCGCCCTGGCCCTGCGGGGTCCGGCCGTCGCCGCCTGGATGGTGGCGAGCACCTGCGGCAGCATCATCGCGGCCGCCGCTCCCTGCATCACCCGTGCGCCCACCAGTGTCCAGGCGTCCGGTGCGAGACCGCAGGCGAGCGAGGTCAGGCCGAAAGCCGCCATGCCCACGAGGAAGAGCCGGTGGCGGCCGAACCTGTCGCCGAGCCGTCCGCCGAGGACGAGCAGCACGGCGTACGAGAGCCCGTAACCGGCGACCACCAGCTCGAGCAGCGCGGGGCCCGCGGCGAGATCGTGGTCGATGGTGGGCAGGGCGACATTGACGATGAAGAAGTCGATCAGCGGAAGTGCCGCACCGAGCAGCAGGGTGAAGAGTCCGAGCGGGCCGAGGACGGGTCCGTTCGAGTCGCGGGCGGTGCGGACGGAAGCTGGGGGAAGGACACGGGTCTCACTCACGGCCTCGACGATCCTCGTCCGCACAGCCTGGTACCAGAGTGTCTTTATCCTGGTACAAGGAGTACCTGGCAATGGGCTGAGCAGTTCGGCACCCTGGGAGTATGACCACGATGGCGCAGGAGACGGACATACGAAGGCACGAGCTCGCGGGCTTTCTGCGCAGCCGTCGTGAGCGCATCAGCCCCGAGCAGGTCGGTCTGCCGCGCGGACGGCGCCGGCGCACGCCCGGGCTGCGGCGGGAGGAGGTCGCCCAGCTCTCCGCGGTCGGCGTCACCTGGTACACGTGGCTGGAGCAGGCCAGGGACATCCAGGTCTCCCCGCAGGTCCTCGACGCCATCGCCCGCGCTCTGCTCCTCGACCAGAGCGAGCGCGCCCATCTCTTCGCCCTGGCGGGCGCGGTCGATCCGGCGCCCGGCACGCCGTGCCCGACCGTGACCCCGTCCCTGCGGCAGATGCTTCAGCAACTGGAGCCGATCCCGGCCTGCATCCAGAACAGCCGGTACGACATCCTCGCGTACAACCGCACCTACGCCCGGCTGCTGTGCGACCTCGACAGGCTGCCGCCCGAGGACCGCAACTGCATGATCCTGGCCTTCACCAACGACGACTGGCGGGCCGCGGTCGCCGAACTCGGCGATGCCAACCGGATGATGGCCGCCAAGTTCCGCGCCTCGATGGCCGAGCATCTCGCCGAGCCCGCCTGGAAGGCGCTGCTGGCGCGACTGGAGAAGTCCCCGGAATTCCGCGAGGTGTGGGCGCGGCACGAGGTGGTGAGCCAGGGCGGCAGGACCAAGCTGATCCGCAACGCCCATGTCGGGCTGCTGCACCTGGAGCACAACAACCTCTGGCTGGGGCCGATCGCCGGTCCCCGCCTGATCAGTTACGTACCCCTGGACGCAGAGAGCCGCCAACGCCTGGAGCAGCTCCAGGCGTTGGCGCTCGCCGAGGTCTGACGGCCGAGGCCGCCTCAGCCCGTGTAGCGGGTCACCGCAGGGACCAGGTCGCCCTGTTTGGCGATGCCCACCGTCCACAGGTCCGCGGTCTGCGGGACCGTCGTGAATCCCCGTACCACCACGGCCGGGTCGGTGGCCTGTTCCCAGCGGCGCTGCGACGCGTCCCAGCGCAGGGCGACCGAGACGGCGCCCTTGCCGCCCACCGCCCACAGCGTGCCGTTCCCGGCCCGGCCCACCGCCCTGAGCCGCCCGTCGGGGACGTCCGGTGTCGTGACGTCGGTCCACTTCTTGCCGTCCCAGTGCGCGGCGTACGGGCGCTCCGAGCCTTTGGGCGTGGCGCCGCCCACCGCCCAGATGTCGTCGGCGGCCAGTGCGGTGAGGCCGCCGATCCAGCGGTCGTCGCCGCTCCTGCCCGCGGGGGCATCGATGCGCTTCCAGGAGGTGCCGTCGAAGTGCAGCAACAGGGCGGTCTCGTCGGTGGTGTCGCTGCCGAAGACCGTTCCGGCCGCCCATATGTCGTTGGGTGCGACTGCTGCGAGGCTGGTGAGTTCGCCCTTGCCGACGTCGGGGAGTGTCTGGCGGCGCCAGGCCGTTCCGTCCCACAACTGGACGGCGGGTACGGCGTTCTTGATGGACTGCGGCACTGCCCGGCCCACCGTCCAGGCCTTCCCGTCGGATGTCGTCGCCACCGCGTCGGGCAGGACGCGGCCGACCGGGTCACGGTCCAGATTGCGCGTGGTCCAGGAGGTGCCGTCCCAGTGCGCGGCCGTGGCGCCGACGGCCCAGATGTCGCTCGCCGAGCGGACGGCGAGGGCCTGCGGGAACGTGCCGTTCGGCAGCGTCGACTCCTGCGCCCAGGCCGTGCCGTTCCAGCGCAGAGTCAGTGCTTCCACCTCGGTCGCGCTCTTGAGCCGGTAGCCGACGGCCCACGCCTGTTTGTCGCCGAGCGCGGCCACGGCGGTCACGTCGCCTTTCGTCACCGGGACAGGCGTCTGCTTCCACTGTCCGGCGACGCGTGGGGCCGCGGCGGAGACCTCCGACCCGGCGGCTGCGGGACCGGCCCAGCCGGTGCCCGCGACGACCAGGCCTCCGGTCGCGATGACGCCGGCGGCCAGCGCAGCCAGCAGGGACGACCGGCCGACGTTCGGGCGCCGGGATGACGGGTTCGTATGCATCACGGAAATCCTTGGGTGATCGGCGGTCGGTTACTGGGCGGTGGTCTTGATGACGAAGTCGAAGGCGCCGGTGTAGGCGCTGTCGTGGGGGCCCGTGAGCGCGATCGTGCAGGCCCGGTTGATGAGCCCGTCGGCGGCGTTGAGCGCCGCGAAGTCGCGTCCGTACGCCTGGGTGTCGTCGGGGAAGTACAGCTGGGTGATCAGTACGGGTCCGCCGGGGGCCTGGACCTGGGTGTGGATATGGGGTGCGCGCCTGCCCCAACGGCCCCAGTAGTCACGGGGGATGATCGTGCGGAGCCGGAACGCGCCCCTGCTGTTGGTGTACTGGTGGCCGCGCAGGGAGAAGCCGGAGGTGTCGTAGTCGCCGTTCTGGTCGCACTGCCAGAACTCGACGAGCGTCCCCGGCAGAGGCGTGCAGTCGGGGTCGTAGACGACGCCGGTGAGGTCGAGCCGTACGCCGCGGATCGCCGGGGTGATCAGGTCGCCCCGCTCCGGGGACTGCGGCTTGAAGAGCGGGCCCTCCGTCGCCGCCGGGGTCTCGTGACCGTCGCAGGCGGGCGTGACGGCCGGCGGGCGTCCCGCCGCGCGTGCCTCCTGCACCGGGCTGACCGGTGCCGCCAGGGCGGCACCGGCCGCGCTCGTTGCCACAAGGGCGGCGGTCATTCCCACCGAACTCGTTCTGATGAACGCCCGCCTCGAGCTCGTGTGTTCGCCGCCCGCATCGTGGTCCTGCCGCATCGCGTCTCCTTGCCGGATTCGACTCGCTCGGCAGGGCATTCCGTGGGGGGAAGAAACCCGGATCCAGGTCGACGGGTCCTTGGAATGCCCTGTTCCGGCTCAGCCTGGGCGCTGCGACAGGTGTGCGGATCGATCGGATGACCGGCGGCTTCGTGACGTTACGAAACCTCAGGCGTCGAGCGCCGTTGCGTTCCGGCCATCCACAGGGCGATCTGGGTACGGGAGCGCATGCCCAGCTTGTCCCGGACGTTGTCGAGGTGCGTGGAGACGGTGCTCGCCGACAGGTCCAGACGGGCGGCGATCTCGCGGTTGGTCAGTCCCTCGGCGACCAGTGCGGCCACGATCGTCTCCCGCCCGGTGAGCGGAGACCGGCCACCCTCGCTCACGCCGTCGTTGCCGCCCAGCGCGTACGAGAGCAGCCGGTCCCAGCGCAGCCGGCGTCCACTTGCCGCCGCCGCTTCCCGTGCCGCCGGGGTCAGCGCCGCCGCAGCGCGCGCCGACGCCTCCTCGACCTGCCGCCGCCACTCGGTTTCCGGCTCGGTGTCCATCCGTCTGCGGGCCTGCGCTCCCGCCGCGAACAGCCGTAACGACCGCTTCATATCGCCCCGTTCGGCCGCCACGAGAGCAATCCCTTCGAGCGGATACAGCGCATGGAAGCTCTCGCCCGGCACGGCGCGGAGCCCCTCGGCGAACAGGCCCTCGGCCGCGTCGAGATCGCCGAGCGCGAGCCGTATCGCACCGGCGGTGTGCAGTGCGGCTGCCGACTGGCACCACGGCGACCGCCCCCTCAGCTGCGGCAGGCAGGACTCCATCAGCGCATCGCCCTCGGCCGCCTTGCCGACATGGAGCAGCGCCCAGGCCAGGTGATGCCTGCACCAGGCCGTGTCGCGGGGGCTGCCGAGCGTGGTGACGATCTGCAGGCACTCCGCGAAGTCGTCGACGGCGCGCGAGAACTCGCCGCCGCACAGCATGGCGGCGGCCCGCGCATCAAGGGCGTTGGCGAGCGCGGCCGGATTGTCGCGCCCCCGCTCCACGGCCACCGCCTGCTCCGCCAAGTGCAGCGCCGCCTCCTGGTCGGCCTGCTGGCAGGCGGCGCGAGCGGCGAGCGCCAGGGCGGCGCCGCCGTGCCGGAAGCCGCTGTCCCGGTCCAGTACGCCGGACAACAGCACACGGGCGGCGGTCAGTTGCTCCTGCTGGTAGCAGACCCGCGCCAGCGCCAGAACCAGCCGGGCGTGCGAAGAGCCGCCCGGGTCACCGGCGGTGTGGGCGACCGCGGCCGCGAGGTTCTCCCGCTCCTCCGTCAGCTGCCCGCCCGTCTGGTCGGCGAAGACCTGGTCCGCCGCGGCCCCGGCCAGCCCGCTCAGCCGGCCGACGGCCCGCTGCCAGGTGTCGTCCAGCTCGCCGGAGCCGGCCAGCCGGTCCAGGGCATAGGCGCGGATGGCGCTCAACTGCCGGAATCTCGCGGCGTCTTCGGCCTCCGTGCCCGGCAGTCGTACGATCAGGGACTTTGCCTCCAGGGCGCACAGCACGCGCAGGACCTGTCCCGGCTGCACGGCGCCTCCGGCGCAGACGGCGGCAGCTCCCGCGGCGTCGAAACCGCCGACGAGGACGGACAGACGGCGGAAGAGCGTCTGCTCCTCCGCGTCGAGTAATCGATGGCTCCAGTCGATCGCGGCGGCCAGTTCGCGATGACGTCCGGGCCCGGTCCTGCTGCCGTCCGTCAGGAGCGAGAGCTGGTCGTCGAGACCGGCCAGGATGTCGCTCAACGGGAGGGCTCCCGTGCGGCGGGCGGCGAGTTCGATGGCCAGCGGCATGCCGTCGAGCCGGCGGCAGATCTCCGCCACGGTACGGGCGTTGCCGGACCGGAGCGCGAAGCCGGGCGCGCAGCTCGCGGCGCGCTCCACGAAGAGCCGTACGGCGTCGGCCTGGAGGACGGCTGCCGGGTCGTCCTCGTCGGCGGCCGGGGACAGGGGCAACTCGCCTACGCGGAACACGACTTCGCCCGGCACACGCAGCACTTCGCGGCTGGTGGCGAGGATACGCAGCCGGGGGCACCGGCTCAGCAGGGCGGCGGCCAGCCGGGCACACGGTTCCGCCAGGTGCTCGCAGTTGTCCAGAATGAGCAGCTGCGAACGGTCGCCCAGGGCATGCACGAGCACGTCGACGCCCGTCCGCCCGGCGCGCTCGCCGACGCCCAGCGCCGCCGCCACCGCCTGGGGCAGCCGGGAGCCGTCGTGGAGTGAGTCCAGTTCGACCAGCCGGGCCGCCCGGCCGTCCCCGCGCAGGCCCGCCGCGAACTCCAGCGCCAGCCGGGTCTTGCCGACTCCGCCGGGTCCGGTGAGGGTCAGCAGGCGCGAGGACTTCACCAGGGTGCGCAGCCGCGACAGTTCGCGACGGCGGCCGACGAAGGAGTCCAGCGCCCTCGGCAGCCGGTTGCCTTCAAGTCGCGCCGGGCCCTGGGAGGGCCGCGCCGAGCGGCGGCGGAAGGCGCGCTGACGGCATGCGGCGGAACAGTAGCGGGCGGGCCTGCCGCCCTGTTCCGGCTCGTGTCCCGGACGCCGGCCACGGCCGGGCAGTTCGGTCCCGCACATCTCGCACGCTCGCGTCGGGCTCATCCGATGAATCCTTGCCCACCGGCCGCCGTCGGCACCACCGTGTCCGGTGAAGGTGAGCCACGCCCCATTTTCCCTATGCGTCGGCTGTGGAAGGCGACTGCTCGCGGTCCGGCTCCTGAAGCCGCTCGGCCGTGCGCCGCGCCGTCTCCTGTGCCCAGCCTCCGCTCGTCAGCGCGCCGACCCCGAGGACGCACAGCCCCAACCCGGTGATGACCCACCAGGCGGGGCGGCTCGCGGCGACAAAGCCCTCTGCGTACGAGGTGGAGGAGACCCCGGCCGCGAGGACCGCCCCGATGACGGCGACGCCGAGGGTCTGGCCGATCTGGCGGCTGGTGGAGGCGACGGCGGCGGCGACCCCGGCCTGGGCGCGGGGCATGCCGGAGACGGCGGTGTTGGTGATGGGCGCGTTCACCATGCCGAAGCCGAGGCCGAACAGGACGTATCCGCTGAAGAGCAGCGCGTCGGAGGTCTCGGCCCGGAAGGCGGCGAAGAGCACACCGCTCGCGGCCATCGTCGTGCCCGCGACCAGCAGCGACAGGCGCGGCCCCCGGCTGCCGACCAGCCGCCCGGACAGCGGCGCGCAGACGAAGGTCAGCGCCGCCATCGGCAGCATGTACAGACCGGCGTGCAGGGCGGACAGACCGCGGATGTCCTGCAGATAGAGCGTGTTGATGAAGAGGAAGCCGCCGAGCGACGCGAAGGCGCAGACCGCTATGACGGTGGCCCCGCTGAACGGCGCGCTGCGGAAGAAGCGCAGATCGATCAGGGGCTCGTGGCGTCGCGGCTCGTACAGCAGCAGCCCGGTGAGGGCGACGGCCGCGATCACGGCGAAGGCGAGTTTCGTCTCGATGATCGCGTAGGTGAGCGAGCCGAGCAGTGCGATGACCAGGAGCTGGCCCACGGGGTCGGGGCGGCGCGGTTTCGGGGCGCGGGACTCCGGTACGTACCGCCAGGTCAGCAGGAGTGCGGCGAGGCCGACGGGCACATTGACCCAGAAGATCGAGCGCCAGCCGACGCTGTCCACGAGCACCCCGCCGACGAGCGGTCCCGCGGCCATCGAGATGCCGACGACACCGCCCCACACCCCGATCGCGCGGGCTCGCTCGCGCGGATCGGTGAAGGTGTTGGTGATGATCGACATCGCGACCGGATTGAGCATGGAGCCGCCGACGGCCTGCACCATGCGGAAGGCGACGAGCGATTCCAGGTTCGGGGCGAGGGAGCAGAGCACCGAGCCGAGCGTGAACAGGACAAGCCCGGCCTGGAAGACCCGGCGGCGGCCGATCCGGTCCGCGGTGGAGCCCGACAGCATCAGCAGCGAGGCGAGGACCAGGGTGTATGCGTCGATCGTCCACTGCATCCCGGCGACGGAGGCGTGCAGCTCCTGACGCATGGAGGGCAGCGCGACATTGAGGATGGTGTTGTCGAGGCTGACGATCAGCAGGCTCATACAGCAGATCGCCAGCACGAGCAGGCGCCGTCGGTGTGTGAGCTCGGTCATACGTGGATAGTACGGCTAACTAACGACTCCCGTCGTACGCGACAATGGACGAATGACCACGCTTGCCCCGTCCTTCTCGACGCTCACGATCGGCCCGCACGCCGTACAGCCCCCGGTGGTGCTCGCGCCGATGGCCGGCATCACCAATGCGCCCTTCCGCACCCTGTGCCGCGAGTTCGCCGAAGGCGTTCGGGGGTTCGGGGGTCGCCCCCCGATGGATGCAGCTTCCGGCGGCGAGGGGCTCTTCGTCAGCGAGATGATCACGACGCGGGCGCTGGTCGAGCGCAACGAGAAGACGATGCAGCTGATCCATTTCGACGAGACCGAGACACCGCGGTCGATCCAGCTGTACGGAGTGGATCCGGTGACCGTCGGCAAAGCGGTCCGCATGATCGTGGACGAGAACCTGGCCGACCACATCGACCTGAACTTCGGCTGCCCGGTCCCGAAGGTGACGCGCAAGGGCGGCGGCTCGGCGCTGCCGTACAAGCGGCCGCTGCTGCGGGCGATCCTCAACGAAGCGGTCTCGAATGCGGGCGAGCTGCCCGTCACGATGAAGATGCGCAAGGGCATCGACGACGACCACATCACGTACCTGGACGCCGGCCGGATCGCGGTCGAGGAGGGCGTGACGGCGATCGCGCTGCACGGGCGCACGGCGGCGCAGCACTACGGCGGCACGGCGGACTGGGACGCGATCGCCCGGCTGAAGGAGCACGTCCCGGAGATCCCCGTGCTCGGCAACGGCGACATCTGGTCGGCGGACGACGCGCTGCGGATGGTGCGCGAGACGGGCTGCGACGGGGTGGTCGTGGGGCGCGGGTGCCTGGGGCGGCCGTGGCTGTTCGGCGATCTCGTGGCGGCGTTCGAGGGCACCGGTTCGTATGCGACGCCGACGCTGAAGGAGGTCGCGGTCGTCATGCGGCGGCATGCGGAGCTGCTGGGGGAGTGGATCGGCGACGAGGCGCGCGGGGTGATCGACTTCCGTAAGCATGTGGCCTGGTACCTGAAGGGATTCGCGGTCGGCTCCGAGATGCGGAAGAAGCTGGCGATCACGTCGTCGCTGGCGGAGATGGACGCGCTGCTGGGGGAGCTGGACCTGGACCAGGCCTGGCCGGTGGGAGCGGACGGTCCTCGCGGTCGTACGTCGGGGAACAACAGGGTTGTTCTGCCGGACGGGTGGCTGAAGGATCCGTACGACTGCGCCGGGATCAGCGCGGAAGCCGAACTGGACACGTCTGGCGGCTGACCGGGGGTACGGCATTCAAGCCCCGGAGGGGCTGGACAGGTCACCCGCGTGGCGCGAAAGCGGCGCCGTGTCCGAGGAGTTGCTCACGCTGAACGTCACGCTTCCCGCCACATAGCGGTCGTCCGTCCACTCGATGGGCCGGCCCGTCGCCGTGCACGTCAGATGGCGCTGTCGCAGCAGCGGGCTGCCCCGGCGGACGTGGAGCATCCGGGCGTCCACGCTGCCCGCCGCCACCGCGTCGATCAGGTGCTCGCCGTAGTGGGCGACCACGCCGTGCTGCTCGGCGATGCTGTTCATGATCGAGACGCAGTCCTCTGGCAGTTCCTCCACCGCCGGTGCCACCCACTCCGCGTACGCCGTGCGCTCCAGCATGGCCGGTTCGCCGTCGAGGAGCCGCAGGCGCAGGACGTACAGGATCGCGGACCCGGCGGGTACGGAGAGCCGGGAGGCCTCCGTCGGGGTTGCCGGGCGGCGGGCGCGGGTCAGGATGCGGCTGGAGATCTCGTAGCCCATGCCCTGCGCCCACTGCGCGAAGCTGTTCAACTCCGCGAAGCTGTGGCGGCGTTCGTGGCGGAGCACGATTCTGCGCGCACCCTGCCGGGATCCGATCAGGCCCTCCGACGCCAGCACGGCGACCGCCTGGCGGACCGTTCCGCGGGATGCGGACCAGCGGTCGGCGAGGTCGCTCTCGGAGGGGAGCTGTGCCCCGACCGGGTACTCGCCGCCGAGGATCGACCGCCGAAGCGCCTCCGCGATCTCCAGGTAACGTGCCGTGCCCACGCTGACGCCCCCATGCTCCGAACTGTGCGCAACCGGTTGCGGAGTGTTCCGCCTCCCCGGTCACCCTAACCGTCTCCGGGGATTTCACCATCCTGGTCAACTGAGCTGCTGTGAACGGTGTTTCACTGGCTTCTGCTCTTCCGGCAGCCGTGCCGTGATTGTCATGTGCTGTTAACGCAGCCGACAGTTCGCACAGGCGAACTGATTCCAGCTTGTTCAGACAAGTGCCATTCACTTCGTCTCTGGGAGAGACTGTGTTCAGACGCTTTGGCCTCGGCGCTGCCGCACTGCTCGGCGCCGCCGCGCTCACTACCCTCACCGCCTGCGGAGCCGCACCCGACGGCGCCGCCGCCGGCGACAAGGTCGGGGCCAACGCCAGTGCCTCGGCCGCCGACTTCGGTGGAATGAAGGCGCTCGTCGCCGCCGCCGAGAAGGAGGGCAGGCTCAATGTCATCGCCCTCCCCGCGGACTGGGCGAACTACGGCGAACTGATCAAGGCCTTCGAGGCCAAGTACAAGATCAAGGTCAGCAGCGAGAACCCGGACGCCTCCAGCGCCGACGAGATCGCCGCCGTCAAGGCCCGCAAGGGCCAGAAGCGCGCTCCCGACGTCCTCGACCTGGGCATTGCCTTCGCCCGCAGCGGCGCCACCGAGGGCCTGTTCGCCCCGTACAAGGTCGAGGCCTTCGACAAGATCCCCGGTGACCAGAAGGACCCGGAAGCCCGCTGGTACAACGACTACGGCGGCTACGTCTCCATCGGCTGCGACGCCAAGCGGATCAAGAACTGCCCGCAGACCTTCGCCGACCTGCTCAAGCCCGAGTACAAGGGCAAGGTCGCGCTGAACGGCAACCCGACCAAGTCCGGCTCCGCCTTCGGCGGCGTGTACGCGGCCGCCCTCGCCAACAAGGGCTCGTTCGCCGACATCCAGCCCGGCATCGACTTCTTCGCGAAGCTGCGCAAGAGCGGCAACTTCATCCCCGTCGAGTCCACCCCGGCCACGGTCGAGAAGGGCGAGACCCCGATCAGCATCGACTGGGACTACCTGAACGCCGGTTACGCCGACCAGTTCCGCGGCAAGGGCGTCGACTGGAAGGTCTCGGTCCCGAGCGACGGCGTCTACGCCCAGTACTACTCGCAGGCCATCAACAAGCAGGCCCCCAACCCCGCGGCCGCCCGCCTGTGGATGGAGTTCCTCTACAGCACCGAGGGCCAGAACCTCTGGCTGAAGGGCTATGCACGTCCCGTCCTGCTGCCCGGCATGACCGCGGACGGCAGCGCCGACAAGGGCTTCGTCGCCAAGCTCCCCAAGGTCGAGGGCATCCCGAAGTTCCCCGCCTCTGCCGAGCTCGACAAGGCCAAGGCCGCCCTCGCCCAGAACTGGGACAAGGCCCTCTCCTGATGCCCGTACCCTCCTCGTCCCCCAGCGGGCCCGCCGGCGGAATCCGCCGCCGGCGGCGCGGGCCGCGCACCTGGCTCGCGACGCTCCCGCTGCTCCTCTTCACGGGCGTGTGCTTCGGCCTGCCCGTCGCCGCCCTGCTGCAGGGCGCGGTCACCCGCACCGACCAGGCAACCGGCGCCACAGCGCTGACCGGTGAGCATCTTCAGCGCTCGCTGCAGGGCCCCTACCTGGGATCGCTCATCGGCAGCGTCCAGCTCTCGGCGCTCACCGCGGTCATCGGATCCCTCGCCGGCGTGTTCATCGCGCAGGCCATCGTCACCTCCCGCAGGCAGTGGCTGCGCAGCGCCGCCCTCACCGCCTCCGGGGTGCTGGCCAACTTCGGCGGGGTGCCGCTCGCGTTCGCGTTCATCGCGACCGCGGGCATCTCCGGTGTGGTCACCCAGCTCGCGGACCTGGAGAGCCTCGGCTGGAATCTCTACTCCTTCACCGGGCTCGCCGTCGTCTATCTGTACTTCCTGACCCCGCTGATGGTGCTCGTGATCATCCCGGCGCTGGACGGACTGCGTCCCCAGTGGCGCGAGGCCGCGCAGAACACCGGTGCGAGCGGATGGCAGTTCTGGCGTCTGGTGGGACTGCCCGTCCTCGCGCCCTCGCTGCTGGGCGGCTTCGTCCTGCTCTTCGGCAGCGCGTTCGCCGCGCACGCCACCGCCGCGGCCCTGGTCGGCGGCTCCGTACCGCTGGTCACCCTCAAGATCGCGGACGCCCTGTCCGGCAATGTGCTCGTCGGCCAGGAGAACGTGGCGCTCGCCCTCAGCCTCGACATGATCGTGATCGCGGGTCTCGTCATGGCGGTCTACCTTCCCCTCCAGCGACGGAGCGCCCGATGGCTGCGATGACGTCCACCGCCGAGACCCTGCCCGCACGGAGGAAGACCGTCGCCGCGGTGCGCAGGCCGCGCATCTGGCGCGGACTCGTACTCGGCCTCGCGGGGCTCTACTTCCTGGTGCCGCTGGTCGCGTCCTTCGTCTTTACGGTGCACACCCCCGGCCAGGGTTTCTCGCTCGAGGCATACACCGGGATTCTCGGCGCCGAGGGGTTCACCGACAGCCTGCTGCTCTCGCTCGGTCTCGCCGCCGCCACCATCGCGCTCGTCCTGCTGCTCGCCGTGCCCGCGCTGGTCGCCGTACGGCTGGGAGCACCCAGGCTGCGGCCCGTCGTCGAAGTGGTGTGCATGCTGCCGCTGGTGGTGCCGCCGATCGCGCTGGTCACCGGAATCAGCACGGTCTTGCGCTGGGGCCCGGAGCAGCTGTCCCGCACCCCGCTCTACCAGACCTTCATCTCGGTCCAGGACGAGAACTTCCCGCTCGTCCTCGTCTTCGCGTACACGGTGCTGGCGCTGCCCTTCGTATACCGCTCACTGGACGCGGGGCTGCGTGCGATCGACGTGCCGACGCTGGTCGAGGCCGCCCGCAACTGCGGGGCGAGCTGGCCCTACGTCATCCTCCGGGTCATCCTGCCCAATCTGCGCACCTCGCTCGCCGGGGCCGCCTTCCTCACCCTGGCCCTGGTCCTCGGTGAGTTCACGGTCGCAGCGCTCCTCGGCTTCCAGCCCTTCGCGGTGTGGATCGTCACCGTCTCGGGCGCGCAGGCACGGATGTCGGTGGCCGTCTCCATCCTCAGTCTTCTGATCACCTGGGCGCTGCTGCTGCTCCTCTCCCGCGCGGGGAACGGCACCCGGACCGCGAACGCCGCGGCCGCCGCCCCCTCCACCACCAAGGACTAGCCATGCCAGCAACAACCGTCGCCTCCGAGGCGAGCGAAGCGACCGAGGCGTCCGCCACCACCGGCGCCCGCGTTGAATTCCGCGGTCTGCGCCGGGCCTTCGGCTCCACCGTCGCCTTGGACGGGCTCGACCTGACCGTGGAGCCCGGCGAGCTGATCGCCCTGCTCGGCCCCTCGGGCTGCGGAAAGACCACCGCCCTGCGCGTCGTCGCGGGCTTCGAGAACCCCGACGCGGGCGAGGTCCTGGTCGACGGCGAGGACATCACGCGCGTTCCGGCCAACCGCAGGGACGCGGGCATGGTCTTCCAGTCGTACAGCCTCTTCCCCAACCTCAGCGCCCGCGACAATGTCGCCTTCGGCCTGCGCGTACGCAAGGTGCCGGCCGCGAAGCGCAACGCCCGCGCCGCCGAACTCCTCGCTCTGGTCGGCCTGCCCGAGCACGGGGACCGCTACCCCCACCAGATGTCCGGCGGCCAGCAGCAGCGCGTCGCCCTGGCCCGCGCCCTGGCGCTTCAGCCGCGCGTGCTGCTCCTGGACGAGCCGCTGTCCGCGCTGGACGCCAAGGTGAGGCTCAGCCTGCGTGAGGAGATCCGGCGCCTCCAGTTCTCCCTCGGCATCACCACGATCTTCGTGACACACGACCAGGAGGAGGCCCTGTCCATGGCGGACCGGGTCGCCGTCCTGAACGCCGGAAAGCTTGAGCAGTGCGCGGCCCCCGCCGAGCTGTACGAGCGCCCGGCGACGGCGTTCGTCGCCGAGTTCGTCGGGACGATGAACCGGCTGCCCGGCCGGATGACGGACGACGGACTCGTCGACGTGGCGGGCAGCAGGCTGCCCGTGGACGGCGACGCGCCTCAGGGGGACGTCGAGGTGCTCGTACGCCCCGAGAACGTCACCGTCGCAGCCGACCCGGACGGCGACGCCACCGTCGTCTCGGCATCCTTCCTCGGCTCGGTCACAAGGGTGCTGCTCGATCTGCCGGACGGCGGCTCGGTCAAGGCCGATCTGCCCTCGCGGGACGCCGGCGCGCTGACTCCCGGCGGACGCGCGGTGGTCGGTCTGACGGAGCGGCCCGTCCTCGTCGTCCCGGCGGCCCGGTGAACGTGCCTGCCGCCGTCCTCTTCGACATGGACGGCACGCTCGTCGACACCGAGGTGCTGTGGTGGGAGGCGACCGCGGAGGTCGCGGCCTCGCTCGGTCACCGGCTGTCCGACGCGGACGCTCCGGAGGTCGTCGGCCGGGCCGTCGAGGACACGGCCGCTCATCTGATACGGATCGGCGGCGCCGCGGACGAGGTGGCCCTCAGTGCCACATCGGTGGCGGCGGCGCTGACGGCGTCCTTTTATGCCCGGGTCGAAGCCGGGGCACCTCTGCAACCCGGCGCATCGCGGCTGCTGGCCGAACTGGAACGGCGTCAGGTGCCGTTTGCCCTGGTCAGCGCCTCACCGCGGATCGTCGTTGACTCGGTGGTCTCCGGTGCGCTGGCCGATGTGCCGTTCTCCTTCACGCTCTCGGCCGACGACACCGTACGGACGAAGCCGCATCCCGATCCGTACCGGGCGGCCGCCGAGAGGTTCGGGGCCGCTCCCGGGGCCTGTGTGGCGGTGGAGGACTCGCCGGACGGAAGCGCGTCGGCACAGGCCGCGGGATGCCCGGTGCTGGTGGTGCCGTCGCTGCTGCCCGTGCCCGCATCGCCCGGCCGGGTATTCGCCGAGAGCCTGGAGGACGTGGATCTCGCCCTGCTCAGCCGGTGTGTTTCGTCCTGAGAGCCGGTGTGTTGCGGCCCGGGACACGGGTCCGGATGATGGGATGCAAGGCGCTTCGGCCGCGTGATTCTCGCCACCCCTGATAAGGGGTCCGCTCAGATGAGCGATTCTGAATGGATCCACTTCCCGAAGTGTGGCACTGGGTGCCACACTTCGCGCGTTCAAGTCTTGAACTCAATCGCACCAGTAGGCGCTCATTCGAGCAGTGAAGGTCTGCTTTGAGTCAAGTCCTCTTCGGGGGGTGAACGCTGTTCTACTCGCTAGTCACTTTCGATCTGGTGGCGGACGAGTGGTTACAGCCGTATGACGGGCAAGTGGACGTACCCAGACGCCTTCGATCTGGGTATGTTCCTCGCCGTCAGGGCAGCCACCGAGTCCTCGAGGAGTCGAGACCCGTGTCGGAAAACAAAGATCAGAAGTTCGTCTACGACTTCACCGAGGGCAACAGGGATCTCAAAGACCTGCTCGGCGGCAAGGGCGCGAACCTCGCCGAGATGACCAACCTCGGGTTGCCCGTCCCTCCGGGCTTCACGATCACCACCGAGGCGTGCAAGGTCTACCTCGAGAGCGGCAAGGAGCCTGCGGAGCTCCGCGACGAGGTCAGCGCGCACCTCGACGCCCTTGAGCAGTCGATGGGCAAGAAGCTCGGCCAGGCCGACGACCCCCTGCTCGTATCAGTACGTTCGGGTGCGAAGTTCTCCATGCCCGGCATGATGGACACCGTCCTCAACATCGGCCTCTCCGACACGTCGGTGGCCGGCCTCGTGAAGCAGGCCGGGGACGAGCGCTTCGCGTGGGACTCGTACCGCCGACTCATCCAGATGTTCGGCAAGACCGTGCTGGGCGTGGAAGGCGAGCTCTTCGAGGACGCCCTCGACGCGGCCAAGGCGGCCAAGAAGGTCACGGTCGACACCGACCTCGACGCGGCCGACCTCAAGAAGCTGGTCACGAAGTTCAAGAAGATCGTCAAGGCCGAGGCGGGCCGCGACTTCCCGCAGGACCCGCGCGAGCAGATGGATCTCGCGATCCGCTCGGTCTTCGAGTCCTGGAACACCGACCGCGCCAAGCTCTACCGCCGCCAGGAGCGGATCCCCGGCGACCTCGGCACGGCCGTCAACATCTGCTCCATGGTCTTCGGCAACCTCGGCCCCGACTCGGGCACCGGCGTCGCCTTCACCCGTGACCCCGCCAGCGGCCACCAGGGCGTGTACGGCGACTACCTGCAGAACGCGCAGGGCGAGGACGTCGTCGCGGGTATCCGCAACACCGTGCCGCTCGCCGAGCTGGAGACGATCGACAAGAAGTCGTACGACCAGCTGATGCAGATCATGGAAACCCTCGAAACGCACTACAAGGACCTGTGCGACATCGAGTTCACCATCGAGCGCGGTCAGCTGTGGATGCTGCAGACCCGGGTCGGCAAGCGGACCGCCGGTGCGGCCTTCCGTATCGCCACCCAGCTCGTGGACCAGGGCCTGATCGACGAGGCCGAGGCACTGCAGCGCGTCAACGGCGCGCAGCTGGCGCAGCTGATGTTCCCGCGCTTCGACGAGCACGCGAAGGCGGACCTGCTCGGCCGCGGTATCGCGGCCTCCCCGGGTGCGGCCGTCGGCAAGGCCGTCTTCGACTCGTACACCGCGGTCAAGTGGTCGCGCTCCGGCGAGAAGGTCATCCTCATCCGCCGTGAGACCAACCCCGACGACCTCGACGGAATGATCGCCGCCGAGGGCATTCTCACCAGCCGCGGCGGCAAGACCTCGCACGCCGCCGTCGTCGCCCGCGGCATGGGCAAGACCTGTGTCTGCGGTGCCGAGGACCTCGAGGTCGACACGAAGCGGCGCCGGATGACGGTGAACGGCACGGTCATCGAGGAGGGCGACGTCGTCTCCATCGACGGCTCCACCGGCAAGGTGTACCTCGGCGAGGTGCCGGTCGTCCCGTCCCCGGTCGTCGAGTACTTCGAGGGCCGGATGCACGCGGGCGCCGACGACGCCGACGAGCTGGTCGCCGCCGTGCACCGGATCATGGCCTACGCGGACCGAGTACGCCGCCTTCGTGTACGGGCGAACGCCGACAACGCCGAGGACGCGCTGCGCGCACGGCGGTTCGGCGCGCAGGGCATCGGCCTGTGCCGCACGGAGCACATGTTCCTCGGTGAGCGCCGCGAGATGGTCGAGCGGCTGATCCTCGCCGACACCGACGACGAGCGCGAGCATGCGCTGGGCGCCCTGCTGCCGCTGCAGAAGAAGGACTTCGTCGAGCTCTTCGAGGCGATGGACGGACTGCCCGTCACCGTCCGGCTGCTCGACCCGCCGCTGCACGAGTTCCTGCCGGACATCACCGAGCTGTCGGTACGTGTCGCCCTCGCCGAGTCCCGCAAGGACGCCAACGAGAACGACCTGCGCCTGCTCCAGGCCGTGCACAAGCTGCACGAGCAGAACCCGATGCTGGGTCTGCGCGGTGTACGCCTCGGCCTGGTCATCCCCGGTCTGTTCGCCATGCAGGTACAGGCGATCGCGGAGGCGGCTGCCGAGCGCAAGAACGCCAAGGGCGACCCGCGCCCGGAGATCATGATCCCGCTGGTGGGCACCGTCCAGGAGCTGGAGATCGTCCGCGAGGAGGCCGACCAGGTCATCGCCGAGGTGGAGGCCGCGACCGGCACGAACCTCAAGCTGACCATCGGCACGATGATCGAGCTGCCGCGTGCCGCGCTGACCGCAGGTCAGATCGCCGAGGCCGCGCAGTTCTTCTCCTTCGGTACGAACGACCTCACCCAGACCGTGTGGGGCTTCTCCCGCGACGACGTCGAGGCGAGCTTCTTCACCGCATACCTGGAGAAGGGCATCTTCGGGGTCTCCCCGTTCGAGACGATCGACAGGGACGGCGTCGGCTCGCTCGTGCGCAGCGCGGTAGAGGCGGGCCGGGCCACCCGGCCCGACCTGAAGCTGGGCGTGTGCGGTGAGCACGGCGGCGACCCGGAGTCGGTGCACTTCTTCCACGAGGTGGGTCTGGACTACGTGTCCTGCTCGCCCTTCCGGATCCCGGTGGCGCGCCTGGAGGCCGGCCGCGCGGCGGCCGAGTCGAAGGGCAGCGACTCCCGATAGGGCGCCGGAGCCGTCATCGGTCTTCTGGGGGCTCGCCCCCGGGAGATCCCGGCCCTCACCGACCCGGTGGTGGCTCCGGAACACAGATGGAAGAGGCGGGCGCCTTGTGCGGGGCGCCCGCCTCTTCCGCTTTTTTCACGGTTTTCGTAAAGTCCCTGTTGAATTCCGGACCGTTACCGGGAAACGAATTTCTGCCATTTACTGCGCAAACAACGGGCGGAGCGCGGCCTGCGGATCCCCATCCGCAGGCCGCGCTCCATTACCCGTGCCGGACAGGGAGCCGCAACCCTCTGTCGCCCGCCGCCGGACGTGCAAAGCCCCCCACGGTCTTCGCCACGTCCATCGGAGACAGAAGATTTCCTGCCCGACGTCGTACAGCCTTTCGGTTGGCACCCGTCCCTCGCGAGGCGTTTCAACTGTGGCTGAAACACCGTGGTAACGTCCTGTGATTAGATGCATACTCAGTGGTGGGGGCGATTGCGGATGCAACAGGTGGGGGTTCGGTGCTTCGTATCCATTTCACTGGGGATGACCTAGCCAGAGTCCGGATGGCGGCAAGACCGGATGTTCTGTGGGAAACCATTCTCAGTTTTCATCGATTGAGGGAGCGGCGACGCGCCCTCATGTTCGGCGAATGGCGCTCGGAAACCCGGGTCCGGTTGAATGGTGAAACACGGCTGCTTGCCGCACTGGTTCCGCCCCGGGGCTATTTCCCGGACTTTCTGACGCCCCCGGAGGGCGGCTGCGGCCTGGAGGCGGGGCTCGAAGCCCTGCGGGCCACCCCGCCGGGACGGATGCACTCCGAACTCGCCCTGACGGCCGCGGGACAGCCTGCCGGGCCCGTGCTGCCCGGTCGGCTCGCCGCCCTCGCCGAGGGCAGACCCGAGGCGCTCGCCCGTCTTGTCGGCGCGCTGCGCAGCTACCACCGGGCCGCCATCGAACCGTACTGGCCGCACATCCAGGCCACGGTCGAGGCGGACCGCGCGGTGCGCGGCCGCGCGCTGCTGGACGGCGGCGCCGGAGAACTGCTCGCCTCACTGCCGCCGGTGCTGCGCTGGCGTGCACCGGTCCTGGAGGCCGACTATCCCGTGACGCGCGAACTGCATCTGGACGGGAGGGGGTTGCTGCTCCAGCCCTCGTTCTTCTGCCGCGGCACCCCAGTGGTCTACCGCGACGCCGAGCTCCCGCCGGTGCTCGTCTACCCCGCCGTCCACAGCTGCGCACCGACCTTCGGCGAGCCGGGTGACCAGCCCTCGCTCGGCCGGCTCGTCGGCCACACCCGCTCGGTCGTCCTACAGGCCATCCGCTACGGCTGTACGACCAGTGAACTCGCCCGCAGGGCAGGGGTGTCGCTGGCCTCCGCAAGCCAGCACGCGGCGGTTCTGCGCGAGGCGGGCCTGGTGGTGACCCTGCGCCACGGCAACGCCGTTCTGCACACCGTCACCCCGCTGGGCGCCGCCCTGCTGAGGGGCGGCGCCACAGCGGAGGCCGCGGGCTAGAGACCGCGCGCCGGACCGCGGACGGACAGGGCCTAGGCCCGGAAGGGGCCCGTCACCTCGTACGTGATGCCGCCGGACGAGGAGCCGCTCGTACCGCGCTGGCTGGAGAAGTAGAGCCGCGTGCCGTCGGGGGAGAAGGCCGGTCCGGTGATCTCGGACGAGGACTGGCCGGTGATCCGCAGGAACACCGCGACCACGTCGTCGGGCGTGATGATGCAGATCTCCATGTTGCCGCCGTCCTCGGCCACGAAGAGATCGCCGGAGGACGAGCCGGTGACGTTGTCCACGCCGGTCAGGGGGGCGCCGCCGCCGACCACCAGCGAGTCGTCGTAGGCCAGTTCGTACGTGCTGCTCGCGAGGTTGAGCTGCCAGACCCGGTTGTCGCCCTTGGTGGTGAACCAGACGGTGTCATTGGCGTAGTGGCAGCCCTCGCCGCCGTTGAAGTGCTTGGCGCCGGAGACCTGGGTGCGCGTCGTGGTCGGCGAGCCGTCCGGGTCCGGCACGTTCTGCCAGCTGAAGGAGCCGGAGGTGCCGGAGCCCGCGACGAGCACCTGGAGGGTGCCGGAGGCGAGGTTGCCCCAGGTGGTGGGGATGAACCGGTAGAGACAGCCGTTGGTCTCGTCCTCGGTCAGGTAGACAACATGGCGCACCGGGTCGGCGGCCGCGGCCTCGTGCTTGAACTTGCCCATCGCGTCGCGGCGTACGGCCGCGTTCACGCCGTACGGGTCGGTCTCGTAGACGTATCCGAGGCTGACCTCCTCGCACGAGAGCCAGGTGTTCCAGGGCGTCTTGCCGCCCGCGCAGTTCTGGCGGGTGCCCGAGAGGATTCTGTATGCACCGGTGATCGCGCCGGCCGATGAGAGCTTCACCGCGCTCGCGCCGCCGGAGGGGTTGATCTCCGAGTTGGAGACATAGATCCAGCCCGAGCCGTCAGCGAAGCAGGCGCCGCCGTCAGGGGCGTTGTGCCAGGCGTACGAGGTCGAGCCGACGTTCTGGCCGGACCGGGCGATCACCCTGCTGGTGAACCCGCTGGGCAGCTGAATGCCGTTGGCGTCCGCCGTGCCGAGAGCTCCGTAGGGCCCGGGGCCCGGCTGGGCCGGGGCGGCATAGGCGGCGCCCCGCATCAGGGTGCCGCCGAAGGCGGCGGCGGACGTGCCGATGACTGCTCCGCGCAGGAAATTGCGACGTTCCACTGTCACTCCAGGGAAGGTGGTGACCGCCCCGGGGCGCCGGTCGACGCCCCGGGGTCGCGCGGTACCGGAACCTAGGAGTGCCGAATTGACAGCACGTCAACGCCTGGTGACGTACAGCGGTCAACTCGCCGAGCGCTGACCGTGATGGCTCCCACCGGACAGGCCCGGGCCGCCTCCCGTACGAGCGGACTGCCGCCGCCGTCCTCGCGGCCCGGCAGTACTTCGCTGAGTCCGTCGTCGTCCTGGGTGAACACCTCCGGCGCGGTCAGCGCGCACTGCCCCGCGCCGATGCACCTGTCCTTGTCGATGCCGATACCGGTGCCGGTTCCCATGGCCGCTACCAGGCCACGGGGAGTTCGAGCATCCCCTGGATCGTGTCGCCGGGTTTGAAAGGGATGTCGCCGGCGGGTGCCGCGAGCCGTAGTCCGGGCAGCCGGTCGAAGAGCGTACGCAGCGCGATCTCCATCTCCGCGCGGGCCAGGTTCTGTCCCAGGCACTGGTGGATGCCGTAGCCGAACGCGACATGGTGGCGCGGTGAGCGATGCCAGTCGAGCGCGTCGGGCTCCGGATACGCGGTGGTGTCCCGGTTGATGAGCGAGGTGGAGAAGACAACGCCGTCGGCGGCCCGGATGGTCGTTCCGGCCAGCTCGATATCGTCGGTCGCCACCCGCAGCATCCCGTCGGCGATCGACAGGAACCGCAGCAACTCCTCCACGGCGGTGGGCATCAGGGAGTCCTCGGCGCGCAGTTCGGTCAGCTGGTCCGGGTGCTGGAGCAGGGTGAACGTACCCAGCGAGATCATGTTCGCCGTGGTCTCGTGGCCCGCGACCAGCAGGACCGTGGCCAGGCTGATCAACTCGTCCCGGTCCATGGCCCCTTCGGCGAGCTGCTGCTGGATGAGTTCGTCGAGCAGCCCGTCGCCCGGGTCCTTGCGCTTGCGGTCGATCAGGGTGCCGAAGTAGTCGTTCAGCCGGTCGCGCGCGTCCTCCGTCTCCGCGGCGGAGGGTCCGCGCAGCAGCCTGCGCGACTGCTCCTCAAAGAAGGCGTGGTCGGCGTACGGGACACCCAGCAGGGCGCAGATCACCATTGACGGCACCGGCAGTGCGAAGGCGCTCACCAGCTCGGCGGGCGGCCCCTGCTCGATCATCGCGTCGAGCAGCCGGTCCACGGTCTGCTGGATCTGCGGCCGCAGCGCGGTCGCGCGTTTGAGGGTGAAGCTGGGGATCAGCATCCGCCGCTGGGTGTTGTGCTCGGGATCGTCGACGCCGAGGAGCGCCACGCGGCGGTTGGTGAGCGAGGCGAAGCGCTCCGTGGGCATCGGGAAGCCGTCGTTGCCGCGGTCGGTGGAGAGCCGCGGGTCGGCCAGCAGCGCACGCGCGGCGGCGTGACCGGTGACGACCCACACGGAGCGGCCGTTGTAGAGCGAGACCCGGGAGAGCGGGCGCGCGTCGCGTAACGGGGCGTAGGGGGTGGGCGGGTGGTAGGGACAGCTGCGGTCCTGCGGGAACGGGATCGGGGGTGCGCTGCCGGGATCTGTGGTGTCGGGTTCCGCGGCTTCTGTGGCGATGGGTGCTGTGGCGATGGGTTCTGTCATGGTGACCTCGCGAGCGAAGAGTCCGCCTTGCCGATCACCATTAGATGCCCCGGGCATCTAGTGGTCCATGCACAGTTCGGCCAAATAGCCCAAACCTGAAGCAGGCTCGGTGGCTCCTTCTCATCCCCGCCGGATGTGGTCTCAGGACGTGAGGGACGTGAGGCCCTCGTACGTCACTCCGGTGAGCTGCTCGGACGCGGCCCACAGCCGCTCGCCCGTCGCATCGTTCATCGACCACTTCAGCCGCCACGACGGCGCCGGCGCACCGCGCCAGCCCAGCAGCCTCGGCCCGGTGAAGGAATCGGGCTTCACCCCCGGCGCTGTGGCCGCGTACAGCGTCGGCAGCGCGCCCGACTCGGCGGACTGCGCGAAGAGCCGGTTGCCGACCGCCATGAACTGCTCGGTCGCCTTCTTGCCCTCCATCCGCGCGCTCGCGGTCTGGAGGTTGGTGTCCGAGTAGCCGGGATGGGCGGCCGCCGCGACGACTTCGGAGCCCGCCGCATCGAGCCGCCTGGCCAGTTCGTGCACAAAGAGGAGGTTCGCCGTCTTGGAGCGCGAGTAGGCGGTCCAACGGCTGTAGCGGCGCTCGCTGTTGAGATCGCCCGTGTCGATGCCGGCCATGGCGTGCATGAAGCTGGACAGGCTCACCACACGCGAGCCGGTGGTGTTCAGGAGCTTCGGCAGCAGCAGCCCGGTGAGCGCGAAGTGCCCGAGGTGGTTGACGCCGAACTGCGTCTCGAAGCCGTCGGCCGTCTTCCCGTACGGAAGGGCCATCACGCCTGCGTTGTTGATGAGCAGATCGAGGCTGCCGTACGGATAGCGTGCCGCGAACTCCCGTACCGAGGAGAGGTCCGCCAGGTCCAGCGGGCTGAACTCCACCTTCGCGCCCGGCACCCGGCCGGCGATATGGGTCTCGGCCTCCTTGCCGCGGGCCTCGCTGCGGCACGCGAGAATCACGCGCGCGCCGCGGCGGGCCAGCTCCCGGGCCGTGATGAGCCCGAGACCGCTGTTGGCCCCGGTGACCACGGCGGTACGGCCGTCCTGGTCCGGTATGTCGCTCGCGTTCCAGCCCGACATGGCTGAACTCCTCAATAGGGAAACCTATGTTGGGTTCAGCCTATGAACGATCAGGCCGGGGAGCCACTGTCGACGACCAGATCTGATCCCACGACCGCTCCGGCGTCAGCGGATGTCAGCGCCGGTGGATGCCGGGCAGAGCACCGCGGATCGGTGCCGCTCACCCCACCCGTACTTCGTACGCCGTCACCGACACCGAGTCGTCGTCCAGGCAGCGGCCGGACCGGAGGTCGAAGCGCTGCTTGAGCAGCGGCGAGGCGACGAAGGGGCCGTCGGCGGCCGAGCCGACCAGGCCGCGGGAGAGGACCTGGGCACCGGTGAAGGGGTCCCGGTTGTCGATGGCGTAGGCAGTGCCCTCACGGTCCACGAAGACCGCGGCCTGGGTGCCGTCCGGCAGGAGGGCCGCGGCACCGCGGCCGGGCGTCAGCAGGGACAGCGCGCAGAGAGCGAACCACTCCTGGCCCACGCGGAGCTGGACCTGCGTCAATGTGTTCCGAGGCTTCTCGGGGGCGATCGTCATCGGGCGGCGGTACCTTCCAGGGCTTCCAGCGGACGGATGGACAGCAGCGGCAGGTCGGGCTTGACCTGGTCGCGCTCGGGCACGAACTTCACCGTCGGGTCCGGGACGTCGGGTGCGTTGACGAAGGAGACGAAACGGCGCAGCCGCTCCGGGTCGTTGATGGTTTCCGACCACTCGTCGCGGTAGTTCGCGACATGGTCCGCCATAAGCGCCTCCAACTCCGCGCAGATGCCCAGCGCGTCATGGACCACCACGTCCCGTATGTGATCGAGGCCGCCCTCGATCCGCTCAAGCCAGGTCGAGGTGCGCTCGAGACGGTCGGCGGTGCGGATGTAGAACATCAGGAACCGGTCGATGAGGCGGATCAGTTCGGCGTCGGAGAGATCCTGGGCGAGCAGATCCGCGTGGCGCGGCGTCGCGCCGCCGTTGCCGCCCACGTACAGATTCCAGCCGTTGGCCGTGGCGATGACACCGAAGTCCTTGCTCTGGGCCTCGGCGCACTCGCGCTGGCAGCCGGAGACCGCGGACTTCAGCTTGTGCGGGGAGCGCAGGCCCCGGTAGCGCAGCTCCAGATCGATGGCCATGCGGACCGAGTCCTGCACTCCGTAACGGCACCAGGTCTGTCCCACGCAGGACTTCACGGTGCGCAGAGCCTTGCCGTATGCATGCCCCGACTCGAAGCCCGCGTCCACCAACCGCGCCCAGATCAGCGGGAGTTGATCGACGCGCGCACCGAACATGTCGATCCGCTGGCCGCCCGTGATCTTGGTGTAGAGCCCGAAGTCGCGGGCCACCTCGCCGATCACGATCAGCTTCTCGGGGGTGATCTCACCGCCGGGGATACGCGGCACGATCGAGTACGAGCCGTTCTTCTGCATATTGGCGAGGAAATGGTCGTTGGTGTCCTGCAGCGCTGCCTGCTCGCCCTGAAGCACATAGCCGTCCGCGCCGATCGTCGGTGCCAGTGAGGCGATGATCGAGCCGACCGCGGGCTTGCAGATCTCACAGCCGTTGCCGCCGCGGGCCGTCTCGCGCCCGTGGGCGTCGAGGAGCTTCTGGTACGAGGTGATGCGCAGCGCCCGCACGATCTCGTACAGCTCCTGCCGGGTCTGGCCGAAGCAGGCGCACAGGCCCTTGTCGACCTCGACGCCCGAGGCCTCCAGCTCGGCGTTGACCAGCTGGCCGAGCACCTTGACGCAACTGCCGCAGCCCGTACCGGCCTTGGTGCACTTCTTCACCTCGGGCACGGTCGTGCAGGAGTGCTCGGTGACCGCGCCACGGATGGTGCCCTTGGTGACGTTGTGGCAGGAGCAGATGACCGCGTCGTCGGGCAGCGAGGACGGCCCGAGCGCGGCCGGCGCGCCGATCCCCGCGGGCAGCACGAGCTGTTCGGGCGAGACCGGCGGGACGGAGCCGGTGAGCGGGCGCAGCATGCCGTACGCGTCGGCGTCACCGACCAGTACGCCGCCCAGCAGCTCGCCCTCGCTGCCGATGACCAGCTTCTTGTAGATCCCGGAGCGGGAGTCGGAGTACACGACGTCCAGGCAGCCGTCCGCCGCACCGTGCGCGTCGCCGAACGAGGCCACATCGACGCCGAGGAGCTTGAGCTTGGTGGACAAGTCCGCGCCGGTGAACGCCTTGACCTCACCCTCAAGCGCGGCGGCTGCCGTCTCGGCCATCTCGTAGCCGGGCGCGACCAGCCCGTACACCCGGCCGTCCGACGCCAGCGCGCACTCGCCGATCGCGAACACGGACGGATCCGATGTACGGCACTGCTCGTCGACCACGATGCCGCCGCGCTCGCCGACGGCGAGCCCGCTCTCACGCGCGAGCTGGTCCCTGGGCCGTACACCCGCCGAGAAGATGACCAGGTCGGTGTCGATGGACGAGCCGTCCGACAGCGCCATCGCGGTCACCGCGCCGTCCTCACCCGCCGTGATCTCCTTCCCGCCGACGCCGGTGTGGACGACCAGGCCCATCCTCTCGACGGTGCGGCGCAGCGCGGCGCCGCCCCCCTCGTCCACCTGCAGGGACATCAGCCGCGGATTGAACTCGACGATGTGCGTGGCGAGCCCCAGCCCCTTGAGGGCCCCGGCCGCCTCGAGGCCCAGCAGCCCGCCGCCGACCACGGTGCCGGTCGTGCAGTTCTTGGCGTACTCCTCGATCGCGAGGAGGTCCTCGATGGTGCGGTAGACGAAGCAGCCCTCGCTGTCCTTGCCGGGCACGGGCGGTACGAAGGGGTACGAGCCGGTGGCGAGGACGAGCGTGTCGTACGTGAAGGTGCGGCCGGCGCGCGAGGTGACCGTCCGCGCCTCCCTGTCGATCGTCACGGCCGGGTCGTCGAGATGCAGCTCGATGTCGTGCCGCTGCATGAAGTCGTCCTCGACGAGGGAGAGTTCGTCGGGAGTACGGCCGGAGAAGTACGAGGTCAGCTGAACGCGGTCGTAGGCGGCGCGGGGCTCCTCGCACAGCACGACGATCCGCGCCCGCCCGGCCACGCCGCGCTCGGCGAGGGCCTCCAGGAAACGCTGGCCGACCATGCCATGGCCGACGACCACGATCGTGGGAGTCGTGGGGGTGGTCATAGCGGGCATGTCAGAGGCCTCCATCATTGGTGAGCAGGTGGAGCAGGGGCACGGTCTCCGGCAGGGCTTCGTCGCCCTCCCAGGCCCGGGCGAGCGCGCCGACCGCGGCGAGATCCCCGAGCAGTACCCCGCCGACGAGCCGGTCCCCGCGGACGACGACCTTGCGGTAGGCGCCGCGGGTGGCGTCGGCGAGCTGGACGACGTCGTCCCCGGGGCGCGGGGTCGGATCGCCGAACGCGGCGAGATCGAGCGGGCCCTGCCCGCTGAGGGTCAGCCGGGTCAGCGCGCGGGTGCCCGTGTAGCGGGCGGGTTCCCCGGCGAGCACGGCTGCCAGTACATCGGCCTGTTCCAGGGCCGGACCAGCGAGTCCGTACACCCGTCCCTCGTGCTCGGCGCAGTCGCCGACGGCGTGGATGTACGGGTCGGAGGTGCGCAGTTCGTCGTCGACGACGATGCCGGTCCGCACGTCGAGCCCGGCGGCATGGGCGAGCCCCACCCGGGGGCGCACGCCGCAGGCGAGGACGACGAGCTCGGCGTCGAGTACGTATCCGTCGGCGAGCTCGACGTTCGTGCCGCGCAGTCCGCGCACCCGGCACTCCGTGTGGATCTCCACGCCCATGGCTTCGAGGTGGACGCGCAGCAACTGCGAAGCAGAGATGTCCAGCTGGCGCTCCATGAGGTGCTCGCCCTGCTGGGCCAGCACCACCTTGGCGCCGCGTTCGGCGAGCGCCCGGGCCGCGGACACGCCGAGCAGTCCGCCGCCGACCACGACCGCGCGGATCCCGGGACGTACGGCGGCGGACAGGGCCACGCAGTCGTCGAGCGTACGGAAGGGATGCACCCCGTCGGGGAGCCCCTGGCCGATCCCGCGCAGCGGCGGAAGGACGGGGTTCGAGCCGGTCGCGAGGACGAGCCGGTCGTACGCCACCGACGTGCCGTCCTCGCAGTGCACAAGCCGCCGGTCCCGGTCGATGGCGCTCGCCCGCACGCCGCGGCGTACCGGCACGGCGGGCAGGGTGATCACCTCGGGGCCGTAGCGCCCGGCGAGCACTTCCGCGAGGAGAAGGCGGTTGTAGGGGGCGTGCGGCTCCTCACCGAGGACGGTCACGGGCACACCGCCGGTGACGAGCTGCCGCGCGAGTCGCGCGCCTGCCGTTCCGCTGCCGATCACGACGGTGTCTGATGCCATGTCCGCAGCCTGCGGTGCCGGTGTTACCCGGCAGGTCCTCGTCTGTTTCCCGAGAGGAACGCTGCGCTCAGCGTGGGCCCGGCCGTGGTGTGAGGGGCCCCGCCGGGGTCCGGCAGCTCATGTAGGGTTGCCGTCTCCACACCACGTGGACCTACCGAGGAGGTGAGACCCATTACCGCTGTAGCAGGCTGGGTGCTCTCATCTCAGGGTCCTGCGGTTCATCCGGCATAGGTGACCGCCCCCGAGGGTGCCCTTCGGTTTCCCGAAAGGCTCTCATGTCGGTTTCTCCGTCATCTCTGACTTCGTCCGCCATCGTCACCAGGCTCCGCGCCGCAGGCTGTGTCTTCGCCGAGGACGAGGCGGAACTGATCGTCTCCACGGCACGCACTCCGTCCGGTCTCGCCGCCATGGTGGACCGGCGCGTTGCCGGACTGCCCCTGGAACACGTCCTCGGCTGGGCCGAGTTCTGCGGCCTGCGGGTCGCCGTGGACCCCGATGTCTTCGTACCGCGCCGCCGCACCGAGTTCCTCGTCCGGCAGGCCGCCGCCCTCGCCCGTCCCGGAGCCGTCGTCGTCGACCTGTGCTGCGGCTCCGGCGCGGTTGGTGTCGCACTGGCCGAGGCGCTGGGGCAGGCCGAGCTGTACGCGGCGGACGTCGATCCGGCCGCCGTGCGGTGCGCCCGGCGCAATATCGGTGCCGCCGGAGGCCAGGTGTACGAGGGCGATCTTTTCGAGCCGCTGCCCGCCGCGCTGCGTGGCCGGATCGAGGTGCTGGCCGCCAATGTGCCCTATGTACCGACCGAAGAGGTGGGCCTGCTGCCCTCGGAGGCACGCGAACACGAGCCGCTGGTGGCGCTCGACGGCGGCGCCGACGGGCTCGACGTCCTGCGGAGGGTTGCGGCCGGGGCGCCGCGGTGGCTCGCGCCGGGCGGCTCGCTGCTGGTGGAGACGAGCGAGCGTCAGGCGCAGCTCGCCGTCGAGGCCTTCACCGGCAGCGGGCTGATCACGAAGGTGGCCGTTTCCGAGGAGTTGTACGCCACTGTCGTGATCGGAACGAGGCCCGCCGGGCCCTCGACCTAATCTGCGGTCAGCCGATCCTCAAGAGGACCTTAAGGATCACGGATACGCCTCTGACCAGCCTCTTTTCGCCGTCAGGGGCCTCTGGTCCCGCCGCGTGACGATCGAGGCCACTGACAGTTCCCGGCTTGCCGACTACCCGGCGCTCGCGGCGTATCCGGCGACGCAGCAGCCGAAGGAACGGGTTCCGGCACGCACCCGCGTGCCGGAACCCGTGCCGCCCCCGCGCCTTTCGCCGCACGGTCTGAAGGCGGCGACCGGCGGCGGCGCCGCGGGCGTCGTCGGACTCTGGGGCGCCCAGGTGGAGCCGTCGGCGCGGCTCGACGCGCGCTTCGCGACCGCCGCCCATCTCACCGGTCTGCTCGCCGGGTACGGCGTACTCGTCACCGCTCACGCGCCGCGGGAGCCTCAGACGTCGCTCAACTCTCCCGGGATTGATGGACGCCACACCCATCGCGTCCGTAGGGTCGCGACCATGCCCGACATATCGCTGACCACGCTCGTTTTCCTCTGCCTCGCCGCCGCGGCGGCCGGATGGATCGACGCGGTGGTCGGCGGCGGAGGGCTGCTGCTCCTGCCCGCCATGCTGCTCGGCCTGCCGCACATCCAGACCGCGCAGATCCTCGGCACGAACAAGGCCGTGGCCATCGTCGGCACTTCGGGCGCCGCGATCACCTTTGTGCGCAAGGCCCCGGTCCAGGTGAAGACGGCGGTACGGATCGGGCTCGCCGCACTCGCGGGATCGATGGGCGGCGCGTTCTTCGCGGCCGGAATCAGCAGCGACGTACTGCGGCCCGTGATCATGGTGGTGCTGCTGGGCGTGGCCGCCTTTGTGATGCTGCGCCCCACTTTCGGCACCGCCACCGAGGCCGAGCGGCGGACCGTGAGCCGCACCCGTACGATCGCCGCGATCGTGCTCGTCGGCGGCGGGATCGGCTTCTACGACGGCCTTGTCGGGCCCGGCACCGGCACCTTCCTGGTGCTCGCGCTCACCGCTGTCCTCCATCTCGACCTGGTGACCGCATCCGCCACCGCCAAGATCGTCAACATCTGCACCAACGGCGGGGCCCTGGCGATGTTCGCCTACCAGGGCACAGTCATGTGGCAACTGGCCGCGCTGATGGCGGTGTTCAACCTGGCGGGCGGCATGTTCGGGGCCCGGATGGCACTGCGCAAGGGCAGCGAGTTCGTCCGCGGAGTGCTGCTCGTCGTGGTCTTCTCGCTGGTCGCGAAGCTCGCCTTCGACCAGTGGACGGCCTAGGTCGCCGCCTTCGGCTCGCGCACCCCGATCAGATGCGCAAAGGCCACCACATTGCCCTTGTAGCCGGTCTTCTTCGTGAAGCCGCCCCCGCAGGTGATCACCCGCAGCTCGGCCCGGTCCCTGGGCCCGTACACCTTCTCGTCAGGGAAGGAGCCCGCGTCGTACACCTCGATCGCGTCGATCGTGAAGACCGCAGTACGGCCGTCCTTACGGGTCACGTCGATCCGATGGCCCTTCTTCAGGGCGCCCAGGCTGTAGAAGACCGACGGACCCCGCGCGTTGTCGACGTGCCCGGCGACGATCGCCGTTCCTTTCGCGCCCGGGGAAGTGCCGTCCCGCCACCAGCCCACGAGGTTGCGGTTGGCCGCCGGGGGCACCTCCAGGCTGCCGTCCTTGGCGAGGCCCAGAAGCATGACCGGGGCGTCGACGCGTATCTCGGGTATGCGCAGGCGCAGGGGCGCGGACGGCGGCAGCGGGTCCGCGGCCGCGTCCGTGTGGTACCCGGGACCGGCCGCGAAGGCCTCCGCGGCGGAGGGGACCGGCGGGGTCACATCGCCGGAGCCGTTCTGGACCAGCCACAGGCCGGCGCACACGGCGACGGTCACGACCCAGCCCTTGCCCTTGGCGCTCATCGGTCCTCCGGAATCTCGCCCGCTCCCGGCAGGCTCGGGGCCTGTCGGGAGCGGGGACACGGCGGTACGAGGGACGGTGGAAACCGCCCCGTCAGCTGCCCTGCGCGCCGCTCGCCCGGCGGCGCAGGAGCACGGTCCCGCCGACGGCGGCCGCGGCCAGAATGGCCACGCCCGCCGCGATCTGGTTGGTGTCGGGGCCCACGCTGCCTCCGACGCCGGTATTCACATGGCCGCTCGGCTGATTGTGGTGCAGTACGGTCAGGTCGCCGGTGGCCTGCCTGCCGTTCTTGCAGCTCACTGTGATGACGTACGTCCCCGTCCGGGTGTGCTCGGGGATCGTGAACCGACCGACCACGACCTCCTTGTGCGTGCCCGGCGACAGCTGGAACTCACCGGCGCCGAGCGAGCGCGCGTCGCCGACACCATGACCGTGGGGGCCGCAGGCGGTGGTGTTCACGGTGATGACGGCGCCCGGCGTGGCGGTCGACGGGAAGACTTCCAGCGCGAAGTCCCCGGCGTACGCCACGTGGGCGCCGAGACCTATCGTGGCGGCGGCCAGCGCGGTACTGGCCAGCAGGCGGGCGGTGGTGCGCATGGCGATCCTCCGAGGAAGCGCGGTGGTGCGGGGTCGTCTCCTCTCTGAGGTAAGGCGCAGGCCGCCGGCCACGCCTGCTGATGGGTTATCAGATTCGTCCGCCCCGCTCGGCGTGTCGCGCTGGACGGGAGGGGTTGTCGCAGGTCATCGGGGGTGACGGGGAATCAGATGACGGGGCGCGCTGAACGGGTGACGCGGCCACCGCGCGAGGCCGCGCCGGGCCGCCGGATCAGATGCCACTCCGCGACGGGCCCGGCGGATCGGGTCTCCTTCGCGTCGTGCCCGGCGGATCGGGTCCCTTTCCGCGTCAGGTCCCGTCAGATCAGGTCCCACTCCACCGCGTCGTACGCCGCCGTCACCTGCTTCATCAGCTCCGCGTCCACCGCGTACTCCACCTCGTCGATCCGTCCCACCGGCGCGAAGCCCTGCGAATTGGTGACGATCGCCGCCCGGTAGGCGGGCAGATCCGGGAGCGTCACCCGGCGCCGGACCGACGGCAGCCGTGGCTCGAGCAGCGCCATCGTCATCCCCAGCAGTGAGGGCGCGTCGGGCCAGACCAGCGAAGTCCCGTCCCAGAAGGCGATGTTGGTGATCGCGCCCTCCGTCACCAGACCGTCGGGCGCGACCAGCAGCGCCTCGTCGAAACCTGCGCGGTCCGCCACCCCCAGAAAGTGGTTCTGGCCGAAGCCGCCCAGATGCTTGATGTGCGGAAAGTCGCGGACGTACGGCACGGACATCAGGCGCTTCGGCTCCTGCGCCATGGACTGCGGCGGCCGTACGGTGACCATCAGCGTGGCCGGCTCGTCGCTGTCGGGCCGGTAGACATAGACCCGTACGGAGGCGTCGTGCACCCCGGCCGCGGCGAGCGCGTGCCGGATGTGCTCCCGCACCCGCGCGCCGTCCAGACCCCGGCCGAACAGCTCCCGCGTCGAGGCGTCGAGGCGGCCGAGATGGAGGTCGAGGCCGCGGACCTTGCCGTCCCTGACCTGCATTGCGGTGAAGTGGCCGTAGCTGTTGAGCGCGGGCATCCGCAGCGCGTCCGCGGTGGCGGCGGTGCCGTTGATCTCTATGTGCATCATGCGCCCACCGTATGCGGGTGCGTATGGGTGTCTTCGGCGGCTTGACCTCAATCAAACTTGAGGTACGAGTCTCTTCCTCATGGACCTCACAACGCCTGAAAACACCACGTCCGAAAACGCCACGTCCGCAAACGGTGCCACGTTCGAAAACGGCGCACCGCTCAAGCTTGCCGTCATCCTCTCCAGCAACCGCGAGGGCCGCTTCGGTCCCGTCATCGCCGACTGGTTCCTCTCCCGCACCGCCGGGCGCGACGACTTCAGCGTCGACCTGATCGATCTCGCCGAGGCGGAGCTGCCCACCGCCCTCTCGTACCAACCCGGCCCCGGCGCGCGGGCCGCGCTCGCGAAGGTCTCGCCAAAGCTGTCCGCCGCCGATGCCTTTGTCGTTCTCACACCCGAGTACAACCACTCGTTCCCCGCCTCGCTCAAGAGCCTCATCGACTGGCACTTCACGCAGTGGCAGGCCAAGCCCGTCGGCTTCGTCTCGTACGGCGGAATCTCCGGCGGTCTGCGGGCCGTCGAGCAGCTGCGCCAGGTCTTCGCCGAGATGCATGCCGTCACCGTGCGCGACACGGTCTCGTTCCACAACGCGGCCACGCACTTCGACGGCGAGGGGCGGCACAAGGACCCCACGGCCTGCGACGCGGCGGCCAAAGCGATGCTCGACCAGCTCGCGTGGTGGGGGAACGCGTTGCGGACGGCCAAGTCGACGCATCCGTACGGCGGTTGAGGGGCGGTCGCGGCGGGGGGGCGCAGCGACGCCGGGAAGGGTGCACCACGGATACCGGGACGTTGGGCAACGGCGGTGCGTACGGTGGCCTGACCGACCGGTAAGGGACCCCGCCCTTGTGACCCGAAGGAGATTGTCAGTGGCCCAGGCACTGACCGTACTCACCGTGCTGACCACGACCGACAGTGCGGAGAAGGCGGCGCGGCTGGCGCGTGGGGTGGTGGAGGCGAGGCTGGCGGCGTGCGCGCAGATCTCGGCGCCCGTCACCTCCGTCTTCCACTGGAAGAACGCGATCGAGACCGCGGAGGAGTGGCAGGTCCTCTTCAAGACGACCGAGGCCTGCTATCCGGCGCTGGAGGCGCATCTGATCGCGGCGCACGACTACGAGACGCCGGAGATCATCGCGACGCCGGTGGTGGGCGGCGGTGCGGCGTATCTGGCGTGGATCGACGCGGAGACCGTGGCGCCGTGACAGTTCCGGGCTTCGGGGACGCCGGGGACTTCAGGGATGTCGGTGGCCTCCGGGAGGAGCTTCCGTTCTTCGTCTACGGCACGCTGCGTCCGGGCGAGGCCAACCACGATCTGTTCCTGCACGGCCGCACTGAGGCGGAGGAGCCCGCGCTGCTCGCGGACGCGGTGCTGTACGAGGGCCCCGGCTTTCCGTACGCCCTTCTCGAACCCGGTGCGGGCACGGTCGCGGGCGAGGTGGTGACGGCGGCGCCGGGGGAGTACGGGGAACTGCTCGCCGTACTCGACCGGCTGGAGGAGTACGTGGCGCCGGGCCACTCGCGCAATCTGTACGAGCGGTTGGCCCGGAATGTCCTGCTCCCGGACGGCACGGCGGTACGGGCGTGGGTGTACGTCGCGGCGCCGGGCGTGGCGCGAGAGCTGCGGGCGACGGGCACGCCGATCCCGGGCGGTGACTGGACTGGCCGCCTGCGGGGGTGAGCCCGCGTTACCCCTCCTGCGCCGGGACGCGCTCCACCCGAACCGCGCACACCTTGAACTCGGGCATCCGCGAGGTCGGGTCGAGGGCCGGATTCGTCACCGAGTTGACCCGGCCCTCGCCGTACCAGTGGAACGGCATGAAGACGGTGTCGGCGCGAATCCCCGTGGTGATCCGCGCGGCCCCGACGGCCCGCCCGCGCCGCGACACGACGGCGAGCGGCTCGCCCTCGACGGCCCCGAGCCGCTCGGCGAGCAGCGGATGCAGCTCGACGAAGGGCCCGGGGGCGGCGGCATTGAGCTCGTCGACCCGCCGGGTCTGCGCCCCGGACTGATACTGCGCCACGACGCGTCCGGTGGTGAGCAGTACGGGATACGCCTCATCGGTCTCCTCGGCGGCGGCACGATGCGCGACGGCGATGAACCGGGCGCGCCCGTCGGGAGTGGCAAACCGATCGAGAAAGAGCCGGGGAGTACCGGGGTGGGGCGACGCGTCCGGTTCGGGGGCCGCGCCCGCGTTCGGGGCCGGGCCCCGTTCCGCGTCCCGTTCGGCGTCCGCGTCAGCGCGTCCGGGGTGCGCGACTAGCGCGTTACCGGCGGTCGGCTTGTCGCCGGGCCCGGTCGCGTCGTGACCGAGGGCCTCCGGCCCGTCGTCCGCCGCCGACGCGGCAGCTGTCCCCGGGTGGCCACCGGCCTCCGTGTCGGCTTCACCGGGCGTCGTCCGGCGGCGGGCGTCCGGCTCGGCAGCCGCGTCCGGGCCCGTGGCCGGGCACGGCCAGAAGACGCCGTTTTCCTCCGCGATCCTCCGGTACGTGATGCCCGAGTAGTCCGCCGGGCCGCCCGCCGAAGCCCTGCGGAGTTCCTCGAAGACCTCCTCCGGGGACGACGGGAAGCCCTTCTCGTGGCCCAGCAGGGACGCCAGGCCGCCCAGCACCTCCAGGTCGCTCCGTACTCCTGGCGGCGGGGACACCGCCCGGCGCCGTAGCAGGACCCTGCCCTCCAGGTTGGTCGTCGTGCCCGTCTCCTCCGCCCACTGGGTGACCGGCAGCACCACGTCCGCCAGCGCCGCCGTCTCCGACAGCACCACGTCCGCGACCGCCAGGAAGTCCAGCGACCGCAGCCGCTCCTCCACATGCGCGGCGCGCGGCGCGGAGACCACCGGGTTCGAGCCCATCAGCAGGAGCGACTTCACGTCGCCGCCGAGCGCGTCGAGGAGTTCGTAGGCGCTGCGGCCAGGGCCCGGCAGCGTCTCCGGCTCCACGCCCCACACCCGGGCCACATGCGCCCGCGCGGCCGGGTCGTTCAGCTTGCGGTAGCCCGGCAACTGGTCGGCCTTCTGGCCGTGTTCGCGGCCGCCCTGCCCGTTGCCCTGGCCGGTCAGACAGCCGTAGCCGGACAGCGGCCGCCCCGCCCGGCCCGTCGCCAGGCAGAGGTTGATCCAGGCGCTGACCGTGTCCGTGCCCTTGGACTGCTGTTCGGGCCCGCGTGCCGTCAGCACCATCCCGGACTCCGCGTCGCAGAACATCCGTACCGCATCACGCAGTTGGGGAACGCCCACGCCTGTGATCCGCTCGACCAGCTCGGGCCAGTGCGCCATCGCCGCCGCCCTGGCCTCCTCCCAGCCGCTCGTACGGTCCGCGATGAACGCCTCGTCCGTAAGCCCCTCGGCCACCGCCACATGCAGCAGCCCCAGCGCGAGCGCCAGGTCCGTCCCGGGCCGGGGCGCGAGGTGCAGGTCGGCCTGTTCCGCCGTCCGCGTACGGCGAGGGTCGACGACGATCAACGTGCCGCCGTTCTCCCGCAGCTCCGTCAGATAGCGCAGCGCCGGCGGCATCGTCTCGGCGATGTTCGAGCCGACCAGGATCACGCACCCGGTCCGCGGAATGTCCTCCAGCGGGAACGGCAGCCCGCGGTCCAGACCGAACGCCCGCTGATGCGCGGCCGCGGCCGACGACATGCAAAAACGCCCGTTGTAGTCGATCTGCGAGGTGCCAAGCACGACCCGCGCGAACTTCCCGAGCGTGTACGCCTTCTCATTGGTGAGCCCGCCGCCCCCGAAGACGCCGACGGCGTCCGGGCCGTACACCGTCCGCGTACGCCGCAGTCCGGCCGCGACCGTGCGCAGGGCCTCCTCCCAGGTGGCCGGCTCGAGCCTGCCTGTGGCGGGGCGACGGACCAGGGGCTCGGTCAGGCGCACCCGGGAGGAGAGCAGCGCGGGCGCGGTACGGCCCTTGCCGCACAGCGCGCCCCGGTTCACGGGGAAGTCCGGCCGCTCCACGATCTCGACCGCCTCGGCCTCGCCGCGCAGGCTCATGCCGCACTGCAGGGCGCAGTAGGGACAGTGGGTCGGCGTGACCGGGGAGGCAGGGCCGGCCGGAGCGGCCGGAGCGGTCGGGCTGGTGGCGTGGGGCATACGCCCAGGTTGCGACGCCCGTGTTACGCGGGCCGCCGCGCCGGATTACGGTCCGGGTACGACCGGCTCCGCGCGCGCCCGACCGCCCCGTGAGGCCCCTGCCACCTCGGGTTTCTCACGCCCGGCGGCCCGTCAGCGCCAGCAGCCTGGCCTGGTGGCTGTCGCCCGGCGGCGGCTCGATCGGAGGGGCGAAGAGACCGGACTTCACGAGCTCCGAGGCGTACGGAGTGACCTCGTCGAGCGCGAAGCCCACCAGCAGGTCCGGCAGCCGTTCCGGCGCGCTGATCGCCCGCGACAGATCCCAGGCGTGCACGACGGCGTCCGTGATCATCTGTGCGCAGTACGCAACGGCCGGGGTCTCCCCGTACGACAGCCGTACGGTCTGCTCCAGCGCGCCCGGCGCCGCGAAGGCCTTGCGCGCGGCGCGTGCGGCGGTGTCCCAGCTGGTCTTCGGTTTCCTGCCGAGGACATCCCCGTCGTAGGCGTCGCCCACGTCCTCGGAGCCCAGTCCGTCGGTCACCAGGGCGGGGACCCACAGCTGTTCCGCGGTGAGATGGTTGACGAGATCGCGTACGGACCACTCGGTGCAGGGCGTCGGATCGTCCCACTGATCGGCCCGTACGGCGTGCACGCGGTCGGTGAAGAGCGCGAGCGCTTCGGCGTGACGGCTGAGCAGGGTGGCTACGTCGTTTTCCATACGGTTCACTGTCGCGCGATGCGGATGCCGACGCGAGTCTGTGGCACGAGTGCGTACGCGCGTGTCACTTCGCCGCCGCGGCCAGCGCCTCCTTCACACCCGGTTCCCGGGCCCCGAGGAACCGCGGATCCGGCGTGAACGCGGCGTCCAGTGCCGCCTTGCCCGCCGCGAACATCTCCCGCGTCCCGCCGTACAGCCAGGTCACATCATGCGGCTCGGCCACCCCGACTCCGTACGACTCGATCCCGGCCGCCCGGCAGAGCGCGACGGCCCGCCGGATGTGGAAGCCCTGGGTCACCAGGACCGCGTGCTCGACCCCGAAGATCTTCTTGGCGCGTACGCAGGAGTCCCAGGTGTCGAACCCGGCGTAGTCGCTGACGATCTGCTTGTCCGGCACACCGCGGGCGGTGAGGTACGTGCGCATGGCGTCCGGCTCGTCGTACTCCACACGGCTGTTGTCTCCGGTGACCAGCACGACCTTGACCTTGCCCGTCCGGTACAACTCGGCGGCGGCGTCGAGGCGGTGCGCCAGATAGGGCGTGGGGCGGCCCTTCCACAGCCCTGCGCCGAAGACGACGGCGACGTCCTGCGCGGGGACTTCCGCGACGGTGCGGACCCGGCTGTCGGCGGCTGCGTGCATCCACGTCGCGGGCGCGAGCACGAACACGCACGCGAGCATGACCGTCTGCACGGCCCGCCGCTGGGCGCGCCGGGTGCGCGGCAATCTGAGTCTCGGTCGCTTCACACCTGGTCAGACGCGATTCGTTCCGGATCGGTTCGGTCCGGATCAGTTCGGTCCGGTGCCGACCAGGCGGCCACCAGCAGGGATCTGGCCGCGGCCGAGGAGTAGAGCGCGGCCGCCAGCCAGGCCGCCGCGAACGTGTCCGGGTCGGCGGGCAGCAGCCTGCCCAGGGCGTCATGGCGGCGGTCCGCGGCCGCGTCGGCGAGGGAGCGCGCGCACTGCGCACCCGTGGTGAGGCCCACCGCGCCCAGTCGGCGAGGGAGTTCGCCGTCGGCCGACGCGGCGGTGACGGCACGGCCACCGGCGACCGTACGTTCCACGGCGCGACGCAGCAGATCCAGCTCCACGGGCAGCGCGGGCGGTGCGGGCGGCGGCGGAGCGGTCCGGAGCGATGGCGGGGTGGTCTGTGCGGGTATGTGGGAACGGTTCAGGCGGCGCAGGCCCAGGTCCGCGCGCACCTGCTCGCCGTCGTGCCCGGTCCAGGCCGCGGCCAGGGCATGAACGCCGTCCGGGCGGTCCGGGACGGCCCGGGCGATCAGCCGCAGGGCGAGCCCGGGGCGCGAGGCGAGCAGCCGCAGATTCTCCGTGTACGGCAGCTCGGGCCGCTCGTCCGGGGCGATCAGGCGCAGGCTGGGGCCGTCCGTGACGCAGAAGACGCCGTCGCCGCCCAGCGTCCCTGTCAGGAAGAGCAGATCGCTGCCTGTGGGACGGGCGTCGGCGGGCTGCGACAGCCGGTCGAGCGCGGTGGCGAGTTGATCCGCGGGCGGCTGCTGCCACAGCCCGTCGAGCGGCGGCTCGTGCCACTGGGCGCCGGTCGCCCGTACGGAACGAATACGGGAGCCGCCGCCGATCCGGCCGTCCGGTGACACCGTCGGGCTGGTCAGGATCACCCCGCCGCCGTCGCCCCACTCGCGCAGCGGGAGCGCACAGCCGCCCGGGACGGGCGAGCCTGCCGCCTGGGCCGCGCGCTCGGGTCCGCCGGGGGCGACGTCGGAGACGGTACGGAGGGTGCCGTCGGGGGCCAGGGCGTACGTGGTCGCGCCCGCGTAGCCGGACGCGGTGACGACCGGCTCGGTGAACAGGCCGTACAGACGCAGCGGTTTGGCCGGTTCGTAGGCGCGGCGCGCGGGGGTGACCGCGTCGTCGGGTCTGTGTACGAGACCGAGCAGCCCGGCCAGTTCGGCGGAGAGCTCGGACAGCCGGAACGCCGGATCCTCCGACCGCGCCTCGCCCAGCCTGCGCGCGATCCGCACCGCGGCGGCGGAGGGCAGATGAAGCCCGGCGAGCCGCGCGGAGTGGGCGGCATGCAGCAGCTCGGCACGCTGGACGGCGCCGGAACCGGTGACTCCCGTGACCAGGACGGTGGTTGCTGCCGTGCGGAGGGCGCGGAGGGCGGTGGTCCGGTCGGGGGTGAGGGTGCGGGCGAGGGTCGTGGCAGCCGTCTCGTCGTGCGGGACTTCGGCGGGCGCCACCTCCTCCGCGGGCGCCACCTCCTCCGCGGGCAGCGTTTCCTCCGCGAGGGGAGCTTCCTCCGCGGGCGGCCCGGCGTCGGGCGCGTCCTCGGCCAGCGGCGCCTGTGACAGGACGGCCGCCCGGTGCAGACAGGCCGGGGCCAGCAGACAGTCGCACACCGCGTCGTCCGCGCCCGCCACGATGCCGTTCGTGACCTTCAGGGTCACCGCCGTGTCCTCGTCCACCCTGATCCGTACGCCGTCGGGTGTGGCCTCCACCGGCCAGCCCGACGCCTTGGCCACCGCGCCGTCCACGCGCTTGCGCAGCCTGGCCGGAAGCAGGTCGAGAGCCCCGGCCGCCACCTCGGCGGCCACGGGAGGCAGTCCCGGGGAAGGGGTCGTCGTCACCTGTGCGTACCTCCTACGCGCTCGCCGACCCAGCGGGCCAGCTCCAGGGGGCTGAGTGCGGCGACCGGCATGCCCGCAGCCACCAGGCGGCCCGCGACGCCCGCGGAGTAGCGCGGCCGTCCCTCGTCGTCCAGCGAGGCGCAGCCGAGGACATGGCAGCCCGCGTCGACCAGCGTCCGCAGCTCCGAAAGGAGCGGGCCGATCGGGCCGCCCTCCTCGAAGTCGCTGACCAGGACGACGAGCGTGCGGGAGGGGACGGTCACCAGATCTCGTGCATGGCGCAGACCGCGCGCGATGCTCGTGCCGCCGCCGACGCGGACCTCCAGCAGCAGACTCAGCGGGTCGTCCACATGGTCGGTGAGGTCGAGCACCTCGGTGGAGAACGCGACGAAGTGCGTGCTCAGGGCGGGGACTCCGGCCAGGACGGATGCGGTGAGCGCGGACCAGATCGTCGAGGCCTCCATCGAGCCCGAGACGTCGACGACGAGAACGAGCCGCCAGTCGGTCGACCTGCGGGCCCGCGTACGGAAGACGGGCCGCTCCGGCAGCACCGTCACCGCGCCGGTGTCCGGATCGCGCCGGGCGGTCGCCAGATTGGCGCGCAGGGTGCGCGGGAGATCCAGCGGTCCGCCGGGGCGGCGGGTGGGGCGCGGATGGGCGAGACCGGTGAGCGCGGGCCGCAGCCGGTTGGCGAGGGCCTCGGTCAGCTCCCGCACCAGCCGCGCCACCAGAGGCCGCAGGCGGGCGAGCTGCTGCTCGGGGAGGGCACCCGCGTAGGACAGGACGGTACGCAGCAGCTCGACGGAGGGCCGGGCGGCGGCGGGATCCAGCTCCAGCGCGGCGTCGAGTCGGCCGGCGTCGGCGGCCGCGGCGAGGACTTCTTCGCGCACGCCGGGCCCGAAGAGCGCGGCAAGCTCGTCCGACCAGGCCCGCACATCGGGATACGAGGCCTCACTCCCGCCGCCGGACCCGCTGCCGCGCCCGTCCTCGCCCCGCGAGCCTTCGCCGCGCCCGCTGCCGTACAACTCGTCGAGCGCGGAGGCGATCCGGGCGGCGGATCCGGTCAACTCCCGCCCCCGTCCGAGGAGCAGCCGCCATCGTTCACCGGGGGTGAGCCCACGCCCCTTGGCGGGGCCCGGTCCCTTCACCCTCTCCGGCGATTGAGGACTCGCTCGGAGGGCGTCCGGGGGTCCGGGGGCGAACCGCAGCCCCCTCACCGTCAGCGCCTCGCGGCCCGCCAGGTCCGCTGCCGCCAGCAGGGCCAGCGCTGCCGCGTCCGTCACCGGGCCCGTGAGGGTGCCCGCCGCCGTGCCCGTACGGTCCTCCACCACCGACAGGAGGCGGGAGCGGGCCGCCGGGGCCAGCGTGTCGAAGCCTGCCCGCAGGGCGGGAAGGCGGTCGAGGAAGGACCGGTCCGGCAGCGACTCCATCCGTTCGATGAGGGGGTCCAGCGCGCGGCCCGTTTCCAGGAGTGGGCCCGCTGCGAGCAAGGTGCCGCGCAGGAACCCGGCCAGTGCCGCGCGCAGTTCGGGCGTCGTCGCGCCGTCAGCGCGTGAGGCCAGCCGCGTGCCGAACTCTCCCGCGTCCCGCTGCCCCAGCAGCACCCGCGCCGCACCCGCAGCGCCCCGCATCAGCGGCGTCGCCTCCGCGTCGAGGCGGGCCAGCGCGTCGGCGAGGCGCAGGCCACCGCCCAGGTCCGCGGCCTGCCCGGCGAGCGCGACGAGGGCGCGGGCGTCGGCCGGTTCCGTGGAACCCGCGAGCCCGTCGAGCGCCCGCACACCCGCCGCGGCCAGCTCCTCGTACGCCGCGTCGACAGATCCCCGCTCCCACTGCGCCCCGAGTCCCGCCACATGACCGGATCTGATCCGGTCCAACAGGGCCATGCCCGCGAGCAGTTCGGGCAGGCTGCCGGTGGCCGGGAGCAGCTCGGCGGTCTCGGTCAGCCGTTCCGCCGCGAGGCCGGGAAGCGCGCACCGCGCCGCCTCCGCCAGGCCGTGCAGTACCTCCGCGGCCGTCGGCCCGCCCTGCCGCAGCTCCTCGGCGCGCCGCTGCCGCAACATCCCGGCCGCGGCCTGCTCCAGTGTCACCCCGTGCAGGCTCGCCACATCGAGCATCGCGGCCGTCGACGGTGACCAGGCCACGGCCCACCGCGTGGTCAGCGCGGCCGCATCGCCGACGCCCGCGACCTCGGACTCCTCCCCGTACGGAACATGGCAGACCGCGAGCCGCCGCAGAGCGATCTCGCGCCGCCGATCGAGCTCGGAACGGAGCGCGTCCAGGCGCAGCTCCCGGCGCTCGGGCGCGTGGGGCCAGGGCAGCTTCAGCTCACGCAGCAGCGATTCGGCCGCGGGCCCGAGCCCCGAACGGGGTGTGCCCGGCGCGAGCCGTCCCTGCCGTGTGCCGACCAGCACCTGCTCCATAGCGGCAGCCACGACCCGGCCCCGCCCCAGCAGCCGGCCCTGGGTGAGCACGGTCTGCGCGGCCTCGGCCAGCTCGCCCCGCCCGGCGGCGGGCAGGCCGCGCAGCGACGCCAAGTCCCGGGCCACCCGCACCACTTCGCGCGCGTCGGCGGGCCCGCTGGGGTGCCCCGCGTCCCGTACGGCCGCGCAGATCCGTACCGCCGTCGAGGTCAGCAGCTCGTCCAGCCGCGCGGGATCCCCCGCCGCGCGGAAGACGCCCCGCTGCCACTCCGGATCCCGGATCCCGGCCGGGTAGCCGGACCGCTCGTCGAGCAGTGCGTACGAGTACGGCACCAGGGAGGTGACCACTTCGGCCCGATCCGCCGCCGGCGCCTGCGGAAGGCCACCGTCGAACTCCTCCGTCAGCGCGGGCGCGTGGAACGCCCCGATCACCGCAGCCGCCCGCCGCCCCGCGTACTCCCCGAGCCGGCGCCGCATATTCGCCTCGCGCCGCAGGTCGTAGGGATCCACCGCGCCGGCATCCTCGCGCAGCGCCCAGCCGACGAGCAGCGCGGCGCGACGCAGCGCCTCCGCCGCCGAGCCGGGCGCGGTGGCCTCGACGAGACGGTCCCACAGATCGTCGCCGGGCCTGCCCCCTGCCCTGGCCCGCAGCGCGGCCGCGATCGAACCCGCACCCGGACCGGGCCCAGCCGGGGCCCGGTCCGCCTCCGTGTGCGCGCCGAGGGGCAGATCGAACGCCACCACCTCCACGCCCGCCTCCCGCGCCCAGCGGATCGCCGCCAGCTCCGGCGAGAACTCCGCGAACGGCAGGAACACCAGCCCCGCCCCACTGCCCGCCAGCGCGACGGGCGGCACCGTCGCCGGGTCCCCGAGATGCTCCAGCCACGGCGCGAACTCCTCGGGCAGCTCGACGAACAGCACCTCAGGAGCCGCCTCGTCCAGCATGTCCGGCACCGCCGCCGCCAGCGCGGGGGAGTGGTGTCGCACCCCGATCAGATACGGGTCACGGCACCCTGCGAGCGAAGCCAGCGCACCACCGGGATCGGGCTCCTGCCGCGCGACCACAGCACTCGCTACGACATCTCGCGCCACCACATCACTCGCTGCGGCATCTCGCGCGACGACGTCAGGCGAGCTCATCGCGCAGCTCCCACAGCGTCCGCCACAGCGGCGCGCCGACCTCAGCCCGCCGCCGCACCGGCCCTTCCCAGTACCCGAGCAGCCGTGCGTGGTCGGCCGGGTCGTCCTTGCGGACCGTGCCGAGCAGATGCCCGGGCAGGGTGCGTACGACATCGCGCCCGTCGCTCAGATACGCCGCGCCAAGACCCATCGACGTGGCCACATGCACCGCCTCCGCCGTCGACATGACCGTCGAAGGCCGCTCGATCTCCCAGCCCTCAGCGCTGCGCCCGGACCGCAGATCCCGGAAGGCCGTCACCAGCGCCTCCAGCACCGCGTCGTCGACCGCGAACGGGGCCCCGGACCGCGCCAGCGCCGCCGTGGCCTGCCCGCGCACCAGCTCCGTCTCGGCGTCGAGGTCGCCGATCGGGCCGACCTCCTCGAAGTTGAACCGTCGCTTCAGTGCGGCGGACATCTCGGAGACGCCCTTGTCGCGGAGGTTGGCCGTGGCGATCAGAGTGAAGCCCGGCACGGCGTGGACCGTCCCGTCCGCGCCGTCCCCGCCCGCCAGTTCGGGCACGGACATCCGGCGCTCGGAGAGCAGGGAGACCAGCGCGTCCTGCACCTCGGGCAGACAGCGGGTGACCTCCTCGACCCGGGCGACCGCGCCGCGCGTCATCGCGGTCAGGACGGGTGAGGGCACCAACGCCTCCCGGCTCGGGCCCTTGGCCAGGAGCATCGCGTAGTTCCAGCCGTACTTCAGCTGGTCCTCGGTGGTGCCCGCGGTGCCCTGGACAGTGAGCGTGCTGGTGCCGCAGACGGCCGCCGCCAGCAGCTCGGACAGCATCGACTTGGCCGTGCCGGGCTCGCCGACGAGCAGCAGCCCGCGCTCGCCCGCCAGCGTCACCACACACCGCTCGACCAGGGCACGGTCGCCCACGAACTTCCGTGAGACGACCAGCTGCCGCCCGTCCGCCGACCGCAGCGGCTCGTCGCCCGAGCCGCAGACGAAGAGCACGGCCGCGCGCGGCGTCATCCGCCACCCCGGCGGCCTCGGCCCGTCGTCGTACGAAGCCAGAAACGCCAGCTCCTCGCCGTACCGGTCCTCAGGCAGCTCCACCTGCCGTGCCCGCCCCACACTCACGGTGTTCTCGCTCATCGCGAACCTCCCCTGCCGCTACGGCCCTTGAACTCCTCGAACCCTGGCGCGTCGCCGTCCACCACCCGCTGCCACGCGGCCGCGTACAGCTGCGCCACCGGACGGTCCGGCACCACGATTCCGTCCAGGTCCCAGGGCACGATCGCCGTCTTCCAGCTCTCCGCAGGCAGCCGCGGTGTCTTCTGCTCCAGCCAGCCGCCGGGCAGGAACAGCGAACGTCCCGCCCGCGCCCGCTTGGCCTCCACCACCAGGTCGGTGGCGGCCAGTTCGGCCCTGGCCTTCTTCAGCCGGGCGGGCTTCCAGCCGGTCCACTCCGCCTGGTTCCGGTCGGTCGGATCGGGCAGGGCGAGCAGCATCAGATACAGCGCGGCCGCATCCTGCGAGAGCCCGAACCGCTCCGCCGCGGCGTCCACCAACTCCGGCACACTGTGCGGCGGACACTGCGCCGCACCGGGCCGCCCACCGGCCGTGACCAGCGTCGTGAACTCCTCGCTCAGCACCGTGCGCAGCGCCTGCAGCAGCGCCGTGTGACGGGAGATCCCGGCCAGCAGCTTGAGCGCGGGATGATCGGGACCGCCGCCCTCGCCCGTCACCAGAGCGGCGGGCCGCACCCATACGGAGTCCCACTCCGAGCGGTACCGCATCGGCGCGAGCACCAGGGCGTCCGAGAGCTCGACCAGCCCGTCCTTCGAGCCTTCGCGCTTCAGCGGCAGCCTGTGCGTCTCCCGCAGCCGCTTCGACGTGGCGTTCCCGTCCGTGTCCCAGTCGACGCCGAGGTCGAGCAGCAGCCCGGGATCGGCCAGCCGCTCCCGCACCATCCGCAGCGTGACCGGCAGGACCTCGCGCAGCGGGTCGCCGTACGGCAGCCGGTAGGCCAGCCAGCGCATCATGCCGACATACGCGCCCATCATGGATCCGATCAGCAGCTTCTCCGGCTCCGCCGGAACGGGTGAGTCGCCGTCGGACAGCTGCTGCGTACGGCCGGTGAGTTCGCTCTGCGCCTCCGGGTTGAGTGCGGAGTCGAGCATCGTGCCCGGCCCGATCTCGGCCACCACGCGGGTGATCAGCCAAGAGGGTGCGACGCGCCGCTTTCCACGTGCCGCGAGCCAGGCCCCGGTGAGCGGCTCCAGGTCGAAGCCCCTCGTCCACAGCTCGTCCACCTGCCCCGGCTCGGCCGGCAGCAACAGGCCCGTGTACACCTGCCGTTGGGCCGGGGCCATGGCGCTCAGGACCCCACGCCCGGTCTGCGCCTCCGCGCTCTTGGCCCCGAGCGGCGCGAGGTATTCCGCCGACAGCAGACGCTCCCGTCCGTATCCATGGATGCCGGGCAGTCCGAGCTGCAGCAGCGCGCCGGTCACCGGGCTCGCCCCGACGCGCTCGGCGAACTCCTGTGCCTGCTCCGGCCGGTAGGGCAGCGGTCCGAGCCTGCGCACCGCGTCCACCAGCCGCCGCACCGAGTCGGCCCGCACGGGGTCGTCGGCGGCGCCCAGCACCTCGGACTCGGCCAGGGCGAATCCGTCCCAGGCGCCGAAGGCGCCGGCCGGGTCGTACTCGATGCCGTTCCAGTACGCATCCGTCGAGTCGACCCGCTGGCAGGCGATGATCAGCAGCCGTCGCGCTCCCGAGTGCCGCACGGCACCGATCAGTTCCCTGTTGGTCGAGGTCCGCTCACTCTTCAGCTGGATCAGGCGGAGCCGTCCGCGCGGGTCGACGAGGACGGCGTCGCCGTCCGCCCGCACCTCCAGGGCCGCGTCGAGGAACTCCAGCAACGCGGCGCGGTCGCCCTCCTCCGTCGCGGGCGAGGCCGCGCGCACAGCGGCCGCCGCCATGCCCGCGCCGGGCAGCGTCAGCCACCCCAGGTACATGCCGGACAGCTCCGCCTCGGTGTCCTCGGCCCCCGGCTCCAGTACCCGCCCCAGGACCCGGATCTGATCCATGGCCGAGGTGGCGTCGAGGTCCCAGGAATGGCCGTAGAAGTTCTTGGAGCCCAGGAATCCGCCGAGCGCGTCCTGCAGCTCGCCGTCCAACGCGTGCCGCACCGCGGGCCCGGTCTGCTCGGCGTCGGGTTCCCGCTGCCCCCTCGCGGCCCGCTCCGCCAGCACGCCGATGCGCCTGCCGTGCCGTGTCGCCTCCTCGACGAGCCCGGCCACGCCCGCGGCCAGCCCGGGGTGGGTGATCTCCGGCAGCAGGCTCGCCACGGCCGCCTCCGGCTTCGCGCCTTCCGCCACCGCCGTCAGCAGCGCCTGCGCATCCGCCTCGGTCATCGCGCGCAGCGCGGCCGAACCCCGCTCGTCGCGCGGCCGCAGGGCGTGCCAGTAGCCGATGGGTGGCACCAGCGGGGTGCCCGCGGCGTGCGCACCGCCCCGGTCGCCCTCCTGGAGGGTGGCCAGCAGGATGCCCTCGGTGTCGTACAGCGAGATCGTCGCGTTGTAGCCGCGCGACTCGCGAGGATGCAGCACAGCGCCGGCCGGCAGCCGCAGCGGAGGCAGCGGAATGCCGTGCGTGAGGTGCTCGATCCGGCTGCCCGCCGGGATCTCGACCGCCGGGCTGCGGCTGCCGTCCACCGAGCAGGTCGTGAGCGTGCGTGCCTGCGGGTCGTACCGCACCCACCAGCCGAGCAGACCGTCCTTGCTGCCGAACGGCGAGGATTCCAGGCCCTGTTGGACAGGAAGCAGCCGGCAGTAGTGCTCGACGAGGCTGCCCGGGCCCTCGGTCAGCGCCGAGTCGAAGAAGGCGGGCACCGAGATACGGCCCCTGCGGGCCGACTCCGGGTCGTACTCCCACCACTTGTGCTCGTGCAGCACCCACACCGAGATGCCGTCCGACGCGACCGCCCGCCGCTCCGACGCGAACGAGGTGTCGCCCGCGTGGATGGGCCGCCCGCCGAAGGTGCGGCTGCCGTCGGGCAGCGGCAGCGACGGGATCTGGTCCGACATCCAGTGGTCGTTCAGCTCGCCCGCAGGCTTGAACACCTCGGCAGCGCTGCCCGACCAGCGGGCCCGCCGCTCGGCGCCATGGCCGTTGGCCACCAGCCACTGGCCGCCCACATAGCGGATCGTGGGCATGTCCCAGGTGTGGCTGGAGCGCACGGGCAGGGAGAGCGTCTGCCGGTGGAGGACGGCATGGGGTCCCACCGCGGCGGCCTGCATGCCCACCCGTACGACCAGGGCGGGCCAGGCGTCCGACAGGCGGTACCACTCGTCGACGAGATGGCCGTAACGCTGTCCGGCGGCCATGGGGTTGACCTTGCCGAGCTCCGGGGCCGCCTCCTCCAGCGCCGGCCAGCCGATCTCGTCGAGGATGCCCGCGCGCAGCGTGCGTGCCAGCGCCCCGGCGGGCGAGACGGCGGTGATCCGCTCCACGGCCTCGGGCGCCGTCGCCAGCACGGCCGGTGCGGAGAACGCGCTGAGCCTGCTCAACAGGCCGTCCATCCCCGGCAGTCCGTGCGGGCGCTCAAGATCGTCGGCACGGTCGGTGAGCCAGCCCACGAGTGCCGCACGCAGTGCCGGATGCCCCGCGATCCGGTTCAGCTGGGCCGATGCCTCGTGGGTGCCGGCCAGCCGCTCCACGCCGCCGCGCAGCAGCCGCGCGAACCGGGCGTCGGTGGCCAGGGCAGCCAGATCCCTGCGCCCCTCCCGCTCGTCGGACAGCCACGGCGCCAGCTCCAGGTTCTCCATGTCGTCCGACGGGGGCTCGACGGGCACGCCCAGGGCCAGACACAGGTCGAGCAGATCCAGATCGACGGTGGTGCGCCAGCCGCCGCCGCGCAGCAGCGGCAGCGGTGTGCCGTCGGCGATCAGCCGGTCCGCCAGCCGCTCCACCAGGGCCTGGTCGGCCGTGAGCCGCTTCATGCCGCGCCAGCCGCGCTGCCGGTGCCTGGCCCACGACGACACCCACTCGGCCGCCGGAACGGTCCCGTCGAGCAGCAGTCGAATCGCCCCGCACCGATCGAGCACCGTCAGCCAGGACTCGTCGAACTCCTCCGGGCTGTCGCCGCCCACCAGCGGCAGCAGGGCCAGCAGCCGCTCCCGGACCGCCGTGTCCCCGGCGGCGACATCGGCCAGCGCGGGCAGCGCCGACTTCCAGAAACTCGCCGCCGCACGGTTCATCGCCCCGGTGTGGATGATCTCCGCGATCAGCGCCCGCTCCTCGGCGCCCGCGTCAAGACCCGCGGCCTTGGCGAGCCGCCGCAGATCCTCCACCATGCCCGCGTACGGGGTGAGTCCGGCCGCGCAGCGCTGTGCGGACACGGCCCGGAACTCGGCGTACGCATCGGCCGCCGAAAGCCGCGTGGCCAGCCCCTTCGCGTACTCCCGCAGGGCCTTGCCGCTCAGCGCACCGGCCCCCGCGAACTCCAGGAACACCTCCCGCAGCCGCTCCTCGTCGACCGCCAGCGCGTGCCGCTGCTCGGCCGCCCGTGCCTTCCCGAAGAAGACCGAGGCGTGCTGCCGCGACTCGGCGGCCAGGAAGAGCCGCGCCGCCTGCTCGTAGAAGGTGGGCAGAAAGTGCGGTACGGAACGGTCGAGCCGTTCGCCGATGTCGTCGAACCCGTCCTTGGCGAGGCCCGGCTTGGTGGTGACCAGGCGGGCCAGCCGCTCCATCTCCTTGACCACGGCGAGCGCATGGTGACCGTTGCCCGGGTCGTGGACCAGCGCCCAGGCGGGGAAGCCCAGCGACTGCCGCTTCACGCGGCCGACCGGCGCCGGCTCCGAGCCGGTGAACCCCAGATACTCCAGGGCGAGATCCTCCGCGGGGCCGATCGCCTCCGGCACCAGCCGCACCACCGTACGCCCGTCCAGCGCCGGATGCGCGTACGCCCGCGCGGTCAGCTCGTCGCCCGGTCCGCAGTCCGCGCCGCCGCCGAGCGGCAGCACCGCACCGGCCTCCAACAGCCCTTCCACCGATCCCCCGTTCGTCGTGCCCGCGCCGCTCACAGCCGCCCCTCCTCGTCATCCGCGACCACCCGGCCCGCGTACACCAGCGCGGCCATCCGCTCGCCCTCCGACCAGGCGACCGGCCCCACTTCGGCGAGCGGCAGCCGCCGGCCGTCCTTGTCCCGCCACTCCAGCGGCCCGGTCAGCGACTCCGCCTCCGGATAGTCGTCACCCAGCCAGTACGCCGCCTCCAGCGAGCGGCCGTCCTCCACCAGCGGGCACACCGCCTGGCCGCCGCGGACCCGGTAGCCCAGCGAGACCGCGCGCGCAGTCGCGTGGCGCAACTGCTCGAACTTCCCGTTGGCGTAGGCCTGCCAGTCCTGGCCGCGCGCATCCTCCGGCCGCCGCCACACCTCCCGGAACAGCTGCTCCACGCCCTGCTCGACCCCCAGCTCCATCGCGAACTCCCGCAGGTCGTCCAGGTCTTCGAGGAGCACCGGATGCGGGATCAGCACCGTCTCGCACTCCAGGCGCACCGAGTCGCCGTCCAGGTCGACGATCCCCGCGCCCTTCACCGGATCCGCGTCGCGCAGAAACCCGGCGCGCTCCATGTCCGCCGTGCCGTCCGCCCCCACGGGCGCCACCACCAGATCGCGCAGCGCCGTCTGCCACGCCGCGTCCGGCCACACCCGCGCCAGCAGCGCCACCGGCACCGGAAGCGAGCGCACCAGCCAGGTGTCCACCTGCTCCCGGCACTCCCGCTCGTGCCGCCCCAGCCACTCGGCCAGCTGCCGCAGCCGCACGACCTCGGCGTCGTCCCTCAGCTTCGCCGGGACCTGCTTCAGGGCGCGCCCCGCCGCGTTTCTGCACAGGACTTTCGTGCCGTCCAGCGTGACGGCGTATCCGCCGCTCTCCGTCTCGATCCAGCCCATGGCGAGACCGCCTCCCCGACGCTCCGGTTCCGATGTCGATCACAGTAGGTGACGGGTCTGACAACACATCGGGCCGGCCGGTGAGGCCGTGGAAAACACCCGTCACCCTTACGCAACGACCCGGCAATCTCGGCCCGTCAGGATCGGTTCATGACGGAGCCGGCAGCACACCCTCGTGAGTCCCTGCCCCTCGACGCCAAGCCCCTGGACACGTCGTCCCTCGACACCACCGCGCAGCTGCTGTCGCGCATCACCGACCAGCTGGGCACCCAACTCAGCCACATGAGACTGAACGGAACCCGCAGGCGTATGCCACCGACCGAACGGCCCACCCTCGTCGCCGTCGCCCACGGCAGCCGCGACCCACGCGCCCTGCGCACCGCCACCGCGCTCCTCGACCTGGTCCGTGAACTGCGCCCCAGCCTCGACGTCCGCCTCGGTCACATCGAGCTGAACGAGCCGCTCCTGCCCGACACCCTCGGCACGCTCCACGCCGAGCGGCACGCGCAAGGCACCCGGGCCGTCCTCGTCCCCCTGCTCCTCGGCCGCGGCTACCACGTCAAGCACGATCTGCCGAAGGCCGCCGCTGCCCTACCGGGGGCCGACATCCGTATTGCCGCCCCTCTCGGCCCGCACCCCCTCCTCATCGAGGCGCTCTGCTCCCGCCTGGCGGATGCGGGCTGGCGGCCCGAGGACGGCACCAGCCGCAGCGCCGGAGTCGTCCTGGCCGCCGCCGGATCCCGCGATCCCGACTCCGCCTCGGACGCGCGCCGCACTGCGGACCTGCTCAGCGAGCGCCTCGGCGGGGTGCCGGTCATCCCGGCGTACGCCTCCGCCGTCTCGCCGACCGTGGCCGCGGCCGTACGCGCACTCACCGCCCGCGGCCGCCACCGCGTCGCCGTCGCCTCCTACTTCGCCTTCCCCGGCCGGTTCGCCACCGCCGGCGCCGCCGCGACGCCCTGGATCGCCGCCGCCCCGCTCGGCGCGCACCCGGCCCTGGCCCGGTTGCTGCTCCAGCGCTACGACGAGGCCCTGAGCACGCCGTCGTACGCCACTCAGCGGCGCGAACTCGCCCCCGCGTAACCCGCTCGGTCGCCCGTCCGCGACCCGCTCCGGTTACCTTCGGTGCATGGCAGGCACCACCAGCACCACCTCATCAGGACCCGACGGACCCGATCGACCCCACGCACACGACGGCGCGTACACCGACCCTTACGACGACGCGTACGACGAGGCAGCCACCGCGCGCTTCGCCCCCGAACCGGACAAGCGCCCCGGCCGCACCGCCTTCCAGCGCGACCGCGCGCGCGTGCTGCACTCCTCCGCGCTGCGCAGGCTCGCCGGCAAGACGCAGGTGGTGACGCCCGGCACCCGCAACCAGGCATGGGACGCCAGCCCGCGCACCCGGCTCACCCACTCCCTGGAATGCGCCCAGGTGGGACGCGAACTCGGCGCGGCACTCGGCTGCGACCCCGATCTCGTGGAGGCGTCCTGCCTCGCCCACGACATGGGCCATCCGCCCTTCGGGCACAACGGTGAACAGGCGCTCAACGACTTCGCCAAGGACTGCGGCGGTTTCGAGGGCAACGCCCAGTCGCTGCGCCTGCTGACCCGTATCGAGCCCAAGCGCTTCGTCCACAGGGAGACGTCAGCCGCTGCCGCGGCGGGTCGCGGCGAGCTCGTCAGTGTCGGCCTCAATCTCACCCGGGCCGCCCTGGACGCCGCCACCAAATACCCGTGGCCGCGCGGCGGACACCCCACCGACCCGGACTCGGTGAAGTTCGGTGTGTACGAGGACGACCTGCCGGTCTTCGAATGGGCCCGCGAGGGAGCGCCCGCGTACGGTAAATGCTTCGAGGCCCAGGTCATGGACTGGTCCGACGACGTGGCGTATTCGGTGCACGACTTCGAGGACGGACTGCACGCCGGCCATATCGACCCCAACCTCCTGCTCGCCGAACCGGAGCGCAGGGACATCTTCCGGGTCGCGATCGGCCGGTACGTCCCCGAGGACACCGATCCGCAGGAGCTGGCCGAGGCCCTGGACCGGCTCGTCGACCAGGAGTGGTGGCCGCACCACTACGACGGATCCGCGGTCGCGCAGGCCCGCCTCAAGGACGCCACCAGCCAGCTCATCGGCAGGTTCTGCCTGTCCGCGGAGGGTGCGACCCGCGAGGCGTACGGCTCCGGGCGGCTCACCCGGTACGCCGCCGAACTGGTCGTCCCGTCCGCCACCCGCAACGAATGCGCCGTACTCAAGGCCGTCGCCGACCGCTATGTGATGCAGCGCGCCGAGCAGGAGGCCCTGCGCGCCGACCAGCGCATCGTGCTGGCGGAGCTGGCCGAGGCGCTCACGGCCCGCGCGCCCGAGAGTCTCGACCCCCAGTTCCGCGCCCTTTTCGATGCCGCACCCGACGACCGCACGCGCAAGCGGGTGATCGTCGATCAGCTGGCCTCACTCACGGACGCCTCGGCCCGCACCCTGCACACCCATCTGACAACACGCCGCTGAGCAGCCGGGAGAGCCACGAAGGCGCGTCCGGGATGACACGCCCAGGGGCCACTCCCTCTTCCGCCATAACGCTCTGTGCGGGACGCTCGCTGAAGGCTGCGCAGCGTAGAAGCAAAGAGGAGGCATCAAGTGGTCGACGCACATCGGACATTCGTCATCGTCGGCGGTGGGCTGGCCGGAGCCAAGGCCGCCGAGACCCTCCGTGCCGAGGGATTCACCGGACGGGTGATCCTCATCGGTGACGAACGCGACCACCCCTATGAACGCCCGCCGCTCTCCAAGGGTTATCTGTCGGGCAAGGAGGAGCGCGACAGCGTCTTCGTCCATGAACCCGCCTGGTACGCGCAGGCCGACGTCGAACTGCACCTCGGCCAGACCGTCGTCGCCATCGACCGCGACGCCAAGACCGTACGGCTCGGCGAAGGCACGGTCCTCCACTACGACAAGCTGCTGCTGGCCACCGGCGCCGAGCCGCGCCGTCTCGACATCCCCGGCACCGAACTGGCCGGCGTCCACCATCTGCGCCGCCTCGCCCACGCCGACCGGCTGCGCCGGGCACTCGCCGCACTCGGCCGCGACAACGGCCAGCTGCTCATCGCGGGCGCGGGCTGGATCGGCCTGGAGGTCGCGTCGGCAGCCCGCGGCTACGGCGCCGAGGTCACCGTCGTCGAACCGGCGGCGACCCCTCTGCACCAGGTCATCGGCCCGGAGCTGGGCCAGGTCTTCACCGAACTCCACCAGGAGCACGGCGTCCGCTTCCACTTCGGCGCCCGGCTCACCGAGATCGCCGGGCAGGACGGCGTGGTGCTCGCGGCCCGTACCGACGACGGCGAGGAGCACCCCGCCCACGCCGTCCTCGCCGCTATCGGCGCCGCCCCGCGCACTGCCCTGGCCGAGACGGCCGGTCTCGCGATGGCGGACCGTGCGCACGGCGGCGGCGTCGCCGTCGACGCGAGCCTGCGCACCTCCGACCCCGACATCTACGCGGCGGGCGATGTCGCGGCAGCCCACCACCCGCTCCTGGAGTCCCGGCTGCGCGTCGAGCACTGGGCGAACGCCCTCAACGGCGGCCCGGCGGCCGCCCGCGCGATGCTCGGCCAGGACGTCTCCTACGACCGCATCCCGTACTTCTTCTCCGACCAGTACGACCTCGGCCTGGAGTACTCCGGCTGGGCGCCGCCCGGCTCCTACGACGAAGTCGTGCTGCGGGGCGACGCCGGAAAGCGGCAGTTCATCGCCTTCTGGCTGAAGGACCGCCGGGTGCTGGCCGGGATGAACGTCAATGTGTGGGACGTCACCGACCCCATCCAGCAGCTGATCCGCTCCGGTGCCCCGGTGGACCCGGACGCCCTCGCCGACCCGTCCGTACCGCTCACTTCCCTCAACGGCTGACAGGAGTGTCACCGCGCCACCGTAGACTTCACGCGTGGCAGGCAGGATCAACGATGACGACGTGAAGGCGGTCCGGGACGCGGTCCCGATCGACGCCGTCGTTTCCGAGTACCTCCAGCTGCGCAACGCCGGCGGCGGGAATCTCAAGGGGCTCTGCCCCTTCCATGACGAGAAGTCTCCCTCCTTCCAGGTCAGCCCGAGCAAGGGCCTCTTCCACTGCTTCGGCTGCCAGGAAGGCGGCGACACGATCGCCTTCGTGATGAAGATCGACCATCTCTCGTTCTCCGAGACGGTCGAGCGCCTCGCCGCGACGGCGGGCATCACCCTGCGCTACGAGGAGGGCGGGTACAACCCGGCCCACCAGCGGGGCGAGCGCATCCGGCTGGTCGAGGCGCACAAGATCGCCGCGCAGTTCTACATCGAGCAGCTGGAGGACAGCCCCGAGGCCGAGACGGGCCGCAAGTTCCTCGCCGAGCGCGGCTTCGACCAGGGCGCTGCCCAGCACTTCAGCGTCGGCTACAGCCCGCAAGGCTGGGACCAACTCACCCGCTTTCTGCGCGGCAAGGGCTTCAGCGACAAGGAGCTGATCCTCTCCGGCCTCTCCCAGGACGGCCGTCGCGGGCCCATCGACCGTTTCCGCGGCCGTCTGATGTGGCCCATCCGCGACATCTCTGGCGATGTCGTCGGCTTCGGAGCGCGCAAGCTGTACGAGAGCGACAACGGGCCGAAGTACCTCAACACCCCTGAGACGGGCATCTACAAGAAGTCCCAGATGCTCTACGGCATCGATCTCGCCAAGAAGGAGATCGCCAAGACCAGCCGGGCCGTGGTCGTCGAGGGCTACACCGACGTCATGGCCTGTCATCTGGCCGGGGTCACCACCGCGATCGCCACCTGCGGCACGGCGTTCGGCGGGGACCACATCAAGATCCTTCGCCGGTTGCTGATGGACAACGGGAGTGCCCGGGTCATCTTCACCTTCGACGGCGACGCAGCCGGCCAGAAAGCGGCCCTGCGCGCGTTCGAGGACGACCAGAAGTTCGCCGCCGAGACGTACATTGCCATCGCCCCCGACGGGATGGACCCCTGCGAGCTGCGGCTCGCCAAGGGTGACGAGGCGGTCGCCGAGCTGGTCGAGCCCCGCACCCCGCTCTTCGAGTTCGCACTGCGACAGATCGTCGCCCGCTACGACCTCGAAACGCCCGCGGGACGGGCGGCGGCGCTCGACGAGGCGGCGCCCGTCGTCGCCCGCATCAAGAACAGCGGTGCTCAGCACGAGGTCGCGGTGCAACTCGCGGGCATGCTCGGCATCCTGGACACACAGTTCGTCGTCAAGCGCGTCGCCCAGCTCGCCCGCTGGGCCCGCGACCGGGGCGCTCAGCCGGCGCAGCAGCGCCGCACGGCCCCGTTGCCTGATGCCCCGCCGCGTGGCGGCTCCGGACCGCCGCTCAATCTGCGCAGCCCGGCGGCCCGCACCGAGCGGGAGCTGCTGAAGCTCGCCCTGCAACGGCCGGAGCTGGTGTCACCTGCCTTCGACGCCTACGGCGTGGACGAGTTCACGGCCGCGCCTTATGCCGCCGTACGCCACTGCGTCGAGCAGGCGGGCGGCGCCGAGCAGGGCCTGGCCGAGGAGCGGGAGTACCTGGCCAAGGTTCTTGACGCGGCACCCAACGACACCGTGCGCAGTCTCGTCACCGAGCTTGCCGTCGAGGTCTTCCACGGCAAGTCCATCGACGAGACGTATGCCGGAATGCAGCTGGTTCAGGTTCGGGTGCGGGCCGTGGACCGCCGCATCAGCGAGGTTCAGGGCAGTCTCACCCGTCTCGGCAGCAACGTGTCCGCGGAACAGCTGGCGGCTGCGCAGAACGAGGTCTGGGTGCTCCAGCAGTACGCCCAGGCCCTGCGCGACCGGGGTGCCGACGCCCTCTGAGCCCGCTTCGGTAACTGCCCGGTCACGCACGGGACTCAAAAAGTGCTCGCAAGCCCCTCGTGGCGGCTGTGTGTCGTACCCCACACTGGGGGGCGGTGCCTGAGTCCTCGGAGCGCGGCCGGTCCACTCACAGTGGGCCTCTCACCCCCGCGGATCCGCTCATCGTGTACGGGACGGAAAGCGGCCCGGCCGCCCACGTCCCGCTGCCGCACGCCCCCGAACCGGCAGCGATCACCCTGGAGGTCGCCCCCGTGCAGACCCAGACCCTGACCGAGACCGATACTGCCGCGGCCGTCTCCGCGCAGGTCCCCGCGCAGAGCCGGGCCGTACATCACCCCGAGGCCGTGCCCCAAACGGTCCCGGAGACCGTCGTCGAGGAAACAGTGGAAGTGCCCGAGCCTCCGGAGCGCCGGGTCGGCCGGATCGACAGCGGCGGGCCCTCCTCCGACCTGTTCCGGCAGTACCTGCGGGAGATCGGCAGGATTCCGCTGCTGACGGCCGTCGAGGAGGTGGAGCTTGCGCGCCGCGTCGAGGCCGGTCTGTTCGCCGAGGAGAGGCTCGCCGGCACCCCCGACATCGACGACTCCCAACTCGCCGTCGACCTCGACAAGTTGGTCGTCATGGGCCGGATGGCCAAGCGCCGGCTGATCGAGGCCAACCTCCGGCTCGTCGTCTCCGTCGCCAAGCGGTACGTCGGCCGCGGACTGACCATGCTCGACCTCGTCCAGGAGGGAAACCTGGGCCTGATCAGGGCGGTTGAGAAATTCGACTACGCCCGCGGCTACAAGTTCTCCACGTACGCAACCTGGTGGATCCGCCAGGCCATGTCCCGGGCCCTCGCGGACCAGGCACGCACAATCCGGGTCCCCGTCCATGTCGTCGAGCTGATCAACCGGGTCGTCAGGGTCCAGCGCCGGATGCTCCAGGAGCGCGGCTACGAACCCACCCCCGAAGAGGTCGCCGTCCAGCTGGATCTCGCACCCGAGCGGGTCAGCGAGGTGCTCCGGCTCGCCCAGGAGCCGGTCTCGCTGCACGCGCCGGTGGGGGAGGAGGACGACGTGGCACTCGGCGACCTCATCGAGGACGGCGACGCCGCGTCACCCGTCGAGTCGGCGGCCTTCCTGCTGCTGCGCGAACACCTGGAGGCGGTGCTCTCCACGCTCGGCGAGCGCGAGCGCAAGGTGGTTCAGCTGCGGTACGGGCTGGTGGACGGCAGGCCGCGGACGCTTGAGGAGATAGGCCGGATCTTCGGCGTGACGCGGGAACGCATCCGCCAGATCGAGTCGAAGACGCTCAACAAACTCCGCGACCACGCGTTCGCGGACCAGCTGCGGGGTTACCTGGACTGACACCGGAGCTCCGGCCCGGACCCCCTGTATATACGCGGGGTCCGGGCCGGAGCCCCAGCCGACTACTCCACCTCGACGACCGCCTGGGCGAACTGCGCCGCGTACAGCCGCGCATACGCACCCTCCGCCGCCAACAGCCCCCCATGCGTGCCCTGTTCCACGATCGCGCCGTTCTCCATCACCAGGATCACGTCCGCGTCCCGGATCGTGGAGAGCCGGTGCGCGATGACGAAGCTCGTGCGGCCGTGGGCCAGCCGCGCCATCGCCTTCTGGATGAGCACCTCGGTACGGGTGTCCACCGAGCTCGTCGCCTCGTCGAGCACCAGGATCACCGGGTCGGACAGGAACGCCCGCGCGATGGTGATCAGCTGCTTCTCGCCCGCGCTCACGCCCGAGCCCTCGTCGTCGATGACGGTGTCGTAGCCGTCCGGGAGCGTACGGATGAAACGGTCGGCGTGCGCGGCGCGCGCCGCCTCCTCGATCTCCTCGCGGGTCACCTTCCGGGAGGACCCGTACGCGATGTTGTCCGCGATCGTGCCGCCGAACAGCCAGGTGTCCTGGAGCACCATCCCTATCTGGGACCGCAGTTCCTCGCGGGTCATCTTGGCGATGTCGACCCCGTCGAGGCTGATCCGGCCGCCCGTGACCTCGTAGAACCGCATCAGCAGATTCACCAGGGTCGTCTTGCCCGCACCCGTCGGGCCGACGATCGCGACCGTGTGACCCGGCTCCACGCTCAGCGACAGATCGTCGATGAGCGGCTTCTCCGGGTCGTAGCGGAACGCGACCTTCTCCAGGGAGACCCGGCCCTGCGGCCGCTCGGGCCGCTCGGCGGAGGGCGCGTCCGCCTCCTGCTCCTCCGCGTCGAGGAGCTCGAAGATCCGCTCGGCCGACGCGACGCCCGACTGCACGAGGTTCGCCATTGAGGCGACCTGCGTCAGCGGCATCGAGAACTGCCGGGAGTACTGGATGAACGCCTGCACATCGCCGATGGACAGCGCACCGGAGGCGACCCTCAGCCCGCCCACAACCGCCACCAGCACATAGTTGAGGTTCGAGATGAAGAACATCAGCGGCTGCATGACCCCGCTGTTGAACTGCGCCTTGAATCCCGCCTCGTACAGCGCTTCGTTCTGCTCGGCGAAGTCCTTGGCCGACTCGTCCTGCCGCCCGAAGACCTTCACCAGCCCATGACCGGTGTACATCTCCTCGACATGGGCGTTGAGCTTGCCGGTGGTCTTCCACTGCTGCACGAAGTGCGGCTGCGAGCGCTTGCCGACCTTCGTCGCGACGACCACCGACACCGGCACAGTCACCAGTGCGACCAGCGCGAGCAGCGGCGAGATCCAGAACATCATCGCCAGGACGCCCACGATGGTCAGCAGCGAGTTGATCAGCTGGCCCATCGTCTGCTGCAGGGTCTGCGAGATGTTGTCGATGTCGTTCGTCGCCCGGCTGAGCACCTCGCCGCGCTTGGCCCGGTCGAAGTACGACAGCGGCAGCCGCGACAGCTTCGCCTGGACGTCCTCGCGCATCCGGTACAGGGTCCGGTTGATCACCCGGATCGACAGCCGGGTCGCCACCAGCATCAGCAGACCCGCGGCCACGTACACCGCCAGTGCCATCAGCAGCACATGGCCGACGGCGGTGAAGTCGATGCCCTCGCCGGGCGTGAAGTCCACGCCGGACAGCAGGTCCGCGAGCCCGCCCTGGCCCTTGTCCCGCAGGCCGTCGATCGCCTGTGCCTTGCTGGTCCCCGCGTCCAGCTCCCGGCCGACGACCCCGGCGAAGACCAGGTCGGTCGCCCGACCCAGAATCCACGGGCCGACCACGTTGAACGCGACGCTCAGCACAGCCGCCGCGAGCATCACCCACAGCGTCAGTCGTTCCGGCGCGAGCTGCCGCAGCAGCCGTTTGCCCGAACCCTTGAAGTCCATGGACCGCTCGACGGGGCCCATCATCATCCGTCCGCCCGGCCCGCTCATGCGGCCTCAGCCTCCGTCAGCTGCGAGAGCACGATCTCTCGGTAGGTCTCATTGCTCTCCATCAGCTCGTGATGGTTTCCGGTCCCCACGACCTGCCCCTCGTCCAGGACCACGATGCGGTCCGCGTCACGGATGGTGGACACCCGCTGGGCGACGATCACGACCGTCGCCTCGGCGGTCTCGCGGGCGAGCGCGCCGCGCAGCGCCGCGTCCGTGGCGTAGTCCAGGGCCGAGAAGGAGTCGTCGAAGAGATAGATCTCCGGACGCTGCACCAGCGTCCGCGCGATCGCGAGGCGCTGGCGCTGTCCGCCGGAGACATTGGTGCCGCCCTGCGCGATCGGCGCGTTCAGCCCGCCGTCCAGGTCCCGTACGAAGTCGGTGGCCTGCGCGACTTCCAGCGCCTGCCACAGTTCCTCGTCGCTCGCGTCGGGCTTTCCGTAGCGCAGATTGGTGGCCACGGTCCCGGAGAAGAGATACGGCTTCTGCGGTACGAGCCCCACCGTCTTCGCCATGAGCGCCGGATCGAGGTCGCGCACATCCACGCCGTCGACGAGAACCTCGCCGTCCGTCGCGTCGAACAGCCGCGGTACGAGACCGAGCAGCGTCGACTTTCCGCTGCCCGTCGACCCGATGATCGCGGTCGTTTCACCGGGCCGAGCCACCAGAGCGACATCGCGCAGCACCGACTCCTCGGCCCCCGGATAGCGGAACTCCACGTCCCGCACCTCCAGATGCCCGTGCCGGCGCAGCTCCCGTACGGGCTCGAGCGGCGGAAGCACGCTCGTTTCCGTCCCCAGCACCTCCTCGATCCGCTCGGCACAGACCTCGGCCCGCGGCACCATCATGAACATGAAGGTGGCCATCATCACGGCCATCACGATCTGCATCAGATACGCGAGGAACGCGGTCAGGGCGCCGATCTGGATCGCGCCGCTGTCGACCCGGTGGGCGCCGAACCATACGACGGCGATCGACGAGACGTTCACGACCGTCATCACGGTCGGGAACATCAGCGCCATCAGCCGGCCGGTGGACAGGGACACATCGGTCAGATCTTTATTGGCGCCGCCGAAGCGCCCGGCCTCGTACTCGTCGCGTACGAAGGCACGGATGACGCGGTTGCCGGTGATCTGCTCCCGCAGCACCCGGTTCACGGTGTCCAGCCGCTCCTGCATGGTCCTGAACAGCGGCCGCATCTTCTTGACGATCAGCGACACGGCGATGCCCAGGATCGGCACGACCGCGAGCAGCACCGCCGACAGCGGCACATCCTGGCCGAGCGCCATGATGATGCCGCCGACACACATGATCGGTGCCGAGACCATCAGCGTGAACGCCATCAGGACCAGCATCTGCACCTGCTGGACGTCATTGGTCGTACGGGTGATCAGCGAGGGCGCCCCGAAGTGGCCGACCTCCCGCGCGGAGAAGCTCTGCACCCGGTCGAAGACCGCAGCCCGGACATCACGCCCGAGCGCGGCGGCGGTCCGCGCGCCGTAGTAGACCGCTCCGATGTTGCAGAGCACCTGCACGATGCTGACGGCGATCATGAACGCGCCGAGCCGGAGGATGTAGCCCGTGTCCCCCTTCACGACACCGTTGTCAATGATGTCCGCGTTCAGGGTGGGCAGATAGAGCGTGGCGCTGGTCTGGAGCAGCTGCAGCACCACGAGCAGGGTGATCGGTTGTCTGTACGGACCCAAGTAGGTCCGCAGTAGTCGTATCAGCACACGCTGTCTCTCGGAGTCGGCAAAATCTGGGAGTCGCCCCCATCTTGCGACACTCCACCCCTGGAACCCCAAGGGATTAATTCAAGGCGGGGTCAAGATGTCGGGTTGAACGCCCCGGGGTGAATCTGGTCCCGCGTCGCTCTGTACTGCTGGCGTACCGCCTGACCCACCGCCAGCTCCTCGCCCGCCTCGAAGATCTGCGCGGCAGCGCCCTGCCAGGCCGGGGGAGCGGCCGGCGACAGCGTCCCCTGCGAGACCCCGAGCGCCCAGGCGGCCTGCCGGGCCGCGCCGAGCGCCGCATAGTCGGCGGGCTGCGGTACGACGACCTGCGCCCCGAAGATCGCGGGCGCCGCGGCCTGTACGGCCGGCAGCCCGGCGGCAGCACCCAGCAGAAACACCCTGCGGACCTCGACCCCGCGCCCGCGCAGCACATCCATGGCGTCGGCGAGCGAACAGAGCATGCCCTCGAAGGCGGCCCGCGCCAGATGCTCGGGCTTCATCGACTCACGGCGCAGACCGCTCAGCGTCCCTGCGGTGTGCGGCAGTTGCGGGGTGCGCTCGCCCTCCAGATACGGCAGCAGCACAAGCCCCGACGAACCGGGCGTCGACTTCATCGCCAGCGCGGACAGCTCCTCGAGCTCCCCGAGCCCCAGCAGTTCGGCCGAGCCGCGCAGCGCCCGTACGGCATTGAGCGTGTGCACCACCGGCAGATGCATCCCGGTCGCATCGGCGAACGACGTAATCATCCCGCTCGGATCGGCCAGCGCCTCATGGTGCACGGCCATCACCGAACCCGATGCCCCCAGCGACACCACCGCGTCGCCGATGCCGACCCCGAGACCGAACGCCGCCGCCATCGTCTCGCCGGTCCCGGCGGAGATCAGCAGCCCCTCGGGCGTCGTCCCCGCCGCATCGGCCGGGCCGAGCACCTCGGGCAGCGTGACCTGGTGCCCGAGCGCGAGCTCGACCAGGTCGGGCCGGTAGGAGCCGGTGCCCGCCGACCAGAAACCGGTGCCGGAAGCGCCGCCGCGGTCCGTGGTCCTGCGGGTGGGACGGCCCAGCAGCTGCCACACCAGCCAGTCGTGCGGCTGCATGACACCCGCGACGCGTTGCGCCGAATCGGGCTCGGAGCGTGCCATCCAGCGCAGCTTCGCCACCGGCTGTGCGGCCTGCGGCACCGAGCCGACGGCCTCGGCCCAGGCCTGCCGCCCGCCCAGCGCGTCGATCAGATCCGCGGCGGCGACCTGCGCCCGCTTGTCGTTGCCGAGCAGCGCGGGACGTACGAGACCGCCCTGTGCGTCGAGCGTCACCAGTCCGTGCTGCTGGGCGGATACGCCGATGGCCTGGACGCCTTCGAGCAGCCCGCCGGCCGCCGCCTCGCCGAGCGAGAGCAGCCAGGCCTGCGGATCGATCTCGGTGGCTTTCGCCTCGACGGGGTGCGGTGCGTACCCCTGGCGCAGCACGGCACCCGTGTCCGTGTCACAGACGACGATGCGCGTGAATGCAGACGAACTGTCCAAGCCGGCGACTATCCCCATGACACAGGATTCTGCCGCACGTGGGGAGTACCGGCGTCACGTGTTGCTGGTTCCCCAGTCGTCCGCGCCGTTCGCACTCCGCTCCCGCAGGGACCGTACCCGCTCGGCCACCGAGTCGGGCATCTTGTCCCCGACCTTGTCGCTCACCGCGTGGAAGGCCTTGCCCGTCACCTGGCGGCCGTTCTGGGCGGCGGACTCCACCGCATTACGGACGGCGGGATTCTGGGAGAACTGGCGCACGGACTTCTTCAGCTGCTCGTAGCGCTCGCGCCCGGCCCGCGTGCCGATCACGTAGCCGAGGGCCAGTCCGGCGACGAAAGTGAGCTTGTACCGCATGGCTGCCACCCTTCCCTTGCGTCGGTGCTTGCCGCCTACCCGTCGAGGCCCGTGATCACCCGGGCCCATACCGATTGGCGGAGCACCCCCCTGCTTGCGCTAATGTATGTGTCGCAGCGAGCGCACGCCCCCCGGGACGCCCGGGGTAGGTACGTTCGGTGCATACGCAGCAATCCCCTGTAGCTCAATTGGCAGAGCAGCCGGCTGTTAACCGGCAGGTTACTGGTTCGAGTCCAGTCGGGGGAGCGTGATCCCCTGTAGCTCAATTGGCAGAGCATTCGGCTGTTAACCGGAGGGTTGCTGGTTCGAGTCCAGCCGGGGGAGCAGATACGGAAGAGGACCCCTCGGGGTCCTTTTTCATGTGCCCTGGACGATGTTCGGACGATCTTCTTCGCGACTTCTGGAACCGGGCAGGGGGCAGCGCAGTCCTCATGATTGTGCGTTGCCGACCATCCGAGGCAGGAGATCGTATGAGCGGCTATGCTGCGGCAGACGGCGCGCACATTTGTGCGCGACGCGCCGTTAGGGGCGGTAGCTCAGCCGGTTAGAGCAGCGGACTCATAATCCGTCGGCCGTGGGTTCGAGTCCCACCCGCCCCACTGCGTGCTACGCGTGGAGAAACGATCTGATCAGCGTCTTCGCTGGTCCGACGGATCTTGCTGGTGATCGTGACGGCCCGTTTCTGCCTTTGTCCACTCAGTGTGTGGACAGTGTGTGGACAGAGGCCGCAACGACACGCCTCAGCCGCGTGTCCCTATGCGGTTTCCTGGCCCGGTCCCTCGTGCGCGGCGTCGTCCGTCTGGGCTCGCTCCAGCCAGCCAGCTACATCGGATGCAGTGACGCGGCCGATCACGAAGCGCACCAGGGTGAGGTGCTGCCGCTGATCCTCAGGTACGGCCGCGTGCAGATTCTCGACTCGGACCAGTTGCAGGCTGCCTTCGGTGCAGTGCTCGCGCAGCAACTTCTCTGCGGCAGCCGCCGCCTGCTCGGGAGAGCGCACGGCGGCTCTGATCTCCCCCAGCAGTTCGCCGTCGTGCCGAAGCAGGGCGCCCACCGCCCAGAGGTCGCCGTAGCTCGCCGCGTGGGCGTACACGACTGCCAGCCCGTCCCTAAACGCGCTCTCTGGGATCTTCAGCGCCTGATGCACCCTGTAGGACACTTCGCGCGGGACGACGGACAGCGTTGACTCTGCCTCGGCGCGCAGCAGTTCGGGCAGGACGCTGGTGTACGTGTCGGAGGTGATCTGCCGTGAGCTGTGGCCCAGCTTCTCCTGCACGACCTTGATGTCGTTCCCTGCGAGCAATGAGAGGCTCGCTGAGATGTGTCGGGCATCGTGGAGGCGGACCGGGGGCAGCCCGGACAGCTCAACCAGGCGCTTGAATCGCCGGCTGACCCAGTCCGGGTGAATCGGCTCACCGTTTTCGTGGGTGAAGGCCAAACCGGACTCGACCCTCGCGCCGACCTCGGACCACTGTTCGCGCTCCCGCTGTTGTCTGGCCTTCCATTCGCGAAGGACCTCGGCCGACTCTAGGCCCATCAAGACGGTGCGGACACTGTCAGCCTTGGGAGCTTCGCCGTACGTCCGGTAGGCGACCTCGACGGTCTGTGCGGAGATCCGCAGCCACAGATCCGTGAGGCTGACCTCGGTCCAGGGCAGCGCGCACATCTCGCCTCGCCGCGGCCCCTGGAATATGAAGGTGTGCCACAAGGGGTAGAGCCGGTCATCCTTGATGATGTCGAGGAATTGGCCTGTCTGCTCTGCTGTCCAGACCATGACGGGTCCGGGCTTCTCGCCCGTCCGCTTCCAGTGCTCAACACGCTCGGGCGTCCATACGAGGGGCTTCGGACGGGTGACGGCCGGAAGCTCGACGAAGGCCGCCCAGTTCTTCGCAAACGCTCCCTCGCGCTTGATCCCCCAAGTCAGGGCGGAGCTAAGGGTGTCGTTGATGCGGTGCATTGTCGCGGCGCTGGTCACCTTGCGCAGTCCCCGCCGCCCCTCACGCAAAGCCTTGTTGGCCTCCAGCCCAGGCTGCCCTTGCGTGGCGACGCTCCTCTCTCTTCCCCGCGACGCGTACCCAGTCCCGGTGCGCTGCGTCGCGGGCCTCGGTCAGCTCCTCGACGCGGAGGCAGTGAAGTATCCGCTCGGCGTTCTCCTTCTCGATCGCGTCGTACATGCGGTCGAGGTGACGGACGCGCAGATCTCGACGCTTGATGTGTCCCAGGTGGGGTTCAAGGCAGAGGTTGATGTGCTCCTGGTAGCCGTGCCGGGTCGTGCGGGCGAGGGACTTCTCATCCGCAGCTCTCCATTCTCCAAATAGAATGGCAGAAACTTGCTGTCCCTCTCATTCTCGAACAGGGAGACTTCACTGCGACGAGGGCGCAGCGGTGCACCACCGGGCGCGCCGGGTGGTCACTTGTCCCGCCGGATGCTGGTGCGGTCAGGACGCCACGTGGAGATAGGCCCATCGGGTGGTCCGCTCGAAGTGGCGCGATATTCCGTGTCGTGTGGAGAGGGCCGCGACGATGCCGGTCCCGCGGCCGTGTTCCTTGTGCTCGGCGAGGTGGGGGCCGACGGGTGATGTGTGCCGTCGAGGTACCGGGCCCGCGTCGGTGACCTCGATGTGGAGGGCGCGGAGGCCGCCGACCTCGGGCATGGACAGCCGCAGCACTGCTGGGGGCAGTGCGTGGACGATCGCGTTGGTGGCCAGCTCGGAGATCACCAGGAGGGCGTCGTCGGCTGTCGGGGTGGGCACGTGCCACTGGGCGAGGACGGTGCGTGCGCGTCGGCGCACGGCGGAGACGGCCTCAGGGATGTGCGGCAGCGCGCTGACATGCTCGGTTCGCCGGGGCGGGGCTACGTCGATGTCGGACGTGCTCATGGCCGGGATGCTCATCCTCGGCCACCTCCACTGGTTGTTGCTGCTCATATCGGAATCGGGGGTGGTTCCGCTGCGGGGGCGGCGGTCGGCTTATTCGGCGGTGGCGAGGATCGCGGCCAGCGCCGTGACGGCCTGTTCGGCGTCGGGGCCTTCGGCGCGGACGGTCACGGTGGTTCCGGCGGTGGCGCCCAGGCCCATAACGGCGAGGACGCCGGTGGGGTTGACCGTCCGTTCGGCGTACTCCAGCTGTATGGCACTGGTGAATCCGGCTGCGGTGCGGGCGAGTTGGCCTGCGGGGCGGGCGTGCAGGTTGGCGGGCAGTACGACGGCGGTCTCGTGCTTGGACGTGGTCGTGGTGGTCGTGGCGGTGGTGTCAGAGCTTGTGGACATGGCGGGCCTCCTTGGCGGCGTCGGCGACGGTCTTCAGGTCGGCGCCGGATGCGGCGGTGACGACGGCTGCGACGGCTCCTTCGACGAAGGGGGCGTCGACGATCAGCACGTCGGGACGGGGATGGTCTTCCAGGACGGTGCGGGCGGTCAGGACGGAGCTGCCGAGGTCGGGCAGGACGATGACGCCCCCGCCACGGTCGGCGTGCCGGATGGCGGCGAGGACGAGGTCGTAGCTGGTGCCGATGCGGCCGTCGTCGGTTCCGCCGGCGGTGGCGAGGGGGACGGTGTCGGAGCCGATCTGCTCCACCAGCAGGCGAAGGCCGGCGGCCAGCTCGGCGCTGTGGGACACGAGTACTATGCCGACAGGTGTGCTCATGAACAGCGACGCTACATCTCGGAACACGGTTCATCAATACTGAACGAGGGAGAAATTTTCGATGGTGCAGGCTGTGCAACGGGCGGTGCAGATCCTGCGGGAGCTTGCGTCCACCGGGCCCCGGCTGGGTGTGACCGAGCTGGCCGATCGCCTGGGCGTGGCCAAGCCGACCGTGCATGCGCTGCTGCGCACCCTGGAGGCCGAGGGGCTGGTGACGCAGGACCGGGACAGCTCGAAGTACCAGCTCGGCCCGAATCTGGTGCAGCTGGGCAACGCCTACCTCGACACCCAGGAACTGCGGACCCGCTCGCTGACCTGGGCGGACCAGCTTGCGAACCGGACGAACGAGGCGGTGTGGGTGGCCGTGCTCACCGGTGACCACGTCCTGGTGGTGCACCATGCCTTCCGGCCGGAGGGGGCCGTGCAGATCCTCGAGGTGGGCGCCAGCATCCCGTGGAACACCTGCGCCCTGGGCAAGGCCATCGTGGCCTTCGTTCCGGCCGGCGAGCGGGACGGTCTGCTCTCCGGCGAGCCCGCGGTACTCACCGGCGCCAGCATCACCGACCCGGAGGAGTTGGCGGGCCAGCTGAAGGAGGTCCTCAGGACGGGGTACGCGATCGAGGACCAGGAGTCCGCCATCGGGGACGCGGGTATCGCATCACCTGTCTTCGACCGCTCCGGCGAAGTGGTCGGCGCCATCGGCATCGTCGGGCCTGTCGAGCGCCTGCTGGACGAATCGGCACGTCAGGAGCTTGCTGTCGCTGTCCGGGAGACCGCCCGCAACCTCTCCCGCGACTTGGGCGCCCCCCGGGGGGCCGCGCGCGCCACGATGACCTGACCTGCCCCCTCAGCCCGGCGGTGGCTGTCCTCCTTCCCGCGCCCGCCCTCTGATCCAGGCCCCTCGGCACGCCGCCGTGGGGCCTTCTTCTTGTCCGCGGAGCGTCCACGGAACGCGATGGCTGCCGAACCTCTTGACAGGTAGGAAACGTGGGCTTAATTTTCGGAACAACGTTCATCCATAGTGAACTGATTACAGCCGGATGCTGAAAAGTTCCCGGCTTCCCCCTGGCCGGCCGCCAGGTTGCCCGACCCCGACCACCTGGCGGCCACCTCCCTTCACAGCCCGCTCCTTGCGGAGGAGGTGAGACGCCCAAGTCGCCGCTCGGCGCTGGGCGCCATCATGGAAGAAAACACTTACCCACAGAAGCTTCTCGCCGAGATGCTGGGCACCGCGGTGCTTGTGTTCATCGGCGTCGGTTCGGTCCCCGCCACGCTCATCGTGGGCGGCGACGCCCCGTTCACCATGGCGCAGCTGGGAATGATCTCGCTCGCGTTCGCCACGGCCGTCATTGCCATGGTCTACGCGATCGGTCACATATCCGGCTGCCAGATCAACCCGGCCATCACCCTGGCGCTCGCCGCCACGAAGAAGATGCCCTGGCGGGACGTCCCCGGCTACATCGCCGCCCAGGTGGCCGGTGCGGTGCTGGGAGCGCTTGCGATCGTCGGCGTGCTCGGAAGGAAGGCCGTCGACGTCGGCCTCGGAATCGCCGCCTACGGGCCCCAGGTCGGAACCGGCCGGGCCTTCTTCGCCGAGGCGTTGGGCACGTTCCTGCTCGCCTTCGTCGTCTTCGGCGCCATCGACCGGCGCGCGGCCGGCGGCTTCGCGGGCCTGGCCATCGGCCTCGGTGTGTTCGCGATCATCATTCCGGTGGCGCCCGCCACCGGTGCATCCATCAACCCGGCCAGGACGCTTGGCCCGATGATCACCGGTGAGCTGTTCGGGGGCACGGTCCACTGGAACCAACTGCCTGTCTATCTGGCCGCCGAGGTGCTCGGCGCGGTTGCCGCCGGCCTCCTCTATGTCGCTCTCAACTCCCACCGCAAGGCAGCCGCCGCAACCGCAGCTGAGAACCGGGTCGTCGAGCCCGCCGCTGCCGAAGGAGCCCTGTCATGAAGAAGCTCATCAACACTCCCGAGGCAGTGCTCGGTGACGCCCTGGCCGGGATCGCCGCGGCGCACTCCGAGCTGACGGTCGATGCGGAGAACAAGGTGATCGCCCGGGCGGGCGGCACCAAGCCGGGCAAGGTCGCCCTGATCTCCGGTGGCGGGTCCGGGCATGAGCCCCTGCACGGTGGTTTCGTGGGACGCGGCATGCTGGACGCCGCTTGTCCCGGGGAGGTGTTCACCTCGCCCGTTCCCGGTCAGATGCTGGCCGCGGCCCAGGCTGTCGACGGCGGCGCGGGCGTGGTGTTCATCGTGAAGAACTACACCGGTGACGTCCTGAACTTCCAGATGGCCGCCGAACTGGCCTCCGAGGAGGGCATCACGGTCGAGACCGTCCTGGTCGACGACGACGTCGCCGTCCAGGACTCCACCTGGACTGCCGGACGTCGCGGCACCGGGGCCACCGTCTTCGTCGAGAAGATCGCCGGAGCTCTCGCCGAGCAGGGCGCCGACCTCGCCGCCGTCGCGGAGATGGCCAAGCGGGTCAACGGCGCCTCCCGGTCCTTCGCCGTCGCGCTGACCGCCTGTACCACCCCCGCCTCCGGCAAGCCCGGCTTCGACCTGCCAGAGGACGAGATCGAGGTCGGCGTCGGCATCCACGGCGAACCCGGACGCAGCAGGGAAAAGCACCGTCCCGTCAAGGACATCGTGGCCACCGCCCTCGACGCGATCCTCGCCGACCAGCCGCTGGCCGCCGGGGACGAGACCATCGTCATGGTCAACGGCCTGGGCGGCACCCCTCTCATCGAGCTGTACGTGGCCTTCAACGAAGTAGCCACCGCACTCGCGGACAAGGGCATCGTCATCGCCCGCAACCTAGTCGGCAACTACATAACCAGCCTGGACATGGCCGGTGTTTCCCTCACCCTGTGCAAGGCCGATGCCGACATGCTCTCCCTGTGGGACGCACCCGTGAACACCCCGGCCCTGCGCTGGGGCACCTGAGCCGAGTCGGGGGCGGGGCCGCGCGATACGCGAGGGCCGGGCCGGAGCCTTCCCGCGCCAGCTCCCCCGGACCGCATCCCCCGCACGTCCGCCCCCGCCCCCGACTCACCCAACCGTCAGCCAGCAACACCCCAACCAGGAACGGAGACTCCGTGGACACCGACCTTGCCCGCACGTGGGTGCAGGCCATCGCCGCCGCGGTGGAGAAGCACAAGGACCACCTCACCCAGCTCGACTCGGCCATCGGCGATGCCGACCACGGCGTCAATATGCACCGCGGCTTCTCCGCCGCCACCACGGCACTCGCCGACTACGAGGCAGACACCCCCGGGTCAGTGCTGGCCAAGACGGGCAACACCCTGATCTCCAGCGTCGGGGGAGCCTCCGGACCGCTCTACGGCGGCGCCTTCCGCGCCATCGGCAAAGCCCTGGACGCACCCACCGCCGACACACGGCAGTTCGCCGCCGCACTCGCCGCCGGCCTGGCGAGCGTCCAGAAGCTCGGCGCCGCCGCACCCGGCGACAAGACCATGATCGACGCCTACGCCCCAGCACTGGCCACCTTCCAGCAACAGGCCGACGCCGGAGCCGACTTCGCCGCCGCAGCCCTCGCGGCGGCGGACGCAGCCGAGGAGGGCATGCGCACGACCACGCCCATGCAGGCGCGCAAGGGCCGCGCCTCCTACCTCGGCGCCCGCAGCATCGGCCACCAGGACCCGGGCGCCACCTCCACCGCCCTCATCTTCCGCGCCCTCGCCGAGACGGTGGTGGCCCAGTGACCGACCGCCGCACCTACACCGGGCATACCGCCGCACCCGGCATAGCCCTGGGTTTCCTCCACCGCACCGACCGCCCGCTCACCCGCAGCGCGCTCCCGCACCGCACCGGCGGCGACCCGGAGCAGCAGATCACCGACGCCTTCGACGCCGTCGCCGCCCGTCTGCTCGACCTGTCCACCTCGCTGCGCGAACAGGGCAAGGACGAACAGGCCGACATCATGGAAGTCAACGGCTACATCGCGCAGGACCAGGATCTGCGCGACCAGGCCGTCAAACGAGCGAACGACGGCGAGCCGGTACCCGTCGCCGTCCGGCAGGCCGTCGACACCTACGCCGGAACCATCGCCGCCCTGGACGACCCGACCCTCGCCGAACGCGCCGCCGACGTCCGGCAGGTCGGCCGCCGCGTCCTGGCCCACCTGCACGGCGACACCAGCCCCGCACCCGACCAGCCCCTCGCCCTGGTCGCTCACGAGATCGGCGCCGCCGACCTGCTGGAACCCGGCCGGACCGTGACAGCCGCCATTTCCGTGACCGGCGGGCCGAATTCACACGCCGCGATCGTCGCCCGCTCGCTGGGCATCCCCCTGCTGCTGGCCGTCGACCCCCAGCTGCTCGACCTGCCGGACGGACAGGAGATCCTGCTCGACGCCGACCGGGCCAGCGCGGTCGCCCACCCCGACGACGACCAACGCACCAGGGCCCTGCACGCAATGGAGACCGCCCGAACCCGCAGGCTCGCCCTCGCCCAAGAGCGCCACCTGCCCGCCGAGACACTCGACCACCATCGCGTTGTTCTGCGGGCCAACGTGGCCACCCCGGCCGAGGCCCGCGCGGCCCTGACCACGGGCGCCGAAGGTGTCGGCCTGCTCCGCACCGAGCTGCCCTTCCTCAACCATCCCGCCTGGCCCACCCGCAACCAGCACGCGGCCACCCTCGTCCCCGTCCTGCGCAACCTCGCCGGACAGGTCGTCACCGTCCGCACCCTCGACTTCGCCGACGACAAACTCCCGCCGTTCCTGTCCTGCCTTCAGGGCGCGCGGATCGGCCGCGGCCTGCCCCTCATGCTCGCCCAACCAGACGCCTTCGCCGACCAGTTCCGCAGCCTGCTCAGCGCCGGAGCCGACACCGACCTGCGCATCATGATCCCCATGGTCGCCGGCGTCGACGAACTACGCGCCTGCCGCACCCTTCTCCAGGCCGCAGCCGCCGAAGCCGGCGTCCCGACGCCACCCTTGGGCATCATGGTCGAACTCCCCGAAGCCGTCGCCGCAGCCGACGACCTCGCCCGCGAAGCCTCCTTCCTCTCCATCGGCAGCAACGACCTCACCTGCCAGATCCTGGGCCTGGACCGACGCGACCCCGCCGCCACCCCCGCCATGGCCGCTCACCCCGCCGTACTCGACGCCATCGCCCGCGTCGTCACCGCCGCCCACCGCCACAATCGTCAGGTCTCCGTCTGCGGCGACGCCGCAGCCAACCCCCTCGTCACCCCCCTCCTCATCGGCCTCGGCTGCGACAGCCTCTCCGTCGCACCCGCCGCCCTCGACGAAGTACGCGCCCGCATCCGCCGGCTCCGCCACGACACCTGCACCTCCGTAGCCGCCATCGCCCTCACCCGCGAAACCCCCGAAGAGGTCTGGCGACTCGTCGAGCAGTGCTGCCAGCCGTCGCTGCCCTGACCCGAGCCGCGCACACGGCGCGATTTCCGCTGATGTTTCTTATCCAGTCGAGAAGGGGCCTCAACCGTGAAGAAGCTCATCAACTCGCCCGATGAGGTGCTTGCCGATGCTCTCGTCGGCGTGGCCGCCGCGCACCCCTCGCTGACGGTCAACACATCCGAGCGCTACATCGTCCGCGCGGGCGGGCCGACCGCCGGGAAGGTCGGCCTCGTGTCCGGTGGCGGGTCCGGGCACGAGCCGCTGCACGGCGGGTTCGTCGGGTACGGGATGCTGGATGCGGCCTGTCCCGGTGAGGTGTTCACCTCTCCCGTGCCGGACCAGATCCTCGCCGCCACGCGGGCCGTTGACGGCGGGGCGGGAGTGCTGCACATCGTGAAGAACTACACCGGCGACGTGCTGAACTTCCAGATGGCCGCCGAGTTGGCCGCCGACGACGGCGTGCGGGTGGAGGGCGTCGTCGTCAATGACGATGTCGCCGTGGAGAACAGCACGTGGACGGCGGGCCGACGGGGCACCGGGGCGACCGTGTTCGTGGAGAAGATCGCCGGTGCGGCCGCCGAGCTCGGCGCGGACCTGGGCACGACCGCAGCTTTGGGCCAGGAGGTCAACGACCGGACCCGTTCCTTCGGGGTGGCGCTCACGCCGTGCACCGTGCCCGCGTCGGGCAAACCCGGTTTCGAGCTCGGCGAGGACGAGATCGAGCTGGGCGTCGGCATCCACGGCGAACCCGGTCGCGCCCGCGGCAGGCTCGTCTCCGCCAAGGAGATCGTCGGTGTCGCGTTGGACGCCATCCACGCCGACATGCCGCTCTCAGGCGAAGTACTCGTGATGGTCAACGGCCTGGGCGGCACCCCGCTGATCGAGCTGTACGTGGTGTATGCCGCGGTTGCCGAGTGGCTCGCCGGCCATGGTGTGTGGATCACCCGCAACCTGGTCGGCAACTACATCACCAGCCTGGATATGGCCGGTTGCACGATCACGGTGTGCCGGCTCACGCCACAGCTCACCCATCTGTGGGATGCACCTGTCGTGACCCCTGCGCTGCGCTGGGGACGCTGAGCGGCCCCGGCCACCGACCACGGACACACGAGGGAGAAGGACGACGATGGACGCGAGCATGTTCCGGGCCTGGATCCACGAGGCCGCCCGATCGGTGACAGACAACGCCGATCATCTGACCGACCTGGACTCCGCTGTCGGCGACGCCGACCACGGCATCAACATGCGCCGTGGCCTGCAGGCGGCGGTGGCAATGCTGGACGAAACCGACCCATCCACCCCCGGTGCGGTGCTCGCCACCGTCGGCCGGGCATTAATCAGCAAGACCGGCGGCGCCTCGGGACCGCTGTACGGCACCGGGTTCCGGCAGGCCGCGAGGGTCCTCGGCGAGGATCCCGACGTGTCTGCGGCACAACTCGGGGCGGCGTTGGCAGCTGCCCTCACCGGCATCCAGCGCATCGGCGCGGCACTCGAGGGCGACAAGACGATGATCGACGCCCTCAGCCCGGCCGTGACCGCCTACCAGGCCGCCATCGACACCGGCGGCGACCTGACCAAGGCCACCCGCGCGGCGTACGACGCAGCCGTGCGGGGCCTGAGGCAGACCGCCGGAATGCAGGCCCGGAAGGGCCGCGCGAGCTATCTCGGCGCCCGCACCATCGGCCACGAGGACCCCGGCGCGGCGTCGACCGTCCTCATTCTGTCTGCCCTCGCAACCGTCAGCTCGGCGGGCGAGCGGAAGAGCGAGCGGCCAGGCCCAGGGGCGGCGTCATGAGGGTCGTGCCCAGCCAGCGGGCCGGCACCGAGATGGGGCCCGGCACAGCCGTCGCGGCGTCGTGGCGGGTCGAGCGACCGCTACCCGCCGGTACCTGGTCTCGACCGCGTACCCCTCGCTCGTACATGGCGATAAGGACGTGCCGTAGCGACTCGCTATGGGTCATGGTCTTGTTGGTCAGGCGTTGGGCCGGCGCGGACAGTAACCCCTCTTGCATGTTCGGTTGGCCCACGGCGCCGAGGCGGCCTCGCCGCCGGCACGGCAAACTCGCCGACGATGCCAGGCCCTACGGGTCAGCGGGCACAGACGACGGACGGCTGAGCCCCGGTGCTGAGCGGATCGCCACAGCGACCGCCGCCGACGAAGTGTTCGCGAACAGCTCTGAAACCGACGCGTAGTTCGCGTCCGCAGGCACCTGCCAGGGGACGCACGAGGCCATGGCCTCATTCAGCGACGTCACGACAAGCGCGCTCGCGCGATGAGCAGGGCGTCCGCGATGCGCGGGCGCCCCGCTGAATCGCGCACGTTCAATGGCGGGGAGAAGGTGCGAGGGCAAGTGCAAACAAAACCTGCGGTGCATCGCCACGACACGGAACCGGTGCAGACGCCTCAGACGAGAGGTAAGGGCTCCGACAACGGCAGTACCGAGCCGGGCAATACCCACCCAGCCCCCGGGCGTGCAGGTGGAGGGCCTCGCCCGCGCCGGGGCAACAACCAGGCGGCGTTCGCCCCGAGTAACTGGAGTGTGCGGACCCAACTGCTGGCTGTGGTGCTCATCCCGATCATCACCGTGCTGGTGCTCGGCGGTCTGCGGATCGGCTCGGCCGTGCAGAACGCCCAGGACATCGACAACGTCCGTCAGCTCGTCCGTATCGTCGACAAGGGCACGGGGCTGTTGGAGGAGCTGGAGGACGAACGCGATGTCACGGCCCTATATGTTGCGGCGGGGCGTACGGGCGACACGAGCCGACTGGACACTCGGCGCTCCAAGGTAGACGCGGCACTCGCCCGGGTCCGTGCCGAGGCCGGCCACGTCCACCGCGGGACGAACCCCGTCCTGGCCACCCGGCTTGCGGTGCTCGACGCCTTGGGCGGGAAGGTGGCATCACTGCGCCACACGGTAGCCCACTCGAAAATGCGCTTCCCGTCCGTGGTCAACGCATACACGGCGTTGATCGCCGAGCTCACCGACGCCCTTGACCTTCTCACGCCGGACATCGCCCACCAGGCCCTTGCCGCGAGGGCCGGTGCGCTCGAGACCTTCACACAGGCCACGGAGCAGGCCTCCCTACAACGCGCGCTGCTCGGCGGGGCGCTGACCGAGGGACACTTCGCTGCGAGCGAGGCCGAGAGCCTGACCGTCGCCAGCCGGCAGCATCAGGTGTTGATCGACGAGTTCCTGTCCGTTGCGCCGCTGGAGCAGCGTCAGTTCTACGAGCGCACCGTCACCGGAAGGGACGTCGACAGGGCTGAAGTGCTCCAGAAGCAGGCGCTCACCCGGCAGGGCACCAGCCGCCTCCGCCTCGACGCCGGCGAGTGGTTCGACACCATGACGCGCAAGCTCGAGCTGATGCGTCTGGTCGAGAAGCGGCTCGTCGGATCGGTCGAAGACGAGAGCTCGCGCGAGCAGCACCAGGCCGAGCGCTCAGTGTTCATCGCCTCGTTCGTCGTGCTGTTGATCCTCCTGCTCACGTTGGGTGTGACGCACGTCGTCGTGCAGTCGATTGTTGGCCCGCTGCACACCCTGCGCGCCTCCGCGCTCGATATCACGGAACGCCGCCTACCCGAGGTGGTCCGGCTGCTGCGGGGCTCCAGCGACGCGCAATTGGAGGCCATCAAGGTCGAGCCCACGGGCATCAACTCGACCGAAGAGATCGGCGGTGTCGCCCGCGCGTTCGACGACGTCCATCGCGACTCCGTACGGCTGGCGTTCGAGCAAGCTCAGCTGCGAGGCCGCATCAACGCGATGTTCGTCAACCTCTCGCGGCGCAGCCAGAGCCTCGTGGAACGGCAGCTGGAGCTGATAGACCGTCTGGAGAACGGCGAGCAGGACCCCGACCTGCTCGCCAGCCTCTTCACACTCGACCACCTGGCCACCCGTATGCGCCGCAACGGGGAGAACCTGCTCGTCCTCGCGGGCGAGGAGGCGGGCCGCCGCTGGAGCGCCCCGGTCCGGCTCGTGGATGTCCTTAGGGCTGCCATCAGTGAGGTCGAGCAGTACCAGCGTGTGCAGCTGCGCGGACTGGTAACCGCGGACGTCGACGGCCGGGCAGTGAACGACATCGTTCACCTCATCGCGGAGCTGCTGGAGAACGCGACCACGTTCTCCTCGCCGGACACCGAGGTGCTCGTCACGAGCCAACTGCTGTCCGGCGGCGGAGCGAAAGTCGAAATCCAGGACACCGGCATCGGCATGACCGCAAAGGACCTTGAGGAGGCCAACGAGAGGCTCCTGAACCCGCCCGTCGTCGACGTGTCGGTGGCGCGGCGCATGGGTGTGTTCGTCATCGGCCAGCTCTCCGGCCGCCACGGCATCCGCGTCCAGCTCCGCAGGCCGTCTCCCCGCGGCATCACAGCAGTGGTCATGCTGCCCCAGAAGCTGGTCCGGGAACACGGAGATCACATGGATCCTCCCGGACTGTCAGCCAGGTACAGCTCGGAAGGACGCCTCACCGGCTGGCGCAACTACGACACGACCGAGCAACTCGACGACAGCGCGCCGGCCAAACGCGCGTACCGGACACGCCGTCACGGCGCCCGTTCGGCCGGCAAGGAGAAAGCGCCACCGTGGCCCTCTCCCGGCCATGCGGGTCCCCCGGAACGGAGTCCGGAGGAGGCTGGGTCGGGGGCCCACAGCCCAAGGCAGGGGGCGGACCCCCAGGCCCCGTATGCTGGACCGGAGGCCGACACGCGGCACCGCGTCCTGCAAACGCCCATGTCCAGTGACAGTCTCGACATCGAGGACGGGTTGCCCAACTCCGAGGCCGCCGAGTCTGAGCGATCCCGGCGTCGGACGGGACGACACGCCGGCCCGTCGGTACCGGCCCCCGCCGAGCCCACCGGACCGCGTCAGCCGGCCCTGCCTGCCCCACCAGCCCTACCAGACACGTCGGCGAGGGCGCCTCGCACCGCCCCCGGCTGAGGAGGCAACTCCGTCGCGGGTCGCTGAACGACGAGGCATCGCAGGCGGCGATGGCGCTCAGCGCTCCCGCGACGGAAGGCCTCAACCCCACAGGCCTTCCCATCCGCATCCCCATGGCACAGGCCGTGCCGGGATCGGCGGACGAGCACCAATCCAGACACCCCGGACAGCGCGGGAGAACCCCCAACATCGCTGAGCCGGAACGACCCGCAGACCGCGCCGATCGGATCCCGGAGGACACCTCACATGCCCCTTCAACGCCCCACCGCCTCGACGGTCGCGCGCTTCGGCCTGGGCCTGGCCGCCGTCGGGCGTCCCGGCTACATCAATCTGGGCCGCGGCGAGGACCTGCCGGCCGACCGCTCGGTCGACGCACTGCGGGCTCATGCCCATCGCCTGCTGGACGCGGCCTACGCCGGGGGCGTGCGGTACGTCGACGCCGCCCGCTCCTACGGCCTGGCCGAGGAGTTCCTCGCCACCTGGCTAAAGAGGCGTCCCGATGCGCGGGACGTGGTGATCGGCAGCAAGTGGGGCTACACCTACACCGCCCGCTGGCGAAGGGACGCCGAGGCGCACGAGGTCAAGGACCACAGCCCCGCCACCTACGACCGGCAGCTCGCGGAGACCCGTGCGGTGCTCGGCGCCCGGCTCGACCTTTACCAGATCCACTCGGTCACCTTGGACAGCCCGGCCCTGACCGATCCCGCGCTGCACGAACGGCTGGCCGCGCTCGCCGCCGAGGGCGTGACGATCGGGCTGTCGACCAGCGGACCGGCTCAGGCGGAGGCCATCCGTACGGCGCTGGAGATCAGGGTGGGCGGCGAAGCCCTGTTCGGCAGCGTGCAGGCCACCTACAACCTGATGGAACCGTCAGCGGGCCCGGCGCTCGCCGAGGCGCACGCCACCGGGCGCACGGTGATCGTCAAAGAGGCCATGGCCAACGGCCGCCTGGCCGATCGAAACGCCACCGGGCCGGACACCGCCGTCCTGCGCGAGATCGCGCAGGACGTGGAAGTCTCGTGCGACGCCGTGGCCCTCGCGGCAGTTGCCGCGCGGCCGTGGGCGGACATCGTCCTCTCCGGAGCCGCCACGGTCGAGCAACTCACCAGCAACCTCTCGGCAGCGGAACTCCACCTCGACCCCGATCAGCTCGAACGGCTGGCTGTGCTGGCCGAGCCCGCCGAAGCCTACTGGGCGCATAGATCGCGGCTGGCCTGGGCGTGAGAGGTCCGGGTCGGAAACCGCCCCCGCGCGCTCACATCCCGAGAGAGATGCCGCATCCGTACAGTGTCCAAACCGAGCGCCCGGAGTGGCACTCGGAGCCAGCTGCCGAGGTTCGATGGTGACGGCGGACCGCTTCGTCGCGTTGGAAGGGCAATCCGCTGCCGGTGGGTTCCAGACCCGTTCCCGAGCCGGCGTAATCGTCCCCGACGACTTCGGCCCGGTCCTGCAAGGGTCGCCAAGATCCCCAAAGGACTCATAATCCGTCGGCCGTGGGTTCGAGTCCCACCCGCCCCACTGTGCGCTACGCGTGGAGAAACGATCTGACCCGCACAAGCGCAGTAGTGAGGCCACTCGTGAATCTCGTGAGGGGCCGTTTTCTTTCCCCCGGAACAAGATCCAGTGGACACGCAGTGGACGCGGTGCGCCCGAAATGAGGCTGATGCTCGATGAGTCACATATGACCTAAAAAGTGATCAGGTTGGATGCCGCGCGCGCGGTGAGAATGTGGGCTTCTGGTCTTGGGTGGGCTCGCTGATCCGCCATCCTGCCCCGCCGCTCCACTCGGAGCTCCCGTAGTGAATGTTGGTGATGTATCTTGAGTATGTACATCGTGGACTCTCGGGTGGGGTGGTGAGCATGTCCGTTACCCAGATCGACCTTGATGACGAGGCGCTGGCCGAGGCGATGCGCCTGATGGGCGTGACGACGAAGAAGGAGACCGTCAACACGGCTCTGCGGGATTATGTGGCTCGCATCCGAAGGCTTGAGGCTGCGGAGAAGTTGGCCGAGCGGGGCGAGCGCGGCGAGTTCGAGGAGGCCGCGGCTGCGTACGACGCGGCCAAGCGCGCGCGTCGGGCGGCCTTTGAGTGATCACGTATCTCGTTGACACCTCTGCGTTGTGGCACCTGTTCCGTACCCCTGGGGCACTGCGCCCCTGGGAGGGGCACATCGCTGCTGGGGTGTTGCGTATCTGCGAGCCCACGCGGACCGAGTTTCTTTACTCGGCCACCAGCCCGTCTCATCGCGACGAGTTGGCCGGGGAACTGGATGCCCTGTGCCAGCTCTCGCCGGTCCCGAAGAACGCATGGCGCTGGGTCGACACCGCCCAGTACAAGCTCACACAGCGCGGCCAGCACCGCGCCCCGGGAGCCATCGACCTCCTGGTGTGCGCGACGGCGGTCCACCACGGCCACACCGTGCTCCACGTCGACAACGACTTCGCCACCGTGGCCACTGTCCTCAAGGAAGTGCAGCAGCGCGACGTCCGCGCCTGACCACGACGCGTTTCAGCCGACGGCTGCCGCGCCCCCGATTCCTCTACACCCCGCAGTTCAGCAGTGCCGCCAACCTCGGAGGCGAACTCCTCGCCGCGGGTAAGACCTGGGCCAGCTACAACGAGGGCCTGCCCTCCGAGGGATCCACGGTGTGCACCAACAGCGCCACCAAGTACGCCCGCAAGCACAACCCGTGGTTCGCCTTCAACAGCGTGCCGCTGAACAGCGCGCACACCTTCTCGCAGTTCCCGACCAACTACGCCACGCTGCCGAAGGTCTCGTACATCACCCCGAACCTGTGCAGCGACATGCATGACTGCTCGATCTCCACCGGGGACACGTGGGTGCAGAACAAGCTCGGCGCCTACGCCACCTGGGCCAAGGCCAACAACAGCCTCCTGGTGGTGACCTTCGACGAGGACGACAGCGCCCACAACAACCACATCGCCACCGTGCTGTACGGAGCGCACGTCATCCCGGGCAGCACATCCTCAGCGACGTACAACCACTACAACCTGCTGCGCACCGTGGAGGACCTGGCCGGCCTGACCACCCACGCAGGGAACGCCGCGAACGCCTCCGACATCACCAGCATCTGGAACTGAGGGCTTGTGTACGTAGCAGACAGCCGTACCACGCCTGAGCCGGCCGACCCGGGTACCCGCCCGGGCCGGCCGGTCCGCCCCGGAACCCGGGCCACGTCCCGGACCCTGCGGGCCGTGCCGGGAACCGTGCTGGTCCTGGGCACGGTCAGCCTCATCACCGACGTCTCATCGGAAATGCTCACCGCCGTCCTGCCGCTGTACCTGGTGACCGAGCTGGGTCTGTCTCCGCTGGGCTTCGGCCTGTTGGACGGCGTGTACAACGGCGTCAGCGCCCTGGTCCGGCTTGTCGGCGGCCACCTCGCCGACCGTGGCCGGCGGTACAAGGCCGCTGCCGCCGTCGGGTACGGGCTGTCCGCGCTGTGCAAACCGGCCCTGCTCGTGGTGCACAGCGTGCCGCTGATCGGCCTGGTGCTCGCCGCCGACCGCACCGGCAAGGGGCTGCGTACGGCGCCGCGCGATGCGATGATCTCGCTCGCCTCCCCGCCCGACGCCCAGGGCCGGTGCTTCGGCGTGCACCGCGCGATGGACACCACTGGAGCCCTGCTCGGGCCGATCGCTGCTTTCTTCGTACTGGGGGTGGCATCCGGGGGGTACGACGCGGTGTTCACGTTGAGCTTTTGCGTCGCGGTGACGGGCGTGCTGGTCCTGTTGCTGTTCGTGCCCCGCCGCATCCCCGAGCCTGGCTCCGCGCCCACGCAGGAATCCCCGGCTCCGTCCCTCGCGCCCGCTTCTGCCGCGCCCGCATCGGCGGTGTCCCTGCGCGCGGCATTCGGCCTGCTGCGCGGGCCCGAACTGCGCCGACTGATGCTGTGCGCGCTGCTGCTGGGACTGGCCACGGTCAGCGACGCCTTCCTCTACCTCCTGCTGCAGCGGCGACTGAGCCTGCCCCCGCAGTGGTTCCCGCTGCTGCCGCTGGTGACCGCCGGGGCGTTCCTGCTGCTGGCCGTGCCATTGGGGCAGGCCGCCGACCGGTTCGGACGATGGCGGGTCTTTCTATCAGGGCACCTCGGGCTGCTCGCGGCGTACGGACTGGTGCTCGCGCCGACGCGCGGGGCAGCGGTGCCGCTGGCGGTGGCGGTGGCGGTCCTCGTGCTGCACGGCGCCTTCTACGCGGCGACCGACGGCGTACTCATGGCTGCCGCGGCCGGTTCGACGCCGCCGGAACTCCGCTCCAGCGGGCTGGCCCTGGTGCAGACCGGGCAGGCCGGAGCCCGCTTCGTGTGCTCGGTGCTGTTCGGTGTGGCCTGGACGGCGTGGGGTGATCGCGCCGCGCTGACCGTCGCCGCGGTGGCGCTGGCGGCCTGCGTCGCGACCACTGCCGTCCTGCGGCCACTGCGCACGGCGGAGGCGGGAGAATGACCACACGTACCCGGCTGGGCGTCCTGCTCGTCGCCGTGCTGCTGCTCGGCGCGGTTGCCGTGGATTCCGTGCTGCACGCCGCCGACCGGGCGGCCCGGAGGGACCGTCAGCAGGCCGGTGGCCCACAGGTGACCTCCGGGCGGGTGGCCCTCACCAGCAAGGGCGGCTCGAAGCAGCGGCCGCGGTTGGTCTTCCGCAACACTGCCTGGGGACCTCACCGTGACGAGCTGGCATCCGTGGCGGCAGCGGACCCATCCGGCCCGCGTACCGCCTCCGGCGTCCGCTGCCTGCGCTTCTTCGCCGCGGCCGGCACCGGCAGTTGCCTGCGCGCGGTGAACGGTCCGGCAGGGGACGGCTACCAGGCGGTGGTGCTGGACGCTGCCCTGCGCGAGCGGCGGCACTACCCGCTGGCCGGCGTCCCCACCCGTACCCGGGTCTCGCCGAGCGGACGCATGGTGGCCTGGACGGTGTTCGTCAGCGGCGAGTCGTACGCCGGGACGCACTTCTCCACCCGCACCTCGATCCTGGACACCCGCAGCGGGAGGCTCGACGACACTCTCGAGAAGTACCGGGTGGTGAACAACGGGCGGACGTATCGCAGTCCCGACGTCAACTTCTGGGGCGTCACCTTCAGCGACGACGGGCACTTCCATGCCAGTCTCGCCACCCGCGGGCACACATATCTGGTGCACGGCGACGTCGCGGCCCGCACGGTGACCATGCTCCGCCGCAACGTCGAATGCCCCTCGCTCTCGCCGGACGGAGCCAACCTGGCGTTCAAGAAACGCGTACCCGGTCTGCCCGCCGAGGCGCCCTGGCGGCTGTACGTGCTCGACCTGCGCAGTATGCGCGAGAGGCCGCTGGCCGAGCAGCGCAGTGTCGACGACCAGGCCGTCTGGCTGGACGACCGCACGCTGGCCTACGCCCTGCCCGGAGACTTCGAGGCCGACCTGTGGGTCGTCCCCGCCGACGGTTCCGGCACCCCCCGGCGGCTGATGACTGCTGCCCTGGCGCCGGCAGTGGTCGGCTGAGCCGGGTCACTCGCGGTCCTTGCGACGTCAACGTCAGGCCCGGGTCGGGCTGGGCGTCACCACGCGGGTGCGGTAGGCACCGGGGGTCGCACCCGCGGTAGAAGCGGAACGGAGACTCCATCATCCGGCCGTATCGGATCGGGACGAGTTCGGGCACCCGTGCCGCGGACTGCGCCTCCAGGATTGTCAGCGGGTCCGGCCGGTCGGGAGACGGCTTGTACGCGGCGTGGCCCGACCGCGGCGAGCGGCGTCGCGCCTCCCTGCCGAGAGCCGTGCGTTCCTCCGGGGTGGTGTGAGGTGCCGCGCCCATCGCCGCGGTCGCGTTCTGGGGCGTCGAAGCCCCCTGCCGTGCCCTGCGGCCGCCTGGACGCCCGGCACAGGGCACGTCGGACAGAAGGGCAGCTCCATGGCTTCTGTCCGATGCCGCCGCGCGGATCATCGATGCCGGGTGGGCGGCTGCGTTCAGCCCTGAGCCTCGATCTCGGCGTCGGCGACGGCGATGGCGATGCCGAATGCCGTGGCGATGTTGCCTGCTGCCGTCATGACACGGGCGGTGCCGACGATGGGCGCGATGGCGACCAGGACGTCCTGCAGCTGGTCGGCGGTCAGGCCGGTTTTCAGGGCGGGGTCGATATGCGCCGCGTAGGAGATGGGCGGGGCATCAGAGGCGGCGAGCGCCGCGATGCGCGTGAGTATGAGCATGTCCGGGGCCAGCCCGCACCGCTCGATCGAGTCGACCGTCATGGCGGCGAGGGTGTCCAGGACAGGGGTTTGTGATGCAGTGGACATGTCGCATGCCCTCCTGGTGAGTTCTCAGCCCGAGGGGGTGTGAGGCGGAAGGAACCGAGTTCCGCGAACGTGGGGCTTCCCCTCAACCGTAGAGCCCATCCGGGCCTTGCGCATGGGGGCGCTCATGGTCCGCCAGGCCATGGCGGCGGGCGGGAAACCCGGTGTGGGTGCGGCCTGACGGGAGGCCCCAGTCATCCGGGTTGACGCTGCTTGCGGGCCGCGTCGGCAGATTCTGCCGGGTTCAGTGCCGGCGGCGCGGGTTCCGGCTCTTCGCCCGGCCATGAGGATGTCCGATCCCGTGCATGGCCTCAGAATAGCGTTACGTCCTGTTTGTTCTGGATCGGAGACAGCCATGAGGGACCTCAAGTTTGAGCAGAAGAGCTCGTTGTCACGCATTGAGGCGGCTGACCAACTCGCGGCACTCGCAGCTGCGCTGAGGGAAGGCGGGGATGCCGAACTGGAACTTGGCCCCGCGACGCTGAGCCTGCGGATCCCCGACGACCTTCGCAGCGAGATAGAGGTCGAAGTCGGCAACGGGGAGATCGAGCTGGAGATCGAGCTCAAGTGGCCGACCGCACCGACCCGGACAGTGCCATCACGGGCGGTCGCGAGCACAGAGAAGGCCGCGAGGCGGAAGAGTGCGCCTGCCAAGCCCGGGCGGAGCAGTACGGGCGCCGGCAGGAGCAAAAGCTCGAAGCGGTCCGCCACGAAAACGCCCTGAGTCGTGCCGTGGGCCTCGGGCAACCGGCTTCGCCACAGCGCGCTCACACATGACGAGGAGGACGGCACCTCAACACCGATGCTGTTGGTCCGTTCCTGCCACGCGTCCGTACGGTCCTTGGCGAGTTACGCGCGGCCCAGCGTCGACGGGGTGGCGCAGCACGTCGCCGAGCGCGACTCCGCCGCCCGCCGCCGTCGGCGAACCCCGAGAACCTACCTACGGGTTACTCGCTCCCTGGTGTCCGGGCCGGGACTGCCGGGCCGGGACTGCCGGGCCGGGACTGCCGGGCCGGACATGGAGACAGCTCACTTGGGTTCGTGCGACGAAGAAGGCGTGGTGCTCGAACCCAGGCCCTGAGGGAGGAACACCGCGGCGGCGAGGCCGGCGAGCCCGAGGACCGCCAGTGTGATCATTGCGGCACCGTAGGCATGGGCGGTGAGGCCGGCGACGAGGATGGTGCCGGCGACCGCGGTGCCGAGCGAGGAACCAAGGTTGGAGACGCTGCGTGACAACCCGGAGATCTCGCCCTGCTGCTCGTCAGGGAAGCTCGACTGCACGACGTTGACCGATGGGGTCAGACTCAGGCCGAGCCCCAGGCCGATCAGAAGCAGTCCGGGCGCGAAGGCCCAGGCACTCGGAGAGCCGCTCGCCATGGCCAGCAGGACGCCGATTCCGGCGATCGCCACGGTGAAGCCCGTCACGATCAGGGTGCGCTGAGCCCATCGCTCCGCCAGGCGTTCGGCGGTCAGTGACGACACGAGCAGGCCGAGCGTGGCGGCCGTGAAGATCACGCCGGTCTGGATCGCGTCGTATCCGCGTACGACCTGGAGATAGGCCGCGACGACGAACGACGTCCCCATGAGCAGGAGCCACTGGATGTTTTGCGTGACGAGACCGAGATTGGAGGCGCGGTTGCGGAACAGGCTCGTCGACAGGAGTGGCTCTTTGCCGGCCCGCTCCTTGGCGCGTACCGATCGGAAGAACCACAGCAGCACGAGTGCACCGAGGACGATCAGGCCGATCATCAGCCAGATGTTGTTGTCGGCTGCCAGGATCCCCGCGACGATGACGATGAGGCCGAGGGCCGAGAGGATCGCTCCGACGGTGTCGAAGGGGCGTGTGGCATCCGGTGGCAGGGGGTCCTTGATCCGTCGGCTCAGGATGATGATCAAGGCGATCACCAGGGCCTGGAACACGAAGGCCGCCCGCCAGCTGATGGCGGAGGTGATGAGTCCGCCGATCAGCGGCCCTGCGGCGGCGCCGATGCCTCCCAGCGCCATGATGGTCCCGAAGGCGCGGGCACGTGAGGTCACTTCCGTGAAGAGAAGCGTCGTGAGGATGTAGACGGGCGGGATGAGCAGCGCCGTGCCGACCCCCTCGAGGATCGAGTTGCCGAGGATGAGGACGCCCAGGCCCGGGGCAGCCGCGCTCAGCAAGGCACCGACGCCGTACACGGCGAGACCGGCCAGGAAGCACCGTTTGCGGCCGTAGCGGTCGGTCAGCTTGCCGCCGGGGATCATCAGCGCCGCCATGACCAGGAGAAAGATCGTGATCGCGAGCTGTACTCCCTGCACGGTCGTGTCCAGGTCCTCGCTGATGTCGTTGATCATCACGTTCATGTTCGAACCGGCGAAGCTGCAGATGAACTGGGCCAGGGCGAGTGGGACCAGCAAGCTGCGCATCGCACCGGGTGTGCGTCCCGAGGTATCCGCTTCAGCCACCGGCGCTGCTCCCTTCTGCCTTGTCGAGCTGCTCGTCGAGGGCGGTGGCCGCGGCGATCAACGCGAGTTGCGTGAACGCCTGGGGAAAGTTGCCCAGTTGTTCACCCGACGTGTCGAAGGCGTATCTCGCCTCGTGCAGCCTGCCGGCGCGGGCCAGCGCCTCGGTGTAGAGGAAGCTGCACAGGTTGAAGCTTCCCTCGGAGCCGCGCATCCCGTCCGGGGAGGCTTCGGGGTCGTAGCGGTAGACCAGGCTGTCGCTGACCAGACGCCTCATCGATCCGCTCGAGGGTGTGCGGCGCGCGCCCGAAGTCGAACCGCGCCTGGGTGCCCGCAGGTCCGGGGCCTGTGGTGCCCTGCCACAAGCGTGCGCCGCAGCTGAGCACACCGCACTCCGGACCGGGAGGCCGTTCGAGACGCGTCGGGCCGTCTCGGCTCCCGTCCTGGGCGGTTCCTGGCGAGTGATCGTTTGCTGAGCTGTTGTGGCCGCGTGACAGTGCCCGAGGGGGATCGCTGAGACTCCGGACGCGGGCACACGGCATGACGGCGGTCACCCTCCCGTCGCGTCGCAGCCCGTGACGATCAGTGCGTAGTCAGCGTCCTGCCGGGGCAGGGCTCGGGGCTCATGCACGCTCGTAGCCCGACCGTGTGACATGCCCAGCCGAATGCGGCTGCGTGGCGCGCCGATTTGTCCCGCCCGCGGCGCAGGGTGCTTTGGTCTGGGGGCCGGGCATGTGACGGCTTCTGTGTCTGTCCTGGCGGCCGGCCGGCTCCCGGCCTTCCCTATGCGCGTCGCCCGTTCTGGGCGTGCGTGCCGTCCGAAGCGCCGAAGGAGAGATGGTGGTGGCAGGAACTGTCGACGAGGACCGCGGGACGATCTCCGGGCAGCTTCTCAGGGGCCAGAAGGCACTGGTGACCGGTGCCAACTCGGGTATCGGTCTGGCGACCGCCGTTGCTCTGGGCAGGGCCGGAGCGGACGTTGTGGTGAACTACGTCGTCGGCGCGGACGAGGCCGAGAAGGTCGTGGCGCAGATCAAGGACTTCGGGGTTCGCGCCTATGCCCACGAGGCCGACGTGTCCGACGAGGACCAGGTGGTCGCCATGGTGGCGCGGATGGTCGAGGAGTTCGGCACCATCGACATCATGGTGGCCAACGCGGGCCTTCAGCGGGACGCGGCCGTGATGGACATGTCGCTCGCCCAGTGGCAGAAGGTCATCGACGTCAACCTGACCGGCCAGTTCCTCTGCGCGCGCGAGGCCGCCAAGGAGTTCGTGCGGCGCGGTGTGGTGGCGGAGGTGTCCCGGTCGGCCGGGAAGATCATCTGCATGAGCTCGGTCCACCAGATCATCCCGTGGTCGGGGCACGTGAACTACGCCTCCTCGAAGGGAGGTGTGGGCATGCTGATGCAGACTCTCGCCCAGGAGCTGGCCCCCCAGCGGATCAGGGTCAACGCGGTTGCGCCAGGAGCCATCCGCACACCGATCAACCGCGACGCCTGGTCCACCCCCGAGGCCGAGGCCGACCTGCTGCGCCTCATCCCGTACCGCCGCGTGGGCGACCCGGACGACATCGCCAACGCCGTCGTCGCCATGGCGTCCGACCTGCTCGACTACGTCGTCGGCACCACGCTCTACGTCGACGGCGGAATGACGCTCTTCCCCGGCTTCGCCACCGGCGGCTGACCTCCGATGCAGGATCACGTCACGCCCCGCAGGGTGGTGATCCTCGGCGGGGGATTCGCCGGGCTGTTCGCCGCCCGCGCCCTACGCCGGTCACCGGTCGCCGTGACCGTGGTCGACCGCCGTGCCCACCACCTCTTCCAGCCACTGCTCTACCAGTGCGCCTCCGGAATCCTGTCCGAGGGCCAGATCGCGCAACCGCTCCGCGCGGTCCTGCGACGCCACCACAACGTGAGCTGCCTGCTCGCCGAGGCCACCGACGTGGATGCCGAAGCCCGGCTGGTCCACGCCCGACGACCGGACGGCGGAGCAGTCGAGTTGCCCTACGACGATCTGATCGTCGCTGTCGGCATGCGCCAGTCCTACTTCGGGCACGACGAATTCGCCGCTCACGCCCCCGGCATGAAGACCCTGAACGACGCGCTGGACATCCGCCGACGGATCTACCAGGCGTTCGAGATGGCCGAAACGGCCTCAGACGCCCGGGAACGGCAACAGTGGCTCACCTTCGCGCTCGTCGGCGGCGGCCCGACCGGCGTCGAACTCGCAGGACAGATCCGGGAGATCGCCGGCCACACGCTCGACCGGGAGTTCCGGACGATCGACTCCGCCCAGGCCCGGGTGCTGCTCTTCGAGGGCTCCGACGAGGTGCTTGGCGCGTTCGGCCGCCCACTGGCCCAGCGCGCGGCCCGAACCCTGCAGAGCCTCGGCGTGGAGCTCCACCTGGGCACGAAGGTCACCGGCGTCGACGCGCACGGCCTGACGGTACAAGACCGGGACGGCGCGACCGCCCGGTTCGAGGCACGCACCGTGCTGTGGACGGCCGGGGTCGAGGCGCCGCCTATCGCCGCCGCGCTGGCCCGGGCAACCGGCGCCACCCAGGACCGGGCCGGACGCATCGCCGTCGAACCCGACCTGACGATCCCCGGCCATCCGGAGATCCGCGTCACGGGCGACGTGATGAGCCTCAATCGGCTGCCGGGCCTGGCCGAGGTCGCCATGCAATCGGGCGCATACGCCGGCCGATTCGTGCGCCACGCCGTGGAGGGCAGGACGAAACAGCCGAAGCCCTTCAAGTACTGGGACCTCGGCAGCGCCGCCTACATCTCCCGCGGCCGGGCCGTCGTCAAGGTCGGCCCGCTGCACCTGTCGGGCGCGATCGGCTGGCTCGCCTGGCTCTTCATCCACCTGGCCTTCCTCACCGGATTCCGAAGCAGGCTGGGAGCGGTGCTCAGCTGGTCCGTCGCCTTCGCCACCAGCTCGCGACGCGAGCGGGCCTTCACCTGGTCCGACGCCGACGCCGACGCCGACGCCGAGGCGCCGGCCGCCCGGGCGCCCGGACCGAAGGCGCGGCGCCTTTGGCCCGGGCGGCTTTGGTCCGGGCGGGCACCAGGACCGAAGGCGCCCTCGCCGCCTCCCTGACGACCGCACCCGGGCGGCACCTCCCGGCCGCCACCCCTCCGCACCCTGTCGTTCCTCAGCCCCCGCGCCCCGCGGGGCAGACCATCGAGGCGCACATGCTCAGCACAGCGGCCCTTCTGGCGAACACCCCGCCCCAACTCCTCCCGGCTCGTGAGCTGATGGCCTTCACCCTGGCCTCGCACATCCTGCTGGTCCCGTTCGGTGTGGCGCTGCCGTTCATCACGGTGCTGATGCACCACCGGGCGCTGCGCCGCAACGACGCCGTGGCCCTTCAGCTCGCGCGGCGCTGGTCGGCGGTGATGGCTGTCCAGTTCGCCATCGGCGTCGTGACCGGCACCGTGCTGTCCTTCGAGCTCGGCCTGCTGTGGCCCGGCATGATGGGCCGCTGGGGCGACGTATTCGGCCTCGGGTTCGGCGTCGAGGCTTGGGCGTTCTTCCTGGAGGCCGTCCTGATCGCGATCTACCTCTACGGCTGGCGACGACTCAAGCCCTGGACGCACTTCTGGCTGGCCGTACCGCTGCCGCTGGCCGCTCTCATGGGGGCGTTCGGCATCATCGCGGCCAACTCCTGGATGAACACCCCGCAGGGGTTCAGCCTCGACGCCCACGGCAATCCCGTCGACGTCAACGTACGGCAGGCGGTCTTCACACCGATCTTCGGCCCGGAGTACTGGCACTTCGTGGTCGCGATGTTCATGACCGCCGGCTACGTCGTCGCCGGCGTGTACGCGGTCGGCTGGCTGCGCGGGCGCCGCGACCGATACCACCGGCTCGGCTTCACGCTGCCGTTCACCGTTGCCGCAATCCTCACACCGGTCCAGTTCATGCTCGGCGACTCCGCCGCCCGGGCCGTCTTCCACAAGCAGCCGATCAAGTTCGCCGCCACAGAGATCGTCTGGAAGACCGACACCCACGTGCCCGAGTACATGTTCGGACGGCTGAACAGTGACGGGACGATCTCCGGCGGACTCAAGATTCCCCAACTGGACTCGATCCTCGCCGGCTTCAAGCCCAGCACCCAGGTGACCGGGCTGACTTCGGTGCCGGCTGCCGACCGGCCCACCGCAGTCCAGGCCACCATCGCCCACTGGGCCTTCGACATCATGGTCACCATCGGCAGCCTGCTGATCCTGCTCGCGCTCTGGTACGCCTGGTCCTGGCTGCGACACCGGGACCTCCCTCGCAGCCGCTGGTTCTACCGCTGCGCCGCAATCGCGGGAGTCGCATGTCTGGTCACCGTGGAGTGCGGCTGGATCACCACGGAGGTCGGCCGCCAGCCCTGGATCGTCTACAACCACATGAGGGTCTCGGAGGCAGTGACCGACACCGGCGCCGGATCGCTGTGGGCGATGCTCGGCATCATCATGGCCGTGTACGTGGCCGTCTTCGGCGCGTTCCTCGCGGTCATCCTGAAGATGCGCACCCGCTGGCGCATCGCCGATGAAGGCTCGGCCTCCGCGCGCGCCGCACTGCCCCCTGAGACCGACACCCCCTACGGGCCCAGAAGCGAGCCCGAGCCCACAGCCGCCGGTGCCGCGCCCGGCGGCGGGTCCGACCGCACCTCGAGCGGTGCGTCATGATGGCCGATCTCATCGCCTGGGTCATGGTGCTCGCGATCGCCGCCTACGCCTGTGCCGGGGGCACCGACTACGGCGCGGGCTTCTGGGACCTCATGGCCGGAGGAGCGGAGCGGGGCCAGCGGCCCCGCCGGCTCATCGACCACGCCATGGCACCGGTCTGGGAGGTCAACAACGTCTGGTTGATCTTCGTGCTTGTCGTCATGTGGACAGGCTTCCCGACGATGTTCCAGGCCGTCTTCGCCGCGCTGTGGCTGCCGCTCGCCCTGGCGGCCGTGGGACTGGTGCTCCGCGGCGCCGGATTCGCCCTGCGCAAGCCGTCACGCCGGCTGGCCCAACGGCGGGTCTACGGTGCGATGTTTGCCATCTCATCGCTGCTCACCCCGTTCTTCCTCGGGGCGGTGCTCGGCGGCATCGCCTCCGGTCGGGTCAAGGTCGGCACGTCCGCCTCCGCGGACGCCTGGGCCAATGGAACCTCCGTCCTCGTGGGTCTGCTGGCCATCGCCGCCACCGCGTTCCTCGGGGCGGTGTTCCTCTGCTCCGACGCCCGGCGGTTCGGCGCCGGCGATCTCGTCGACTACTTCCGACTGCGGGCGCTGCTCGCCTTCGCCGCTGTCGTCGTCCTTGCACTCATCGGCCTGCCCGTCACCCACAACGACGCCCACTACGTCTGGGAGGGCCTCACCGGGGGCTTGGGCCTGCTGCTGATCGTCCTGGCCGCAGTCTGCGGCCTGGCCACGGTGCTGCTTCTGCTGCGCCGGTCCTACGGCTGGTCCCGCTACACCTCGGTGGCGAGCGTCGCCCTGACCGTCGGCGCCTGGGGCTTCGCGCAGCGGCCCTACCTGCTGCCCACCTCGCTGACGGTGGCCCAGGCGGCCGGCGCTGCTCACACCCTGCGCTGGCTGGCCATCGTCACGGTCATCGCGATCGTGCTGGTCGGCCCGGCGTTGGTGCTGCTCTACCGGCTCGACACGATGGGTGAGCTGGAGCCGCTCACCGACGCCGACACCCGGGCCGCCAGAACACCCGGGGACAACCTGTAGCGGCGCTCCGCAGGCTCCCGTCGCTGCGTGCGGCACCCCGTCAGCGCAGCCGGGCGGCGATGTGGTCGCCGACCCGCAGGGCGTTGGCGATGGCCGTCAGAGACGGGTTGACCGCGCCGATGCTCGGGAAGAAGCTCGTGTCGACCACGTAGAGGTTGTCCAGGTCGTGGGCCTTGCAGTTGACGTCCAGTGCGGAGCTGTTCGAGTCGTCACCGAACCGGACAGTGCCGGCCTGGTGCGCGGTGGCCCCGATCGGCATGCCCTTGTGCAGATAGATGCTGTGCGACAGCAGATGGTGCTCGTGCATGCCCAGGTGGCTCAGCATTCCCTGCAGTTTGTGCTGGAGGCGCTTCAGCCCGGCGATGTTGTTCTTCTCGTCGAGAGCCAGGTGGATGTCGTCGTCCTTGTCGAGGGTGACACGGTTCTCGGGCAGCGGGAGATCCTCCCCGCACAGCCAGAAGTCGACGGCATGGTGCGCCAGCGTCTCGAACGGCATGTCGGGCGAGACCGCGCCGGCCCAGCGCGGCGCCTCGCCGTGGATCTGGTCGGCGTCCGACTTACCGAGCATCTGGATGCCGCCGAGCGGGAATTCCCAGTCGTCCGCTCCCAGATACCAGTCGTGCAGTGCCAGTGTCTTCTGGAAGCTGGTGGGGTTCGGTTCCTTCGACACCGCCATCAGCGCAAGGTTGTTGTGCCGCATGTAGTGGCGTCCCACCACGTCCGAGCTGTTGGCCAGACCGCCAGGGTGCTTGTCGTTGGCCGAACGGAGCAGCAGGACGGCCGAGTTGACCGCGCCGCAGGCGATCACCACGATGTCGGCGCTGAATCCCTGCTTCGATCCGTCCCCCAGCTCGGCAACGACACTGGTGACGGTGCGTCCGGTCGGGTCGGTTTCCAGGTGCCGCACGTTGGCGCCCGTCACCATCGTGACGTTGTCGTGCTTCAGAGCCGGATCGACGCAGATCACCTGCGCGTCGGACTTGGCGCCCATCAGGCAGGGGAAGCCGTCGACCCGGTCGCAGCGGATGCAGACGCTGGAATGGGCGGCCCGGCCGTTCTCGTCCTGGGTGAGGTTCACGCCGATGGGCAGGTGGAAGGGGTGCAGTCCCTGCTTCTCCAAGTCGTCGCTGAGCTGCTGGATGCGCGGCTCGTGCTCCACCGGGGGGTGTGGATACGGGCCGCTGGCCGGACCTTCGGTGGGGTCCTCGCCATGCCGCCCGTGCACCAGGTAGAGCTGCTCGGCCTCCGTGTAGTACGGCTCCAGATCCTCGTATCGGATCGGCCAGGCCGGTGAGATGCCGTCGTGGTGGCGCAGCTCGCCGAAATCCTCGGGCCGGAGCCGGAAGAGCGCGGCGCCGTAGAACTTGGTGTTGCCCCCGACGTAGTAGTTCACCTCCGGGGGGAACTCGTTGCCGTGCTTGTCGTACCAGAACTCGGGGGCACGGTACTTGCCCTTGACGAAGACGGCGGTGGAGTCCCAGTTGTCCCGCTCCCGCGGCAGGTAGTCGCCTCGCTCCAGGATCAGGATCCGCTTGCCGGTGGGGGCCAGCCGGTGGGCGAGCGTACCGCCGCCCGCTCCCGTACCGATGACGATGACGTCGTAGTGGTGATCGTCGGGCATGCGGAGATCCGGTTCTAGGAGTCGTTGACTGTCCTGGCCATATCGCCCGGGAGGGCCCGCTGTGCGCTGCACCGTGCCGGACGCGCATCCGCGCCATCGGGACGTTCAGTGCCAATTTTGAAGCTATCGGGCGGTTCCGGTGGCGGCGACCCGCTGGGAGCCGAACGGGTGCGCACTCAGCCGATCGCCCGCACGGCGTTCGCCGCCTCGTCGACGATGGCCTGCGGGTCGGCTGCCGCGTCGACGGTCAGCCCGGGCTCGTCCGGTCGCAGCGGTTCGAGCGCGGCGTACTGGGAGTCCATCAGCCGGGCCGGCATGAAATGGCCCACGCGTCCGGCGACCCGTTCGCCGGCGGTCGCCCGGTCGAGCGCCAGGTCCAGGAACCACACGCCGGCGCCTGCCCGACGGAACAGATCCCGGTACTCGTGCTTGAGAGCCGAGCACGCCATCACCCCGCCCTGGCCGGAGTCGGTCGCCTCCCGGATCCAGTCGGCGAGGGACAGCAGCCACGGCCGACGATCCTCGTCGTCGAGTGGACGGCCCCGGGCCATCTTGGCGCGGTTCGCGTCCGGGTGGAGGTCGTCCGCCTCCAGGAAGGGCACCTTGAGCCGCTGCGCGAGAAGTCCACCCACGGTGGACTTCCCCGAACCTGAGACACCCATGACCACGACGACCGTGGGCACCGTGGGAGTTGTCCGCACGACGTTCCTCCGAGGTGGCGCCTGTCCGATTCCGGCCGACAGCACGGGACCCGGCGAGCCCCGGCAGGCTCCAGACCCGTTGTGTGACGACAGGCCTGAACACCCTCTCGGCCGTACTTTAGGTGATGTCCGACGACGAGATCGGGGGAACCTGCTGGTCAAAAGCTAGATTCGGCCCATGAGCCCCATGGACCGTCCCGCCGATCCGAGCGCCGCCCGGTTTCTGCTCCCGTACCCGGCTTCGCGGGTCGGCGGCCTGCCCGATGGTCTGCCCGTCGCGGTGTGGGACGGTACCGGAGCTCCGCCCGGCGTCGAGAGCCTGGCGGCTGTGGAGTTCTTCGTCGTCCCCTACACCTTCGCGGATGCTGCCGTAGCTCTGCTCCCGCGCCTGCCGCGGCTGCGAGTCGTCCAGTCCCTGTCCGCCGGCGTCGACGACCTCGTGAAGTACGTCCCCAGCGGTGCCGTTCTCTGCAACGCCAGGGGAGTTCACGACGCCAGCACCGCCGAACTGGCCGTGTCACTCGCCCTCGCGTCGCTCCGCGGCATCCCCGACTTCGCCCGAGCCCAGGACGCCGGGGAGTGGCGGTCCGGCTTCCGCCCGGCGCTGGCCGACCGCACCGTCCTGCTCGTGGGCTACGGCTCCATCGCCGCCGCCGTCGAGGACCGGCTCACTCCCTTCGAGTGCGAGGTCCTGCGAGTCGCCCGGACCGCCCGCACCGCTCCGCGCGGGGCCGTCCACGCGCTCATCGATCTGCCCGAGCTCCTGCCCCGCGCCGACATCGTGATGCTCACCGTCCCGCTCACCGAGGACACCCGTGGCCTGGTCGACGCGGGCTTCCTCGCGCTGATGCCGGACGGCGCCCTGCTGGTGAACGTGTCCAGGGGTGCGGTGGTGGACACCGACGCGCTGCTCGCCGAGCTCATGACGGGCCGGATGAGCGCAGCCCTCGACGTCACCGACCCCGAGCCACTCCCTGCCGGGCATCCGCTCTGGCACGCGCCCAACACGCTGATCAGCCCGCATGTCGGAGGCAACAGCTCGGCTTTTCTGCCCCGGGCGCTGCGCCTGATCCGCACGCAAGTGCTGCACCACTTGGCCGGGGAGCCGGTGGAGAACGTCGTGCTGCCCCGCAAGCCCTGACCTGGATCCGGGCCGGAGACCTCAGAGGATGGCGATCGGGTTGACTGGTGAGCCGGTGGCGTCCGGCAGCCTCAGTGGGGCGATCACGGCGAGGAACGACCAGCGCCCCCCCGCCTCGCAGACCGGCGCCAGATCCTCGAACTGCAGGTAGTCCAGCAGATGAAGGCCCATGGCGTGGACCGCCAGCACATGCACGGGGAAGTCGACGCCCTCGGTGGAACTCGGGGCGGTGTCGTTGTTCCCGTCGCCGCCGAGTACGGCGACCCGCCGCTCCGCCAGGAACTCCAGCGCGGACGGATGGAGCCCCGCGCGCGCATCCGCCGCGTGCCACGCTCCCAGCTCGGCGCGGCGTCGGCGGTGGCCGACCTGGACGAACAGGAGATCGCCCTCGGTCACGCGGACGTGCTGGGCGGTCTCGGCCGCTGTGAGGTCGTCGGCGGTCACGTGATCGCCTGGTTCGAGCCACGGCACGCCGCGCAGTCGCGGGATGTCCAGCAGTACGCCGCGTCCGACGATCCCGTCGCGAGCCGCCTCGATGGACAGCGCCGTGGCGCCGCCCGACGTGATGCTGCTCGCGGCCACGCCGCCGTGCAGCGTGCCGTCGTAGATCACATGGCACAGGGCGTCGATGTGACTGTCGGCGTCACCGTGCACATTCATCGCGAAGCTGTCCATCGCGAAGTGGAGCCCGCTCGAGGCGACTTCCGCCGGCTGCCCGCTCATCCGGTGCCTCGCGGGCTCCGGGTTGTCCGGGCCGGGCAACGTCTCCACCGGCGCGGCGAGCGTGACCGTCCGTCCGGTCCGCACCTCGCGGGTGGCGGCCAGCACCCGGGCGGGAGTGAGTGCGTCCAGCGCACCCCGGTCGCCCCTGGCCCAGGCGGAGCGCGAGACCAGGCGCCGGTACAGCACGTCGAACTCGGCCGCGGTCAGCCGTGGCGGTCCTGCCGGACGGTCATGCGTGACCATGGGTCAGCGCCCGTGCTCCGCGTCGAGCGCTTCGTCGAGGGTGATGGCGGCCATGATCAGGGACAGATGGGTGAACGCCTGGGGGAAGTTGCCCAGTTGCTCCCCGCTCGGACCGACCTCCTCGGCGAACAGCCCGACGTGATTGGCGTAGGTCTGCATCTTCTCGAAGGTGTAACGGGCCTGGGACAGCCGCCCCGCCCGGGCCAGCGCGTCGACGTAGAGGAAGGTACAGAGACTGAAGGTGCCCTCCGAGCCGCGCAGCCCGTCCGGTGATGCCGCCGGGTCGTAGCGGTAGACGAGGCTGTCCGAGACGAGCTTGCGGTCCATCGCGTCCAGCGTGGAGAGCCAGGCCTCGGACCGGGGAGCGATGAACTCGACCCTCGGCATGAGCAGCAGTGAGGCGTCCAGGACGTCGCCGTCGTAGTGCTGGACGAAGGCGCGCTCCTTCTCGCTCCAGCCGCGTTCCATGACCTGATCGAATACGGCATCCCTCGCCTTGCGCCACCGCTCCACGTCGGCGGGCCTGCGGAAGTACTCGGCCAGGCGCAGCCCGTGGTCGAAGGCAACCCACGACATCACCCGGCTGTAGGTGAAGTCCTGGCGGCCGCCGCGGGTCTCCCAGATGCCCTCGTCCGGCCGGTCCCAGGCGTCGGCGAACCAGTCCAGCGTCCTGGCGAGTGTCTGCCATCCCTCGAAGCTGGCCTGCTGCGCGATCTCGCGCCCCTGGGACACTGCGTAGAGGGCCTCGCCGTAGATGTCCAGTTGGAGCTGGTCGGCGGCGCCGTTGCCGATGCGGACGGGGAAGGAGCCGCGGTAGCCCTCGAAGTGATCGAGTGTCTCCTCCGGCAGGTCGGGATTTCCGTCGATCCGGTACATCGTCTGGAGCGGCTCTTCCTCCTTGCCCTCGCGCTCACGCAGCCTGTCCACCAGCCAGTGGACGAAGGCGGTTGCCTCCTCGACGAAGCCGAGGTTCAGCATGGCCCGCACGGACAGCGCGCCATCACGCACCCAGGTGAACCGGTAGTCCCAGTTCCGCTCTCCGCCGACCTGCTCGGGCAGGCCCATGGTGGCCGCAGCGATCAGGGCGCCCGTGGGGGCGTAGGTGAGGAGCTTGAGGGTGATGGCCGAGCGGTGCACCAGCTCGGGCCACCGTCCCCGGTAGCGGGACTGGCGCAGCCAGTGCTGCCAGAACAGGCCGACTTCCCCCATCTGCCCGGTGAGCCCGTCGACCGTGGGTGGCGGGGGCGCCTCGCCGCCGGACGCGCAGACGGTGAACACGGCGCCGCCGGACTCGCCGGAGTTCAGCGTCACCTTCCCGCGTACGTCCTTGCCGTCCCGCTTCAGCGGGAAGGTGGACTGCAGGTGCCCGTCGATCCCGGGGGCCCGGAACAGAGCGCCGTTCTCTCCGAGTTCGAGTTCGTGCTCGGCCCGGCCGTAGTCGAAGCGCGGCCGGCACTCGAGTGTGAAGGCGACCGTCCCCCGCACGGCACGGACCACGCGGACCAGGGTGTGCCGGTCGGTGGCGGTGCGGGTCTGGTCCGGGGGCATGAAGTCGACCACCTCGCCCACGCCGTCCGGTGACATGAACCGGGTCACCAGGATGGCGGTGTCGGGGTAGTAGAGCTGCTTGCAGGTCGAGTCCGGGTGCTCGGGGGCCAGCTGAAAGTACCCGCCGCCGTCGTGGTCGAGCAGCGCGGCGAAGATGCTGGGGGAGTCGAACCTGGGAGCGGCGAACCAGTCGACGACGCCCTGCGACGAGACGAGGGCGGCGGTCTGCAGGTCACCCACCAGGCCGTGCTCGGCGATGGGAGGGTAGCGGTCCATGGCTGCTCCGAAGTCTCGGAAGAGGCCCCCTACGTCCACTATCCGGCTACCCGGTGGGCATTGCCACGCCGTAGCGGTCAACGACAGCACGCCCAGGGCCGTCGGCGACGACGATCCGCGGGCCGGCACCCGTACGGCGCAACGGCGACCGGCCGCAGGCCCGCCGCAGCCGGGCCGGCCGTGCGGCCCAAGCGACTGCGGCCCCCCAGGGCCTGTCGTTCGGATCTTGCCGGGTTCGCGTGCCCTGGTGCGCACGCTCACTGATCCGGCCTGATCCAAACGACAGGCCCTGGGTGCCTCACTCGGTTTGCCGACCGCCCTCACGGCGGGCGTTACTGGCTGGAGTCGGCCGTTGCAGGTGGGCCCCGACCCGTGGACAGGCACCGCAGCGCCTCGGTGGGGCCGCCGGCCGATCGACGGAGGTTGTGCATGGAGATGATCCACGTCCGACTGGTGAGCCCCCCTGATCTCACTCCTCGGGCAGTCGGGCTGCTGGCAGGCGACCACTCCGTCTTCAACCTGATGGTCCTTCCCGAACTGGCGCGCAACCCCGACGGCGACGCGGTCGAGTGCGACGTCCTGACAGGAGGGGCCAATGCCGTGCTGCGCGGTCTGCGCGAGCTGGAACTCGACCGCCGCGGATCCATCGTCATCGAGCCGGTCGAGATGGCCTTCTCGAGCATCGCGGCCGAGGCGGAGCAGCAGCAGCTCGGGGCGCTCGCGCACGCGCCCGTCTGGGAGGAGGTCGAAGCGCGGATTCGCGCCGAGGGCACCTACGTGCCGAGCTTCTATCTCTATCTGGTCATCGCAGGCGTCATCGGGGCGGTGGGAATCCTCACCAACTCCCAGATCCTGATCGTCGCGGCGATGGTCGTCGGACCGGAGTACGGCGCCATCACCAGCGTCGCCCTGGGCATCGACCGTGGCAACGGCACCAGGATCCGGCAGGGCCTCTTCGCCCTGACCGCGGGATTCCTGCTGGCCATCGTGGTGACGTTCTTGTTCTCGTGGGCGATCAGGGGCCTCGGCCTCCAACCCAAGGCATTCAACCTGGGCATCAGGCCGGTCTCCACACTGATCGACGCCCCCAACATCTTCTCCGTTGTCGTCGCGGTGCTGGCCGGCATTGTCGGGATCGTGTCGCTGACCCAGGCCAGAACGAGCGCGCTGCTCGGCGTGTTCATCTCGATCACAACCATCCCGGCCGCCGCCGACATCGGTGTCTCCTGCGCGTTCTCCAGCTGGAGCGAGGCGCGCGGATCCCTGGCCCAACTCCTGCTGAACATCGTGCTGCTGATCGTGGTGGGCGTGCTGACGCTCAGATTCCAGCGGGCTGCCTGGCGGTACATCAGCCGACGCAGCGGGCGCTCGGGCAGCAGTTGACCCCGCCGTCCCGTCCCGGAGCGGCACATTCACCCATGCGCCGACCGGCCGACCCCGCAGCCGGGCGGTGCGGTGGCTCCGCCGCCTGTGGCCCCAGTGGGCGAACGTGCCGGGCGATTCCGCCCGCAGGAACGTGTCGCGCTTGACCGAGCCGGTGCAGGACCGCACGCTCCCGACGAGGGGGCCAAGACCGCAGGCCACCATCACGCCCACGTCCGAGGACATCGGCCGGGCGGACCGAGGAGGCCACGCGTGCAGCAGAGCCGCACCGGACGGCAACTGACTCTCCGCCACGGCGCGCACAGCGCCGTCGTCGTCGAGCTGGGCGCGGCGCTCCGGTCGTACACGGTCGGTGAACGCGCCGTGGTCGACGGATTCGCCGCACAGGACCGGATCACCGGCGGGCGCGGCCAGATCCTGGTGCCGTGGCCCAACCGGATCCGGGACGGCCGCTACCGCTGGGACGGACAGGACCTACAGGTGCCGCTCACCGAGCCGGCCCGCGGCAACGCCATCCACGGACTGCTCCGCTGGACCTCGTGGCAGGTCGTGGAGGCGAGCGACAGCCGGGCCGTCCTGGACGTTTCGCTGTGGCCGCAGCCGGGCTACCCGTTCCATCTCCACGTCCGCGCCGAGTACGCCCTGGGCCAGGGCGGGCTCGAAGTCGCCGTCACCGCGCGCAACCTCGACGCGAGCGCCGCACCCTACGGCTTCGGCCAGCATCCCTACGTCAAGGCGGGCACCGCGGTCGTCGACCAGTCGGTGCTGACCGTCCCCGCCCGGACGTGGCTGCGCACCGACGAGCGCGGCCTGCCGGTGACCGCCGAGCCGGTCGCCGGGACGGCGTACGACCTGCGTACGCCGCAGAATGTGGGAGCGCGCCAACTGGACACCCCGTTCGGCGACCTCGACCGGGACGCGGACGGGCGGGCCGTGGTCCGCCTGGCCCACCCGTCGGGTGCGTTCGGTACGGACGTGTGGCTCGGCGAGGGCGCCGACTACGTGCAGCTCTTCACCGGCGACACCCTCCCGCCGGGGGAGCGCCGTCGAGCAGTCGCCGTCGAACCGATGACCTGCCCGCCGGACGCCTTCCGCAGCGGGACGGCGCTCGTCAGCCTCGGCCCCGGCGAGCGGCACACCGTCCGCTGGGGGATCACGCCGTGGGAGGAATGACGGCGACGTCATGGCCCTCGACCTGATTCTCATCGGGCCGAGGACCACCCTTCGACGTTGACCTCTGAGGGGCGCCGCGCCGGTGCATCCCTGGGGCAGACATGGTCGCCGCAGCCGCGGCCGTGGTCATGCAGACCAAGATGCCACCGCCACCACGCACCGAAAGGGCCACTCGTGACGACGAACCAGGTGCTCATCGGAGTGGGCCTGATCCTGGTCCTCGCCGTCGGATCACAGCTCCTGGCGAGCCGTCTGCGCATCCCAGCCCTCATCGTCCTGCTGCCGGTCGGCTTCGCCGCCGGCGCGCTGATCGACGACGTCAACCCCGAGCAGCTGCTTGGGGCGGCGTTCTCGCCGCTGGTGTCGCTGGCCGTCGCCGTGATCCTCTACGACGCGGGCCTCGAGCTGGACCTGGCGAGGCTGAAGGGTCACACCCGCCGCGTCGTCGTCGGGCTGCTCTGGATCGGGGTTCTGATCACCTGGGGCCTCGCCGCGCTCCTCGCCGCTCCGTTGCTGGGCATGTCCCAGCGGGCGGCCATCATGATCGGCGCGATCCTCGTGGTCTCGGGGCCTACGGTCGTCGGACCACTGCTCGGCTTCGTACGCCCCAAGGACCGTCTCCAGCACATCCTGATCTGGGAAGGCTCCCTCATCGACCCGGTCGGAGGGATTCTGGGCGCACTGGTCTTCCACGCAGTCACGGCGAGCACGCAGCACCACGTCGGCAGCGGGGCCGCGGGCTTCCTGGCCAGCATGGGTATCGGAGTGGCCGGTGGAGTGGTTGGGGCGGCTCTGCTGTGGGGGCTTTTCCGGGTACTGCGGCTCGGCGAGGTACTCGGCACCACGGCGCAGCTCGCCGCGGTGATCGGGGTAGCGGCGCTCTGCGACGTCCTGCGCGACGACACGGGACTCATCGCCGCCGTGATGATGGGCCTCGCCGTCGCCAACCTCCCCGGCATCGACGCCCCGGCGCGCCGGCCCTTCTTCGAGACCCTGGCCAGCCTGATCCTCGGCCTGCTCTTCATCTCCATCTCGGCCACCGTCACCCCCCAGTCGCTGCGTCATGTGGGCCTGCCCGCGCTCGGGCTCGCCGCCTTTCTGGTGCTGGCCGTCAGACCGCTGGTCGCGGCCGTGTCCACCCTCGGCACCGACCTGACACGCGGCGAGAGGGGCTTCATCGGCTGGATGGCGCCGCGCGGCATCGTCGCGGCCGCCACCGCGTCGACGTTCTCGGCCGGCCTCGTGGCCAAGGGAATCGGCGGCGCGTCAAAAATCCTTCCGGCCACGTTCGTGGTCATCGTCGCGACGGTGACGCTCTACGGTCTGACCGCCTCGCCCGTGGCCAGGCGCTTGGGCGTCGTGCGCCCCTCCCGCTCGCGTCCGCTGCTGGTCGGCGGGGACCCGTGGGTGATCGACCTCGGTGTGGCTCTGAAGTCGGCGGGGCTGGAGGTCTTGATGTGGGCAGGGCACGAGCAGCAGCGCGAACGCATCGGGCAGGCCGGGATCGAGCTCGCGCCCGGTGAACTGCTGGCCGCCGTCACGGGCAAGGGCGCCGAGTTGGAGGGCATCACGGCGGTGTTCTTCCTCACCGCCGAGGACGACTTCAACGCACTGGCGGCAGCGATTCTGCGCGGCAGCGTGGAGGGGGTGGTCCACCACCTCGGTGCACCGCCCGAAAGCCACGGCGTGGTGGCGCCGTTCATCGGTGGCGAGGTCCTGTTCGGCGCGGATCTGACCTGGCCGGCTTTCTCCCGCAGATACGAGCACGGGGCAGCCGTCCTGGCGCAGCCCGCCGGCGCTGCCCTGCCGCACGGCTGCGACCTGCTGTTCCTGGTACGCCCGGACGGTCGCCTCGAACCGGTCACGGAAGCCTTCACACCGCTGTCCGGGCCGGGGGACACGGTCGTCCTGCTGGCCCCGGGCGGGCGGGGTACCGCGGGAACGCTGGAGTAGGACGGCCGCTGCTCACCCGGTGCGGGAAATTCGTGACCCGCATGGACGGCCTTGGAATGCCGGTGTGAGGACGGTGTGCCAGCGTGGGAAAACGCCGCCCGGAGCGGGCGATGGGGCGGTCGGGGTTCGCTGAGGGCAGCCGGGTGAGACGACGTATCGGTTCCGCGTCGCGAGGAGGCAAGGCGCATGCCGGTCGCCAAGGCAGGACCCACGGACGCGTCACCGCCGGATCCGCTTACGATCCTCCGGAGCCGCAGTTACGTGGTGCTTCTGGTGATGGCCGCGGTGGTCGGCGTACCGGTGTCCGCGGTGGCGTTCGGCTTCCTCGCGCTGGTCGACGAACTCCAGCCGATGCTCTACACCGATCTGCCCAAGGCGCTGGGATTCCACGGCACTCCGCCGTGGTGGCCGCTGCCCCTGCTCGCCGTCGGGGGACTGCTCGTGGGGCTGACGGTGCAGTACCTGCCGGGGCCCGGAGGCCACGAACCGTCGGACGGGTTCAAGGCCGCCGGCCCGCCCACACCCGTCGAGCTTCCCGGCATCTTCTTCGCCGCCCTGGCGACTCTGGCCTTCGGTGCGGTCCTCGGACCGGAAGCCCCTCTCATTGCTCTCGGTGGCGGACTGGCCGCGGGCGCCGTGCGCCTCGTCAAACGTGACGTCCCGGAGCGGGTGAGCGGGATGATGGGCGCGGCAGGCAGTTTCGCGGCGATCAGCTCTCTGCTGGGATCGCCACTGCTCGGAGCGTTTCTCCTGATGGAGGCCTCGGGGCTCGGCGGGCCGATGCTGGCCCTGGTGCTGGTGCCTGGCCTGCTCGCCGCGGGCATCGGCGCGCTCATCTTCGTCGGCCTGGGATCCTGGACCGGGCTGGGCACGTACTCGCTGGCACTCCACGATGTGCCCGAGGCCGCGACCCCGACGGTCGCGGAATTCGGCTGGGCGCTGGTCGTCGGACTGTCAGCCGCCCTCGGGGGCGTGGGAATCCGATGGCTCGCCGTTCGGCTGAAGACGCACGTCGAACGGCGACGTGTGCCGGCCACGGTGGTCATGGGACTGGTCGTGGCGGGGCTGGCGATCGGCTATGCGGAGGGTACCGGCAAGCCCGCGACCGACGTCTTGTACTCGGGACAGACGGCGCTGGATCCATTCCTCACAGGTAACGCCGCGTATTCGGTGGGAGCGGTGGTCCTGCTGTTGCTGTGCAAGGGCCTGGCCTACTCCGCATCGCTCGGCAGTTTCCGGGGAGGCCCCATCTTTCCCGCGATGTTCGTGGGAGCGGCCGGCGGCATCCTGCTCTCCCACGTCCCGGGGCTGTCCCTCGTCGCGGGGTTCGCCATGGGCATCGGAGCGATGAGCGCCGCGATGCTCAGACTTCCGCTGATCTCGGTCCTGCTTGCCACCCTGCTGCTCGGGTCACAGGGGCTCACCGTCATGCCGTTGGTGATCGTCTCGGTCGTGGTCTCGCATGTCGTGTCGGCCAAACTCACACCTCCTATCAGCCCGTCGACAGTGAGATCTCCGTCGACTTGATCAGCGCCACGACCGAGGACCCCGCCGCCAGGCCCAGATCGGCCACCGCGTCCTTGGTGATCGCGGCAGTCAGTTCGCCGCCGACCACGCCCACCTTGACGCTCGCCATCGCGCCACCCGTGGCGACGCCCGTGACGGTGCCTGGGATCTGGTTGCGGATGCTCAGACCCTCGACCGCAGCGGTCGCCAGGGAGACCTCCGTGGACTTCACCAGGGCGCGGACGACGGACCCCGGCGCGAGGCCCAGCTCCTGCGCGGCCTCCAGCGTGATCGCGGCGGTGACCTCCTGGCCACCCTCCAGACGGACCTTGACGGTCGCCATCACCTCGCCGGGCGTGACCGAGACGACCGTGCCGGGGAATTGGTTGCGGATGCTCAGGCTCATGCAAACACCGTAGCCATGGGCGCGGGCCACAGCCGGTCGGCGCGCTTGGGGCATCCTCCAAGCGATCTGGCATTTGCTACGGACCAGAGCACGATGGCTTGTAAATGCGGGCCCATGCTGCCTACCTTGTCGCATATGCAGTCCTACACGATCGGCCGGGCGGCGCGTCTGCTGGGCGTAAGCCCCGACACCGCACGCCGCTGGGCCGACGCCGGCAAGGTCGCCACCCATCGCGACGAAAGCGGCCGCCGCCTCATCGACGGCCGTGATCTGGCCGCGTTCTCGATCGAGGTCGCCCAGAACGCCGCCGGCGAGGAGGACGCCTCGTACACCTCGGCCCGCAACGCCTTCCCCGGCATCGTCACCGCGGTCAAGCTCGGCGATGTCGCCGCGCAGGTCGAGATCCAGGCAGGCCCGCACCGGCTCGTCTCCCTGCTGACCCGGGAAGCCGTGGAGGAGCTGGGCCTGGAAGTCGGCATGCAGGCCACCGCCCGCGTGAAGTCGACCAGCGTGCACATCGACCGCGCCTGAACCGCCTTTCGTATCCATTCCCTTGCAGCGGCGTCGCCCGTCCCCGACGCGGCCTGATCCCACCGCTACACCAAGGAGTGCCACTCTCATGTCCTTCACCTTCAGCCGGCGTCGCGCCGGTGCCGCCGTACTGACCGCGGCGCTGCTTCTGCCGCTCGCCGCCTGCGGCAGCGACGACGACAGCAAGAAGGACAGCGGGGCAAAGGCCAGTGAGTCCGTCGCCGGCGCTCCGAAGGCCAAGCTGACCGTGCTGGCGGCGGCTTCGCTCAGCAACGTCTTCAAGACGGCCGGTGCCGCGTACGAGAAGTCCCACCCGGGCACCAAGGTCACGTTCTCCTTCGCCGGGTCGCAGGAGCTGGCCGCGCAGGTCAAGCAGGGCGCCCCCGCCGATGCGCTGGTCACCGCCGACACCAAGACCATGGACAGTCTGAAGTCCGACACCAACGCCCCGACGGTCATCGCCAGGAACCGTCTGGTCATCGCCACCGTCGAGGGCAACCCGAAGAAGGTCGACGACCTCAAGGACCTCGCCGACACCAAGCTGAAGGTGGTCCTCGCCGCCCCCGAGGTCCCGGTCGGCCGCTACAGCAAGAAGATCCTGGACGCCCAGAAGATCGTGGTGAAGCCGGTCTCCCAGGAGCCCAGCGTCCGGGCCGTCCTGAGCAAGGTCGAGCTCGGTGAGGCCGACGCCGGTCTCGTCTACAAGACGGACGCCGCCACGGCCACCGACAAGGTCGACGCCGTCGAGATCCCCGACGCGCAGAACGCCGTCGCCCAGTACCCGGCCGCGACCCTGAAGACGTCCAAGAACAGCGAGGCCGCCGCCGCGTTCGTGCAGTGGCTGTCCACGCCGGAGGCGCAGAAGATCCTCCAGGACGCCGGCTTCCAGAAGCCGTAACCCCCGTACGCGGGCTGCCCGGTACGGGGGACCGGGCAGCCCGACCGCGACTCGCAACCCCCGGGAACCTTCGATGAGACGTCTGCGCATACGCAGCACCCGCACCCCGGTCGCACTCGCCGTGCCCGCGCTCCTCGCGATCGCGTTCCTGCTCATGCCGCTGATCGGCGTTCTCGCACGCACCGCCTGGGGCGATCTCGGTACGCATCTCACCAGCCCGGGCGTCACCGAGGCGCTGCAACTGTCGCTGCTCGTCTCCTTCTGGGCGCTGGGTCTCTCCTTGCTGCTCGGGGTTCCGCTGGCCTGGTTGCTGGCCCGTGTCGACTTCCCAGGCAAGGCGCTCGTACGCTCCCTGGTCCTGCTGCCGATGGTGCTGCCGCCGACCGTCGGCGGCGTGGCGCTGCTTCTCGGGTTCGGCCGACGGGGGCTGCTCGGGCCCTGGCTGGAGAGCGCCTTCGGGATCACGCTGCCCTTCCACACCTCGGGCGCCGTCGTCGCGGCGACGTTCGTCGCCATGCCGTTCCTCGTCATCAGCCTCGAAGGCGCCATCGGGGGCCTGCGTCCGAGCTACGAGGAGACCGCGGCATCCCTCGGAGCCTCTCCGCTGCGGGTGTTCCTCACCGTCACGCTCCCCATGGTGGCTCCCGGGCTCGTCGCCGGGGCGGCCCTGACCTGGGCCCGTGCGCTGGGTGAGTTCGGCGCGACCATCACCTTCGCCGGGAATCTGCCCGGCACCACGCAGACCCTGCCCCTCCAGGTGTACTTGCTCCTCCAGAACGAGCCGGAAGCGGCGACCTCCGTCTCCCTGCTTCTGCTCGCCATCGCCATGGTGGTGCTCATCGCCCTGCGCGGCCGCTGGGCCGGTGTACCGAGCGACCGCTCACGCAAACCCGCGCCGGTGACGGACGACGCAGAACCGCTCCCGGCCGTACCGGCCAAGGACTTCAACGTCCCCGTACTGGACGAGAGCTGGCCGCTGCACGCCCAGGTCACCGGCTTCAACGAGCTCACCCTGGATGCCGAGCCCGGCACCACCATCGCCGTCGTCGGCCCCAACGGCGCGGGCAAGACCACCCTGTTGCGCGCCCTCCTCGGCCTGACCTCGCGCGCCCACGCCGCCGCACTCCGCCTCGGCGACGCCGATGTCACCGAACTGCCCCCGCACCGCAGGGGCGTGGCCTGGGTGCCCCAGAACGGCGCGCTCTTCCCGCACTTGAGTGCCCTGAGCAACACGGCGTACGGGCTGCGCGCCCACGGCGTCCCGCGCGACCAGGCCCGCCGCAGCGCCCAGAGCTGGCTCGACCGGCTTGGCGTCGGCCACCTCGCCCACCGCCGGCCCGCCCAGCTCTCCGGCGGCCAGGCCCAGCGCGTCGCCCTGGCCCGCGCGCTGGCCGCCCGCCCCCGGCTGCTGCTGCTCGACGAACCGCTCGCCGCACTCGACCAGACCACCCGCGCCCATGTACGCCACACCCTGCGCACCCACCTCGACGGCTTCGGCGGCGTCTGCCTGATCGTCACCCACGACCCGGTGGAGGCCGTCTCGCTCGCCGACCGGGTTCTCGTACTGGACGAGGGCCGCGCCCTCCAGGACGCCCCGCCGTCCGAGGTCACCCGCCACCCCCGCTCCCCGTGGGTCGCCCGGATGCTCGGCCGCAACGCCTGGCCGGGCACGGCGACGGCGGACGGACTCGCCCTGCCCGGCGGTGGGCTGCTGGTCGTCGCCGATCCGCTGCCCGTCGGCACCGAGGCGCTGGCGATCATCGCGCCGGAAGCGGTCGCCGTACACCGCGACAAGCCCGGCGGCAGCCCGCGCAACGTCTGGCCGGGCACTGTCCGGGAGATCACCGCCAGCGGCAGCCGGCTGCGCATCCTGATCGCCTCGCCTAAGGCGCCGGACCTCGTCGCCGAGATCACCCCGCAGGCGGCCGCCGAACTGGGCCTCGCCGACGGAACTTCCGTATGGACCAGCGTCAAGGCGACGGAGGCCGTGATCGTGACGCTGTAGAGCCGTGACCGCCGAGCGGAGGGGAGCCCTGGAATCCTGGCTCGCGGGGGTGCCCATCCGGGACGAGTACCTGATCGTCGACAACGGGGCACTCGCGGAGACGGGTGCGCACTCCTACTCCACCGTAGAAACCGGCCAGCTCTGAACAAGAGTCGACTACGACTTTCTTTTTCTCGGATGCGGTGTGAATGGTCGCGGTTCCGGAACTCTTGTTCCATGACTGGGTTTTGTGTAAGGGTGAGCTTCCTCACGTCTGAACATGGCGATTTTTGTTCAATCGTTCGAATTCGCTGCGGTATAGACCAAGTAGGCGCACCCTTTCAAGCGACAGAAATATCCCCGGCCCGTTAACGCGGGCCGGGGAACCGGCAACCGCTCAACCCCCCACCGCAATGCCCTGGATGGAAAGACGTCTATGCAGAATCCCCGTACTCCGGGTCCCGTCCCTCCCTCTCGCACCGGCCTCAGCTCCGGGGACTCCGACGAAGGTCTCGCGGCGACACTGCGGACCAGCGGGGGGACGGACGAGATACGTCCCGTAGCAGTGCTGCTGGCGAGGCACTGGCAACCCGTCTTCGACTACGCGTCGATCTGCACACCTTCGGCCACGGGGGCATCCATGCTCGCCACGGCCGCCTGCAACAAGGTGTTGGAGAATCTCCGGCAGGTGCGGACGACATCCGCGCTTCGTCCGCTTCTTTTGGTGACTGCCCGTCAAATCGGCAAGGCGTGGGCGGCCGACGAGCGCATCACCGCCCTGCCCGAACTCCAGAATCCGGACACCGGCCGCTCCGTACCGGTCGACATGTTCACCGTCTCGGAGAATCGGGCCCTGGTCTCGCGGGCTTTCCAGGCAATGCCGGGGCCCGCCCAATGCCTGCTCTGGCACGCCGAGGTCGAGGGCGAGGGCATATCCGTACCGGCTGGTTTGCTGGCCATTGATCCACGTGGTGCGGCGGCGCAGCTGGAGCAGGCGCGGGAAATCTTCCGGACAGGGTGCGTGCGGGTCCATCTGGAAACGGCCCCGGACAAGGAATGCCGCCACTTCAGCAGGCTGCTCGACGTATCGCTGCGGCGTGGCGGCACGCTGATCCCGGACATCAAGGCGCATCTGGCGAAGTGTCAGCACTGCCGCTTCGCCGCGGAACAGCTCGACCAGGACGGCGGGCGGCTGGCCCTGCTGCTGGCCGAGTCCGTACTCGGCCGGGCCGCCCAGCCCTACCTCGACTCGCGGCCCGCCCGCAACAACGCCCGCTTCCAGGCGAGGACGGCCAAGGCCGCGGGGACGGCGGGGGTGGGCGGAGTCCGCGAGGCGATGCGCAGCGCCGGACGGCACTCGCGGGGCGGACGCCCGCGCGCACTGCCCCGCATCTCGCTGTCCCAGCGCGGGCGCGGCACGGTCATCACCGGGCTCGGGATCGCGACCGGCCTGCTCGTCGTCGCGACCGTCGTCACCGAACTCTGGTCGGACGACGGCAGCCAGGCGGGGCCCGCCGTGCCCAGCGGCTCCGTCTCGGCGGTGCCGGCGCCCGGGTCCCGTATTCCGTCGAACCCGGGCCCCGAGCCGTCGGCCACCTCCGCCGGGCTGCCGACCGGCCCGCTCAACACCAGGCTGCGCAATGTCGACGCCGACCTGTGCGTCGACATCAAGGACCAGCGGGTGGAGGAGGGCGCGGACGCGATGATGGCGACGTGCTCGGCGTCCGTGACGCAGAAGTGGGTGTACGAGTCGGACGGGCTGCTGCGCAGCGCGGCGGCCGTCGATCTGTGCCTCAACTCCCATGAGCTGGACGGGGTTGCGGAGCTGGGCGCGTGTGCGGAGCCGTCCGCCGGCAATGCCACGGATGTGCGGTACGACCTGACCATCCAGGGTGATGTGATCCCGCGCTGGAACGACGGACTGGCCGTGGTGCCGGCGTCGCCCGAGGCGGGTTCGGCGGTGGTGGTCAAGGTCAGGGACGGGTCGACGGCGCAGCAGTGGGCCACTGACAACGTTGCCTCTGGAGTGCCGAGGGTGAGGCCGAGTGGGGACACGGGGCGTCCCTCGACCAAGGAGGTCAACGTGCCGCCGGCGGGGGGTTCGGGCGGGCCCGACGGGGCGGGTGCGCCGCCGGACGCGTCGTCGCAGGACGGGCAGGAAGGGCAGGACGGGTCGGACGGGCCGGACGGGTATGGCGAGACCGGCTCGAGCGTACGCCGCGTCAACGACGACGGCTCTGGTCCCGGATCTGGCTCCGGCTCCGACTCCGGCTCCGGCTCCGACGGCGTGCTCAGGGTGCGCCCGGCGGACCTGACGAGCTTGCTGCCGTCGGAGGTCCGGGGTGTGACGGTCGCCCTTGGTGCCGGTGTCCCCCGCGAGGCGGAGGGGAATCCTGCGACGGGATGAGGAAGGAGCCCCGGGGCCCGGGCAGAGTGGTGAACGCGGCAACGGGGGAACGCACGCGGTGAGGCTGACCGCCTCACCGCGCGCGGCCGCGGCACGGGGTGGGGGCGCGGGGGTCCGGGGTGCGGGTTTCGGGCTTGCCCGGGCCGCGTTGGTTGCCGTCTGGGGCCGCTTCGGGGCTCGTGTCCTGGACTGTTTTCGGGGAGGGGCGGGGTGGGGGACAAGCCGCCCGCGGCCCGAACTGCCCGCGTCCCCCCACTCGCTGAACGACCCGGTGCAACGGCGTGCGGCACTGCTGCGCGAAGTTGCCGCAAGGGCCGGGTGTGGGGGAGTCGGCCCCGAAAAACGTAAGGACCCACCCCGCCTCCCGTTCCTATACTCCCCCCATGACCGAGACCGCCCGCCCCTCCCTGCCCCGGAACCGGCCTCGGAACCGGCCTCGGATACTTGCCGATCTGACGCCCCTCCGTACCTCCGTCCACTACCGGCGGCTCTGGTTCGGGAACACCATTTCCTGGATCGGGCAGGGGATGACCACCCTCGCCATCTCCCTCCAGGTCTACGACATCACCCGTTCCACCTTCGCCGTAGGGCTCGTCGGGCTCTTCTCTCTCGTGCCGCTCGTCGCCTTCGGGCTCTACGGCGGTGCCGTTGCCGACACCGTCGACCGACGCAGGCTCGGGCTCGTCAGTGCCAGTGGGTCCGCCGTGTTGTCCGCGGCGCTCGCGGCCGGCGCGTTCGCTGGGTTTGAGCATGTCTGGTTTCTGTACGGCGTCGTCGCCCTCCAGGCCGTCTGCGCCGCCGTCAACTCCCCGGCCCGCAGCGCGATGATCCCCCGCCTGCTGCCGCCCGAGCAGCTGCCCGCAGCCAATGCGCTCAATTCGATGACGACGACGTCGGGGTTTCTGGTGGGGCCGATGCTCGGCGGGCTGATCGTCGGGTTCGCGGGATACCAGAGCGCGTACTTCATCGATGCCGTCGCCTTCTCCGCCTCGCTGTACGCGATGTGGCGGCTGCCTTCCATGCGCCCGGACCGCGCCGTCGGGGCGAAGAAGGCGTCCGTGCTGGAGGGGCTGCGGTTTCTGGCCACGCGGCCCAATCTGCGGATGACGTTCTTCTCGGACTTCTGCGCGATGATCGTGGCTCATCCGCGCGCGCTCTTCCCGGCCGTCGCCGTCGCCTGGTACGGGGGCGACGCCCGCACCACCGGAATGCTGGCCGCCGCGCCGGCATTGGGTGCGTTGCTCGGCGGGGTGTTCTCCGGCTGGCAGGGGCGGATCCGCCGGCACGGGCTGGCGATTCTGTTTGCCGTCGGGGCCTGGGGGACGGCCATCGCCGTGTTCGGGCTCACCCGCAATCTCTGGCTGGGTTTGTTCTTCCTGGCCGTGGCGGGCTGCGCGGACACCGTGTCGATGGTCTTCCGCAACACGATGATGCAGGTGGCCGCTCCGGACGAGATGCGCGGCCGTCTCCAGGGCGTGTTCATCGTGGTTGTTGCGGGCGGCCCGCGCCTCGGCGACTTCCTGGCGGGCAGCGTCGCCGATCTGACGTCGCCGACCGTCACGGTGACCGGCGGCGGAATCGCCTGTGTGCTGGCGCTCGGCCTACTCGCCCTGCGCTGGAGGGGGTTCGCGCGCTACGACGCCCGCAATCCGACGCCCTAGCAAGCAAAGCTGGCGGTTCGCCGCCATGGCAGTTACCCGCCAAGCAACCGTATCCCCAAGCAACTTGTGAGCACCGAGACTCTTCGCAGCACCGGAACCACTCCTTCATCTGGTGTACGAGGCGAGTTACCCATGACCAGAGCACCCGCGAGACGCGGAGCCCGGCTGCTGACGGCCGCCGGGCTCTCGCTCGTACTGCTCCCCGCCGGACAGGCGGCTGCGGCCGTCGACCCTGCCGCGCACCACCCCGCCGCGCAGTCCCCGGCCGCCGTCCGTGCCACGCACACCGTCACCCTGGTCACCGGGGACAAGGTGACCGTCACCGATCTCGACGGCGGCAAGAAGTCCGTCGCCGTGCAGCGTCCGAAGGGCGCGACCGGCGCGGTCCGCAGTGAGATATCGGGCGGCCGGGTCACCGTGGTCCCGGACGAGGCCCGCGACTACCTGAGCAGCGGCGTTCTCGACAAGCGGCTCTTCGATGTCACCGCTCTGATCGAGCAGGGACTCGACGACCGCAACGCCGACGGGCTGCCGCTCATCGTCACGTACACCAAGAACTCCCGCAGTGCGCCCCGCGGCACCGAGCAGGTGCGGGCGCTGCCGAGCGTGGGCGGCGCGGCCGTCGAGGCAGCGAAGTCCGGGGAGTTCTGGCGTACGGTCGCCGCCGGAGAGGCCCGGTCCGCCTTCGCCGACGGCGTACAGAGGGTCTGGCTGGACGGCCGGGTCAAGGCCGCCATGGCGGACAGCAACGCGCAGATCGGCACCCCCCAGGCGTGGGAGGCCGGACTCACCGGCAAGGGCGTCAAGGTCGCCGTGCTCGACACGGGCGTGGATGCCGGCCACCCCGACCTCGAGGGACGGGTCAGCGAGACGAAGTCCTTCATCGAGGGGCAGGAGGTCGCCGACCGTAACGGCCACGGAACCCATGTCTCCTCCACCGTCGGCGGCAGCGGCGCGGCATCGGGCGGCAAGGAGAAGGGCGTCGCCCCCGGCGCGGACCTCGCCGTCGGCAAGGTCCTCAGTAATGAGGGCTCCGGCAGCGAGTCGCAGATAATCGCCGGTATGGAGTGGGCCGCGAAGGACATCCACGCCAAGATCGTCTCCATGAGCCTCGGTTCCCAGGAGGGCACCGACGGCACCGACCCGATGGCCCAGGCCGTCAACTCCCTCTCCAAGGACACCGGCGCGCTCTTCGTCATCGCGGCGGGCAACTCCGGCGCCCCGGGCACCATCGGTTCGCCCGGCTCCGCCGACTCCGCGCTGACCGTCGGTGCGGTCGACTCCGCCGACGAGATGGCGTATTTCTCCAGCCAGGGCCCGCGCTACGGCGACAACGCCCTCAAGCCGGATCTGTCGGCGCCGGGTGTCGAGATCCTGGCCGCGCGCTCGCAGCTCACCGCGGGCAGCGGCCCGTACACCTCGATGAGCGGTACGTCGATGGCGACCCCGCATGTCGCGGGCGTCGCGGCCCTGCTCGCCGAGAAGCACCCCGACTGGAGCGGCCGGCAGCTCAAGGACGCGCTGATGAGCTCGTCCAAGCAGCTCGCCGCCTCGCCCTACGAGCTCGGCGCGGGCCGCGTCGACGTCCCGTCGGCCATGGCCGCGACCGTCACCGCGACCGGCAGCGCCGACCTGGGCTTCTACGGCTGGCCGTACGAGGCGAACAAGCCGGTCACGAAGACGGTGACCTACGCCAACTCCTCCGACCAGGCAGTCACGTTGAGCCTGGCCGCCGATGGCGCGCCTGCGGGAGTCGTCACCCTCGCCGACTCCACGCTCACCGTGCCCGCGCACGGCACCGCGCAGACCACGGTCACGGGCGACGGCGCCGGGGCGCCCGTCGGCAACACCTCCGGCCGGATCGTGGCGAAGGCGGGTGACAAGGTCGTCGCCCACACCGCGTTCGGCCTGGTCAAGGAGGAGGAGCGGTACAACCTCACCGTCCACGTCAAGGACCGCGACGGTGCTCCGACGGCCGCACACCTCGGCGTTCAGAGGCTCGCGCAGGGTTATGACCCCTTCCCGGCGACGGTCGGCGAGTCGGGCACGCTCCAGCTGCGCCTGCAGCCAGGAACGTACACCGTCTCCTCCTTCCTCGACGTACGCGGCAGCAAGGGCAAGGACTCGCTCGGCCTCGGCTTCCTGACCGAGCCCGAGATCACGATGGACCGCGACCGTGAGATCACCCTGGACGCACGGCAGTTGCGGGAGATCCGGGCCGAGGTCGACAAGCGCACCGAGACCCGTCAGCTGCTGATGGAGTTCGGCCGCAGCGCGAACGGCGCCTCCTACGGCGGCGCCCTCCAGGTGCCGCTCAAGTACGACAGCATCTTCGCCGCGCCCACCCGCAAGCCCGCGACCGGCACCTTCGAGTACCGGACGGTCTGGCGTCTCGGCAAGGCGCTGCTCGACGTCACCGCGGGCGGCAAGCCGCTCGGCGAGAGCATCGTCCAGCCCGGCACGGCCGTCCTCGACGGGCGGCAGCGGCTGGACGTCGTGGACGCGGGCGCGGGCAGCCCCGCCGACTACGAGGGCAAAGACGTGAAGGGCAAGGCCGTCGTCGCACGCCGGACCGACGCGATCAGCCCTGCGCAGCTCGCGCAGAACGCCCAGGACGCGGGCGCGAAGGCCCTGTTCGTCACCGATGACGTGCCCGGCCGCCTGATGGCCTGGTTCGGCACAGAGGCCTACGAGGACCGCCCGCTGCACGTTGCCACTGTCAACACGGCCGATGCCGCACGGCTGGTCGAGGCCGCCGGCCGCCACCAGAAGCTGGATCTGACCGGCACGCAGTACACGCCGTATGTGTACGACCTCTCCGAGGGTCACCCGGGTGCCATCCCGAGGGACCTCGTCTACAAGCCGGGCAGGAGCGAACTGGCCGTCCTGGACGCGAAGTTCCACGCGGCGAAGCCCGCGCCCGGCGGTGAGTTCCGCTACTCCATCACCGGCACGTTCCGGGTCGGCTTCGGCTTCCCGGAGAAGATCGCATACCCGGTGGAGCGCACGGACTATGTCAGCACCGGCCCCGGCCAGCTCTGGCACGAGTCGGTCACCAACGGCCCCGGCGCCATCGAGGAGCGCAGCGGTCTCAACACCTACCGCGGCGGGACGCACCCCGAAGTCAACTGGTTCAAGCCGGTGTTGCACCCGTGGCTGGGGACCGGTCTCGGCTGGGGCCAGGAGCGTAACGGCAACAGCCTCCAGTTCAACACCCCCGGCTGGGGCGACTCGGGCCCCGACCACACCGGCTTCGGTGATGTATGGAGCGAGGACTCGATGACCCAGTTCACCGAGGTCTACGTGGACGGGGTGCGGGTCGACCGCCGGATGAGCTCGGGGGCGTACGCCTGGGACGTCAAGCCGACCGAGCAGAACTTCAGGGTCGTCACGGACACCACCCTCGACCCGGAGCGGTGGCGGCTGTCCACGAAGGGCCACTCCGAGTGGACCTTCAGGTCCAAGGAGACCCCGGCGGACCGCTACACCTTCCTGCCCCTGCTCAACCTCGGCTTCGACGTGGACACCGACCTGAGCGGTGACGTCCGGGCGGGACGCAGTCTCGACCTCGGGATCTTCTCCGAGTACGTCAAGGGCGCCCCGGACACCGGAAAGATCACCGGCGGGACGCTGGAGGTCTCGTACGACGACGGAAAGACCTGGACGAAGGTCGAACTCGACGGTGTACGAGGCAAGTCGGCGGCCTGGGAGGGCTCGATCCGGGTGCCCGGGAACGCGCAGTACATCTCGCTGCGGGCCTCCGCCGCCGATGACAAAGGCGGCTCGGTCAAGCAGGAGATCATCCGCGCCGTGGGTGTGAAGAAGTAGCAACCGGCATGAAGGAAGGGCCCGGTACGGCGGTACCGGGCCCTTTCTGCTGACTACTTGACCGGGATCGTCTCCATGCCCGCTGGCGTCAGCGTCATATTGATGCCGAGCACCGACTCGACCGGCTCGACGACCGGGATCTCGTGCAGCGGGTCCACTGCGGAGTAGCCGGTGAACGCCGGGGTGCCGGTGCCCCGCCAGATCTCCTCGGCCTTCACATCGACACGGGCAGCCATCCCGCGGTGGCCGACATCGTGGGGGAGACCCGCGAGCAGGTCGCCCGGCGGGTGGCCGACGGGCAGCGGCGGCTCGGCATGCCCGACTCGCCGCGGCTCGGTCTGGCCGCGCGGGCGTGGAGGGCGTTCGTCATGTAACGGGGCTCTGCCCCGGACCCCGCGCCTCAGACGCCGGCGGGGCTGAACGTCCGCCGGTCCGCGGCGGAAGGTCAAACCTGTCCGGAGACGGAGGACGATCCGGCCACCGGCCGATCGGACGCGGCCGGTTCCGCCGCCGTCGGGCGGATGTTCCGCAGACGCCCCGTACGCGTACACGCACCCTGCCAGCGCCAGGTCCGACAGCAGCATGAAGCCGATCGAGTACGAGTTCTTCGCGCTGTAGATCGCGCCCATCACGAGCGGGGGCACAAAGCCGCCGAGACCGCCCACCGCGCCGACGATCCCGGTGACGCTGCCCACCTGAGGCTGCGGCGTCACCTGGGCAACCAGGGCGAAGACGCTGCGGCTCGCGGTGCCGAGGCCCGCCGCCATGCACAGCAGGCAGATCGTGCCGCCCGGGTTCAGCTTCGGGTCGAAGGCCTGGACGATCGCCACCAGGGCCACGAAACCCAGCGCGGCCGCGGTCACCAGGGCCGGGTGGACACGGTCCGAGAGCCACCCGCCGAACGGCCGGAACGCCACGGTCACCAGCGCGAACCCGGCCGCCTTGGTCCCCGCGTCCGTCGGGTCCAGCTAGTACCAGGTCTTCAGATACGTCGGCAGATAGACGCCGAACGCGACGATCCCGCCGAAGCCGATCGCGTACAGAGCCGACAACTCCCACGTCACCCGCAGCCGCCCGGCCTGCCCCAGCCGGGAGCCCAGTGAGGCGGTCGGCACGCGCCGGTCGGGCCGGTCGGTGATCAGCAGCGCCGCGAGCACCGCGAACACGCCCAGCGCGATCGCGACGACGATGAAGGGCAGGTTCTCGCCGTGCTTGGCCATGCGGGGCGTGAAGTAGCCGGACAGCGCCACGCCGCCCATGCCCATGCCGAAGACGCCGATCGCGAAGCCCCTTCTGGCGGGCGGGAACCAGGAGTTGACCAAGGGAACGCCGATCGCGAACGTCGTACCGCCGAGCCCGAGCAGAAAGCCGACCACGAGCATCAGGCCGTACGAGTCACGTGCCGGGATCAGCAGCAGTACGGGCACGATCGTGAGCGCCGAGATCAGCGGGAACATCAGCTTCGCGCCGTACCGGTCGGTGAGCGCACCCACCGGGATCCGGCCCAGCGAGCCGACGAGCACCGGCACGGCGACGAGCAGCGACTGCTGGAAGGAGCTCAGCCCGAGCCGGTCCTTGTAGTCGCTGCCCAGCGGCGCGATCAGGTCCCAGGCCCAGAAGGTGAGGGTGAAACCGACCGTGGCCACGGCGAGATTGCGGTACGCGGTGGGGGAGGGCTTGGCGGCGGTGTCCACACGGTCAGTCAAGGGCGGCGGCGGTGCACGGGCGCGCCCAGTTGCTCCATACGGCTGACACGGCCGAAGGCGGTTACGGCAGCGGCAGCGCCACCCGTACCGCGTACAACGCCACCAGTCCGTACCCGATCCGGAAGGTCCATGCCCGGGCGGTGTCCGAGATCCGTGTGCCCGCGAACCCGCTGGCCGCGACCAGCAGTTGCTGCCAGAGGAGCGAGGCGGCGAACACCGCGCCGACGAACACCGCCCCGGCCGCGCCCGTGCTCAGCGTCGCTCCCTGCGCGGTGGTCAGCGCGGCGAAGTACAGCGCCGTGGTGGGGTTGATCAGAGTGAGCGCGGCGAACCGGGTGAACGTCCGCACCGGCCCCGCGCCCGCGCCCCCGTCCTCCCCGGCGGGCGCCGTCTGCCGCGAGGCGATCAGCCCGCGCACCGCGATCACCGCCAGTACGGCGGCCGAGACCAGCCGGACCCAGGCCTCCACGCCGGACAGGGCGGAGGCGACGAGCGGGCCCAGTGCGGTCGCCACCGCGGCATACGCGCAGTCGACGACGGCGACCGCCGCCGCGGCGGCCACGGCTCCGCGGCGGTCGCGCATGCCCTGCTGGATGAGCAGCACGCCCACCGCCCCCACGGGCATCGCCACTCCCAGGCCCGCTGCCGCGCCCGCCATCGCCGTCGTCCACATGGTCATGGCGGACACTGTCCGGTTCCGGCTGTGGTCAACGCGGCCGGATTACGCCTCGTACTGCGACAATCGCGGTATGGATCGCCTCGACAGTGAAATCCTCGGTGTGCTGCGGGAGGATGCGCGGATCTCCTACCGCGATCTCGGCGTACGCGTCGGCCTCAGCGCCAACGCCACGGCCGAGCGGGTGCGCCGGATGCTCCGCGACGGCGTCATCCGTGGCTTCACGACGATCGTCGATCCCACCGCCGACTCCCGCGCGGCCCTCGTCGTCTTCATCGACATCACGCTCCGGCTCGACACGACGAACGAGGAGTTCGAGCGGGTGGTGCTGAAGCTGCCCGGCATCACCGAGGTGGTGCATGTGACGGGCGCGCACGACTATCTCGTACGGGCCAGAGCCGCCGACGCCGCCGAACTGGACGCGCTGCTGCGCACCCTCAAACGCGAGGCGGGCGTCGCCCAGTCCAGCACCCGGATCGCGCTGCGTGCAGCTACCGGGGGACCTGCCAGGTGACCGTCGTGCCGCGCTCCCCGCTCTCCGCTGTCCCGTCGTCCCTGACCACGAGCCGTACCCCGTCCCGCCCGTCGGGCAGCCGCACCGTCGCGTCGACATCCACCTCGATCGACGACACACCCGGCCGCCGGCGCGTCGACTCCAGCATCATCTCCGTGGCGAACAGCCGCTGGACGACGAGGTCGTGCAGATCACGGGCGATCCGGTCGCGGTCCTCGTACACCGCGAGCTGCTCCCGGTTGTGCTGCGCGTCCGCCAGTACGAGCGCGAGCGCGGCCTGGGAGGCGAACTGCGAGGCCAGCAGCCGGTCCACCGCCGTGTAGGGACGGCCGCCGCGCCGACGCGGCAGTGCGAGCGTGCCGATCAGTTTGCCGCCGCTCTGCAGCGGCAGCATCATGCTCGGCCCGAACCGGTGGCGTACCTGCGTCGTCATCCGCGGATCGGTCGCCGAGTCCTCGATGAACACCGGCTCCCCGCCGAGGAGTTGGACCAGTACCGGTGAGCCGGGCGCGATCGCCGTGCCGATCAGGTCCCCCGGATCGTCCAGGGTCGACGCGGCAACGATCTCCATGCCGCCCTCGGGGGTGGGCTGGAGCACCACCCCGGCGGAGGCGTCGGCGAGGATCCGGGCCCTCTCGGCGACCGTCATCAGCGCGTCGTCGGCGCTCTCGCCGGTGAGCAGCGCGGCCGTGACGGCCGCGGCCCCCTCGATCCAGCGCTCCCGCTGACGGGCCGTCTCGTACAGCCGGGTATTGCCGATCGCGATCCCGGCCTGCGAGGCGAACACGCGCAGCAGCGCCAGATCCTCGTCGGTGAAGGATCCGCTGCGCTTCTCGGTCAGATAGAGGTTGCCGAAGACCTCGGTGTGCACGCGGATCGGCACACCGAGGAAGGAGTGCATCGAAGGGTGACTCTCCGGCACTCCGGACGACCGGGAATCGGCCGTCAGGTCGTCGAGCAGCAGCGGCTGCGGGTTCTGGATGAGTGCGCCGATCAGTCCGGCCTGTCCGCTGGGCAGCCGGCCGATCCGCTCCCGCTCCTGGCGGGTCATCCCGGCGGTGAACAGTTCGGTGATACGGCCGCGCTCGGGGTCGACGACCCCGAGCGCGCCGTACCGCGCACCGGTCAGATCGGAGGCACTGTCGACGATGTGCTGGAGGGTGGCGCGCAGTTCGAGGTCCGTGCCGACGCTGAGCACGGCCTCCAGCAGCATCGGCAGGCCGGACGCGGTCCGGTCCGGATGGCTCACGCCGTACCCCTTACCTGTCCTCAGTCGGCCTCGGCGAGGGGATCGAGAGCCAGCGGCTGGATCTTGCCCTCGAGCATCGAACCGAGGCCCAGGATGGCGCAGATGTCGGGCCGTTCGGCGATGTGCACCGGCATGCCGGTCGCGTCGCGCAGCATCTGGTCCAGGCCCGGCAGCAGCGCGCTGCCGCCGACCATCATGATCCCGCGGTCGGCGAGATCGGCGACCAGGTCCGGCGGGCAGTCCCGCAGCACCTTGCCGATGCCGTCGAGGACGGAGGTGAGCGGGGTGTGGATGGCGTCCCGTACGGCGGCGGTGTCCACGCGCACCGAACGGGCGAGGCCGGTGGCCACGTCCCGGCCGTGGATCTCGGTCGACGTGGGGCCGTGGGGGGTCAGGCCATTGCCGTGCAGGGCGAGTTGCAGGGGCCGTACCGACTGGCTGGGCAGCATCAGTTCATGCTGGTGGCGCAGGTGCTGGATCACCGCGTGGTCGATGGCGTTGCCGCCCACCGGGATCCGCTCGGCGGTGACGATGGCGCCGAGTGAGAGCACGGCGACCTGCGTGGTCGCCGCGCCGCACACCAGGATCATGGTCGCGACGGGCTGCTCGACGGGCAGTCCGCAGCCGACGGCCGCGGCGATCAGGGTGTCCACGAGCTCGACCCGGCGGGCGCCGAGTCCGACAAGGGTCTCGACGGCGGCGCGCTGGGCGAGCGGGTCGCTGTCGTGCGGGGTGCAGGCGGCGGCGCGCAGCCGGGGCTTGCGGCGCAGCTGGCGGCGGAGCTTCTCGCCGAGAAGGTGACGGAGCATCCGCTGGGCCATCTCGATGTCGACGACGGTGCCGCCGGAGACGGGGCGGGCGACGCGGATGTAGTCGGGCGTACGGCCCGTCATCTTCTCGGCGAACGAACCGACCGCGATCAGCGCGCCGGTACGGGTGTTGACGGCGGCGACGCTCGGCTCGTCGACGACGAGCCCGGCCCCCTTCACGAAGACCCTGGTTCTCGCTGCTCCCAGGTCGACTGCGACATGGCAACGGCGCAACTGCTCAAGGCTGACGGTCACGGCGGATCCTCCCGAGTGCGGTACTTGTTCGCATCGTGCGATCGCCACGGGAGGTACGCGCGCTGGGTGAGCCGGTCGGGGGTACGGAGCTGACGACCCGCCAGATCTGCTCCGCCGTTCGGGGGGTTCCGGCCCGGGGACGCCCGCGGCCCGGCTGCCGGAAGGGGCTCAAGTGGAGCCCGTACGGCGACTGAGGACAAACCGGCTGCTGGACGGCCCGGCTAGCGCAGCCTCTGCAGCAGGCCCCACGTGAACTCCGCCACGCGCTGCTCCCCGCCCGGCAGCGTCAGCTCCAGCTGCCATCTCGTCGGGGCCGAGCCCTCCATCGGTCGGGCCGGCGGGAACGCCCTCGCCGCCTCGTCCACCGTGCACGACCACGGCTTCAGGTCGTCCTCCGTCCGCAGCGACGGGCCCGCTGCCCCCGGCGCGCGGACCAGCCACTCGTTCCACACCGCCCCGCCGTCCGCCGCCAGCACCTCGAAGCGCAGATCCGGCCAGAGCGGCAGTGGCCACAGCAGCGCGTCGCACTCCAGATCGCCGATCTTCCGCCGTACGACTTGTTCCGGCTCGCCGAGCACCGAGCGGTAGCGGGCCAGCGAGCCGCGGCTTCTCGGCGCCCGCACCATCGCCTGCCAGCGGCGGTTGGCCTCGCGCATCTCGGTGAGCGAGGCCGCCAGTTCACGGCGGGCGTCCTCGACGAGCCCCGGCTGGTGGTCGGCCATGCGGCGCAGCAGCACCAGCTGGAAGTCGCGGGGCCCGAAAGGTGCGGCAGGGGTCATGCCCGACATCCTGCCCCGCCGCCGTGATCGAACGCACCGTCAATCATGAGAAGCGACTCGCCGCTGAGGCGAAGATTCCACACAAGACCCTCACAGAGTCATTCACCGCTGGTCCCCTCCCGCCGCATAGCCTGCGGGCGCCATGGATTACTGCCACCAGTGTCGACGGCACCTCAACGGCGCTCTGGCCTGCGCAGGCTGCGGCACGCCCGTCGAGGAGCTACGGCATCACACCCCCAGTGCGCCCGCGGCGGAGCCCGTCTTCGAATTCGACGAGGTGTCCGAGCCCGTGGGCCATCGGCGTTCGCGGCGTCAGCCTCCACCCCGCCGGAAGGCTCCGGCCGGGCGCCGCGCCCGTAAGAAGCGTGGCCGGAAGGTGCTGTTCGGCACGGTCGGGCTGGTCCTCGCCGCGGGTGCGCTGAGCCTTGCCGAGCTGGCGTACGAGAGCGGGGGCGACGACGGCGCAGCCACCGCCGTCAAGGAAGAGGACAGCGTCGAGACGAGCTCCGCTCCGGAGCCGACGGACGATGTGACTCCGCAGGGTCCCGACGAGGTGACGGAAGCGCCGGTCACCTCGTCCGTTTCCCCACGCCCCAGGCGCACCGCGTCAGGCCCCGGCACGGGCGGCACTGGTACCGGAAAGCCGACCGGGACGGGGACCGGGTCCGGCTCTGTCGGCTCACCGTCCGCCTCGTCGTCCGCCGCCGACCCCTCTGGCAGTGCGCAGCCGTCGGCCTCCGGTCAGCCGTCCGCTTCGGGCTCGGCCCAGCCTCCGCCGCCCGCGGAACCGACGCCGACCCCCACTCCCACCGAGACCTGCAACAAGTTCCTCTGGTGGTGCATTTAAGAGGCCGCGGCTTCGGGGGACTACGGCACCGCGGGTGCCTGGTCGCCCAGCATCCGCTTGAGCAGGTCCCTCAGTACCGTCCGCTCCTCGTCCGAGAGCTGTGCCAGCGGCTCGCGCGCGAAGTCGAGCGACTCCCGCAGCCTCCGCGCGGTGTCCATTCCGTCCTCCGTCGGCGCGGCGAGCTTCACCCTGCGGTCGCCCGGATCGGGCCGCCGCTCCACCAGGCCCCGCGCCTCCAGCCGGTCGACGATGCCGGTGATGTTCGACGGCTCGCATTTCAGCGTCTGAGCGACCTGGCGCATGGGCAGGGGCTCAAGGGCCAGCAGTCCCAGCACCCGGGCCTGTGCCCCGGTGAGTGAATGCTTGGCCGCGGCCTGCTCGTACTCCGTGTAGTAGCGGGCCACGACGGTGCCGATGAGCTCGACGACTTCGAGGGTCAGGGGGTCTGTTCGTTCAGTGGCCATGGGCACCAGGATACCCAGTTACTTGACAACATCAAATATCCAGGCGCATGGTTGTTTCAGATGGTGAAGCTTTTTCTAGGAGGAACGCAGCATGTCCGCACTTCCCACATCCAGCCGTGAATGGCACCTGATCGCCCGTCCGCACGGCTGGCCCAAGGCTGAGGACTTCGCTCTGCGTGAGGCTCCGGTGACCGAGCCGGGCGAGGGCCGCATCCTCGTGCGCAACCACTACTTCTCGGTCGACCCGTACATGCGCGGCCGGATGAACGACGTGAAGTCGTACACCCCGCCCTTCAAGCTCGACCACCCCATGGAGGGCGGCGCGGTAGGCGAGGTCATCGCCTCGAACGCCGAGGGCTTCGCCGTCGGCGACCACGTTCTGCACGGGCTCGGCTGGCGCGAGTACGCCGAGGTGCCCGCCCAGTACGCCACCAAGGTCGACGCCTCCCTCGCTCCCCTCTCCACGTACCTCGGTGTGCTGGGCATGACCGGCCTCACCGCCTACGCCGGCCTCTTCGACGTCGCCTCCTTCAAGGAGGGCGACGCGGTCTTCGTCTCCGGCGCTGCCGGTGCGGTCGGCAGCCAGGTCGGCCAGATGGCCAAGCTCAAGGGCGCCTCCCGCGTCATCGGCTCGGCGGGCTCCGACGAGAAGGTCAAGCTCCTCGTCGAGGAGTACGGCTTCGACGCGGCGTTCAACTACAAGAACGGCCCTGTCGCGCAGCAGCTGAAGGAGTCCGCCCCCGACGGCATCGACGTCTACTTCGACAACGTCGGCGGGGACCACCTGGAGGCCGCGATCTCCTCGCTCAACGCGCACGGCCGCGCGACCATCTGCGGCATGATCGCCCAGTACAACAACACCGAGCCGACCCCCGGCCCGCGCAACCTGGCCATGGTCATCGGCAAGCGGCTGCGCCTGCAGGGCATGCTCGTCAACGACCACAAGGACCTCCAGCCGGAGTTCGTCCGTGACGTCGCGGGCTGGATCGCCTCCGGCGAGCTCAAGTACAACGAGACCGTCGTCGAGGGCATCGAGAACGGCTACGACGCGTTCCTCGGTCTGCTGCGCGGCGAGAACACCGGCAAGATGATCGTTTCGCTCACCCAGTAGTCTCGACCTCAGCCACCGCGGTCGTGGGCGCGAGCCGCGGTGAACCAGCAGGAGGAAATCTCTACATGTCCATCCAGCACTCCGACGTCCTCTACACCGCCGTCGCCACCGCGGAGAACGGCCGTGACGGCCGCGTCGCCACGCACGACGGTCAGCTCGACGTCGTCGTCAACCCGCCGAAGGAGATGGGCGGTTCCGGTGCGGGTACCAACCCGGAGCAGCTCTTCGCCGCCGGTTTCAGCGCCTGCTTCCAGGGCGCGCTGGGTGTCGTAGCGCGTCAGGAGAAGGCCGATATTTCCGGCTCGAAGGTCACCGCCGAGGTCGGTATCGGCAAGAACGACGACGGCTTCGGGATCATCGTCAAGATCTCCGCGACCATCCCGAATGTGGACGCCGCCACCGCCAAGGACCTGATCGAGAAGGCCCACCAGGTCTGCCCGTACTCCAAGGCGACCCGCGGCAACATCACGGTCGACCTCGCGGTCTGAGCACCGGCTCGTACATGAGGGCCGCACCCCGGCAGGGGTGCGGCCCTCATTGCGTCATCACCGCGTGCTCAGTGCGCGATCAGCGCCCGGCCGACCTGCGCGAACACGCCCTTGGGGTGATCGCGGAACAGCGGCTCCGTGCCGAACAGCACCACCGGCGCGCCGTTCGCGCTCACGCCGCTGACGATCGACGCCTGGCCGGCCGCGTCCTTCGGGCCTCCCTTTCCGTCCTCCCTCGTACGCCAGTGGCCCGCGACGAGCGGGTTCCCGGTGGCGTACGACTGCTCCACGCGCACCCCCGGTCCCAGGTCGGTGAACCAGAGCGGCGAGTAGACGAAGGTGTGCGGGAGCGCGCCGCCGGTGACCGGGCTGCCGGCCGCGTTGGCCACCCGGACCACGCCGTTCGCATCGCCGTTGCCCGCGACCGGCTTGGCCGCGAGCAATCCCGCGTCGGCGTTGAAGGCCGCACCTTCCGAACCGAGGCCGACGACACCGCCGCCGCCCTTGAGGAAGGCGTCCAGCGCGCCGCGGGCCGCCGGATTCAGGCTCCCGTACTCCAGACCGGTCGACACATACAGCGCATCCGTCTTCGACCAGTCGTGGCCCGCGTTGAGCGTGGCCGTCGACACCGGCTGGACCTCGAAGCCCATCTCGCGCAGCGCGAACAGTTCGCCCGCCGTCACCGCGGCGGCCACCCGGGTCCGCTTCAGCAGGGTCGTGCCCTTCTCCCTGGTCGCCGAGAAGGCCACCCCGAGACGGTCGGCGAGCACGGACGCCACGCCGCGGGCCGAGCCCGGCACCACCGCTGAGCCGTCCGCCGCCCGCCGCACCTTCACGTCCTGCGCGAGGAGCGCGTTGAGGGCCGCGATCTCCTTCGGGTCGTCGAGCCGCAGCCGCAGATCACCGAAGGGGGCCGCGTAGCCGGTCGGCGCCGCGGCATGCACCGGGCGGCCCACCACATGCAGTCCGCCCTTGACGGCCTTGTCGACCGTCGCGCCCCACAGCAGCCCGAGGCTCCAGCCCGAGATGTCATACATCGTGGAAACATCCGCACTGATGTCCCGGCCTTCGGCCAGGATCACATTGGCGATGGCCCGCTTGGACTGGTGCATGTCGACGACATACGAACCCGCCGGATAGGTGCGGCCCGCCAGCCGGAAGGGCAGCACCGCCCGCTCCACCCGTACGTCATTGGCGACCAGGTGGTCCACAAGCCGGGCCGCCGCGGTCGCGGAACGCTGTCCGCGCCCCGCCGGAATCACGTACGCGCGCGGGAACGTCGTCGTGTACACATCCTCGGGACCGATGCCCGGCACGCCCGGCACCGTCTTCTCCGACACCGGCCGCTGCGCCTCGCCCGCCGCGGCCCGCCGGAACGTCTCGATCTGGTCGGCGATCACCGAAGTGCGGTGCGTGCGTGTGTAGTCGAGCGTCGCGCGCATCGCCGCACCCGCGATGGCCGTGTTGATCCCGGCCCGCCGGCGCAGCTCGGCGACCGGCAGGGAGTCGTACTCCTCGTTGTTGACGGTCATCGGGAACTCGATGGTGTGCGCGGCGACCGCGCCCTGGAACGGCATGTACTGCGGAGTGAAGATCGGCGGCCAGTCGTCCCAGCCCTCCTGCTGGTCCCGGAAGGGGATGATCGCGGGCTCGACACCGTCCTTCGCGGGCGTGTAGCCGAGCCCGTTGACCGCTTTCTCCATCCCCAGCGCATTGGCGTAGGCGTTCTTCAGAAAGAGGTCGTACTCGTAGTTCTCGCCGTGCGGCGGAGTCGTCGGCTCGATCAGCGTGCCATTGACGTAGCCGTGCAGATCGAGCATGAGGGCAGGCTGTTTGTCGATGGCGATCTGCCGGATGGCGCGCGCCTCGGGCTGGGATCCGGTGATGAAGTCACGGTTCAGGTCGAAGCCGTTGGCATTGGTACGGGTGCCCGCGATACGGCCGTCCGGGTTGGCCGTCACATTGAGGTAGATACGGTTCTTCGAGAGCAGCTGGCGGGTCGTGCCGTCCTTGGCCTTCGCCAGCTGCTCGATGAGCTTCACGGCGGCGTCCGTGCCCTCCCACTCATTGCCGTGGATGTTGTTGTTGATGAACACCGGCGTCTTGTACGAGGCCTTGATGTGCTGGTCCTTGGCGGCTGCGGCCGGGGAGTTCTCGATTCTCTCCCGCATCCGCTCCTGCTCCCGCGCCTGCTGGGAGCTCTCGGGCGCGGTGAGGGTGACGAGATACAGATCGTGCCCGCCCGCGGACTGCCCGGCGACCTCGACACTGACCCGGTCGCCCAGCTTCTGCAGGGCGTTGAGCCGCGGTGCGAGCGAGTGGTACGGCGCGAGCCCCAGCTTGATCGACTTGTCGGCCGGGTTCACGGGCGGCACGTCGAGGCCGGTACGCCGCGGATAGCCACCGCTCTTCGCGAGCCCCGGGGCCGTGCCGGTACCGGTCCGCAGCGCGTTGACGGCGGCCGCGAGGGGAGTCTTCGCGACCGTCGTGTCGCGCCCGCTCCCTTCGCGTACGGGATTTGGGCGCGGGCTGTCGTGGCCGGGAGCGGCTGCCGCCGACAGGGGGGCGATCAGCAGGGCCCCGGCGACAACGGCGGTGCCAGTGGTCGTGAGAAGAGGTCTGAGGAGTGCCATGAATGGAGGGTCTACCCTGTCGGGGCCATGGCAACAAGAGTGCCACGAGGGGACGTTGGTGCCTCAGAGGTCCGGCCCGGCCCTGGCCCTGACCCGGCTCCGGCCCCGGCTCCGCCGTGTGCTGTCGGTCCTCGCCGGGCGCCGGCAGGCATCCCGATAGGGTGACCCCCATGCGTGATCTTGGGGTGGGCTTCGGCTATCTGATGAAGGGACAGCGCTGGGTCGGCGGGCACGGCCGGTGGTTCGGCTTCGGGCTGCTGCCAGGGCTTGTGACCCTGGTGCTGTACGCGGCCGCGCTGGTCGGTCTCGGCTACGGCGCCGACGATGTGACCGCGTGGGCGACGCCGTTCGCCGACGACTGGACCTCGCCCTGGCAGGGCCTGTTCCGGGGCTTCCTGACCGTGCTCGTCTTCGGCTTCGGGCTGTTCACCGCGGTGATCACCTTCACCGCGGTGACGCTCCTGATCGGCCAGCCCTTCTACGAGTCGCTCTCCGAGCAGGTCGACCGCAGCGAGGGCGGAGACGTGCCGCAGTCCGGTCTGCCGCTCTGGCGGGAACTGTGGATCTCCGCACGCGACTCCCTGCGGGTCCTGGCGCGCGTCGTGCTCTACGGCGTCGTGCTCTTCGGCCTCGGCTTCATCCCGGTCGTCGGCCAGACCGTGGTCCCGGTGATCGGCTTCTGCGTCTCGGGGTTCTTCCTGGCGGAAGAGCTCACCGCGGTCGCGCTCCAGCGTCGCGGCATTGAACTGAAGGAGCGCCTCACCCTGCTCAGGGGCCGCAGACTGCTCACCCTCGGCTTCGGGGTCCCGCTCGCCCTGGCTTTCCTGGTGCCGTTCGTGGCGGTGTTCCTGATGCCGGGGGCGGTGGCGGGAGCGACGCTGCTGGTGCGGGACTTGGTGGCGCCGCCGGACGAGCCGGGCGGGCCGGACCCGGGCGCCCGCGCGCCGTTCAGCCTGAACAAGGACTAGGCGGCCGTCCGGGGGGCGGAGCCCCAGTTCGGAAGCTCCGCCACCGCCAGCCCCGGCGACTCCGCGCCCGCGTCGGCGCGCACCCCACCGTCCGGGCCCCAGATCGCGCTGCCGCCCCCGCATTCGCCGACCTCATTCCGTCCGACCGGGTTGGCCAGGACCACATACAGGCCGTTGTCCCTGGCTCGGACGGGGTAGACCACGTCGAACGAGTCGTTCCCCACCTCGAGCGCCGAACTCGCCACATACACCCGGCAGTCGTCGGCGCGGGCCCGCTCCGCAAGCTCCGGGAAGCGGTTGTCGTAACAGATCGCCAGCGCGAACCGTACGCCGTCGAGAGTGAACCGGCCGTCCTCGGTGCCCGCCTCGAAGAGGTCGAGCTCGTCGCCGTGCAGATGCAGCTTGTCGTAACGGGTGAGCAGTTCGCCGTCCGGGCCGACGACGAGCGAGGCGATGGTGGGCCGCCCGCCGGGCGTGCGCGCCGCGCAGTTGACCACGGCGGCGGCAGACGTGGCGCGGCAGGCATTCCTGACCGGCTCCAGACGCGGATCGTCCTGCGCCACACAGAGCCCCGGGTCGTCGGCGATCAGCTTCAGCTCGTACCCCGTCACCGCCAGTTCGGGGAAGACGACGAGCCGGGCGCCCTGCCCGGACGCCGCACGGATCAGATCGGCCATGGAGCGGACATTTGCCTCGATGTCGCCCGGTACGGGTGTGAACTGCGCTGCCGCTATCTTCATGCGCCCATTATCGGACACGGTCTCCCCCAGCTGGCGTGCTGAGGGAGACCGTTGCAGGCGGCCTCAGCTCACAGAGAGTGCCGTGTCGTCGACGACGAACGACGTCTGAAGCTGCGAGCCTTCCGTGCCGGTGAACTTGAGCGTGACGCTCTGCCCGGCGTACGCGCCGAGGCTGAAGCTGCGCTGGCTGTAGCCGCTCGCCGCGTTGAGGTTGGAGTACGTGGCGAGCGTGGCCAGGACCGTGCCGCTGCTGTTCAGGACCTGGACCTTGAGGGTGTCGTAGGCCGTGCTCGTGGTGGTCTCGGCCGTGTCGACGTGCAGATGGAAGCTGAACGCGGCGGCCGTGCAGCTCGCGGGGATGGTCACCGACTGGGACAGGGTGTCGGTGTGGGCGGAGCCGTAGCCGTTCAGCCATGCCTTGTAGGAGCCGGTACGGGCGGCCTCACCGGCGTCGGTGGTGATGACGCCGCTGCTGGCGGACCAGGAGGTGGCGCCGGACTCGAAACCGGGGTTGGCGAGCAGCTGGGCGGCGGTGCAGGTGCCGCCGCCGCCTCCTCCGCCGGTGCCGCCGGCGAGCCACTGGGTGGCGTTGAGGGCGAGGGCGGCGTTGGTGCCCGCCGTGTCGTTCCAGCCGTCGTAGAGGGTGTTGCCGGACTGGCCGGTGCCGTCGTCGATGGGTGAACTGTCGCCCCAGACCGCGACCCGGCCGCTGCCGAAGGTGCTGGTGGCGAAGAAGGCGCCGGTGTTTCCGGAGTAACCGGTGCGGTAGACAAGGCCCTTGACGGCGGGGTTGTCGGCCGGCTTGAGGGTGACGGTCGTACCGCTGCGGATGATGCTGCCGGTGACCTTGCCGAAGGAGCCGTTGAGCACCGGGTTGGTGGTGTCGCTGATGGCGCGAGGATTGTCCGTGCTGACGCTGAGGGTGTCCACGGAGAAGCCGAACGGATCGGTGCTGTCGACGCTGTTGTTGCTCATCAGGTCGTTGATGACCTCGACGGCGTCGTAGCCGTCGTTGTTGCGGTCGGCGCCGGTGTGGTCGGAGACGAGGAAGAGCCCGCCGCCGTTCTGCACGAACTTCATGACGGCTGTCTTCTCCGCCGCGCTGAGCAGGATGTTCGGCTCGGGCAGCACGAAGGTGTCGAAGTTCTGCAGGTCGAGGGCGCCGGTGGTGCCATAGGTGATGCTGTTGCCCGAAGGCAGCGTCTTGAGCTGGTAGTTGCCGGTCTTCTGCAGCGCGACACCCCAGGCGGAGATGGCGCCGGTCCAGTCGGTCTCCGCGGAGGGCGTCGCGTCCTGCCCCAGCGGGTCGGGCTGGCTGGTACCGATGATCCAGTCGGCGTTGCCGGCGGTCTCGGCCTTGGTGTTGTCGAAGAGAATCCGGTGGGGGGTGGCGGCGGCGGGAGCGGGGGCCGCGGCGGCGGCCTGGACGGCGGTCGCGGCGACGAGGGCGCCGAAGACGCCGAGAGCGCTGACGATGCCACGTCTGCGGCGTGTGGGGGTTCTGGATCCAAGCATCCGGCAGTACCTCCGTGGGGAGTGGGAGAGGCGGTGCGGGCGCCGATTCTTCGCGCGTAGAACAGCGTGCGGCGAACAGCGGAACCAAGCGCGCTTGAACGGTACATGGCGACACGGCGCCCAACAATCCCGAACGGCCCGTTGCAGCCGGGACTTTGGGCGGGCGGCCTGTACGTACGCCTGCGGCCCGCTCGCCGCAGGCGTACCCCCAGCCGTCGTCAGTCGGACGACTCCGCCGCCACGCGGATGATCGACCGGACCTGGGCGATGATGTCCAGGCGATTCCGGACGAACTCCGGGTCCGTGATCTCCGTCGTGTTGCCCGCGCCGAACTCCAGTACCGGCGTGTGCACATGGCCTCCCGGGATCTTCAGCCCCAGCCGGTCCCGCAGCAGCGTCGCCCGGTAGGCGATCTCGTTCGAGAGGTAGTTGCCGCCGCCCCCGGAGCGCGCCGTCGAGCCCGGCGTCGGTCCTTCGGGGCGGACCACAGGGTCCGTGCCGCCCGAGGGGATCTCCGTCACCGTCGTGTTGTCGTACACCGGGAAGCGTCCCGTCGGGCCCGCCACAATCGCCTTGTACGGAAGCGTCGTCGTCGTCCACTGGGGCTGCGACGCCGGGTCGTCGACCGGCACCGTCTCCGTACGCGAGACGTTCTCGTTGTCGCCGAAGCCGCCCCGCCACGCGCCGTTCGTGCGCTCGATGTCGATACGGCCCACCCGGCCCTGGCTCACCGTCGTGAACAGATCGGCCTTCGGGAGCTGCGGGCGCAGCGTCCGCTCGACCGTGCCGTCCGCGAAGTCCTGCCAGCGCACAGGGAAGACCGCCGTCTCGATCCTCGCGGGGCCGTCCGCCGTACGGATCCAGGTGCCGTCCAGCGCCAGCGCCGTCGCCCCGGACGGGTTGCTGATCCGGATGTCACGGTCCAGCGTGAACGGGTCGAAGCCCGTCATCACAATGCGCTTGATGCCCTTGCCCGCAGGGAGGTTCATCGAGTCCTGGCCCCGCGACGAGCGCTCAAGACGGTCGAGCAGCCGCGCCCGCTGCGCGTCGGAGAGCCCGAACTCCGGCTGCCACTGCCGCAGTTCGCGGGTCATGCCGAGCCGCGCCCAGTACAGCGGCCGGTCGTCGTCCCGGCTGAGATCACCACGCGCCGGGCCCCGGCCCTGCGCACGGTCGACGGCCCTGTCCCACAGCTGTGAGCCCTGGCGTACGACGGCCCGCTCGGCCTGCCGGTACGACCCCGCCCCCGCCAGCGCATCCGCGAACCGCGGTGCCACGGCGTCGAATCCGCTGCGCCGAAGGATCTCCTGGGGCACGGCCCGGTCGAGCCGCTGCTCCTCCACGGTGGGTGGTGGAGCCGGTGCGGGATCGGCCGCGGCAAGAGGTGAGCCGGCAAGGGTGAGGGTGACGAGGGCGGCGCCAACTACGTGCAGGCGGACGCGTATCCGGGACACGGGATTCCTTCCGTCGGGTGGCGGAAGTATCCCCGCCGCCCCACCACCGTGGCCAGTACGTCACTCCGGCCGCGCAGGCCCCAAAAGCCTCAGGAAGTCCCGGAACGCCTCCGGCATGTCCACCGCCTCCGGATCCAGCAGCCATTGGTACTGCAGTCCGTCCATCACCGCTGCCAGCAGCGGCGCGGCCCGCTCCGGTGTGAGACCGCCCGGCAGTTTCTCGCCGTACTCCGTGCGCAGCATCCCGGCCAGTTCCTGCCGCACCTGCGCATAGCGCTGGGTGAAGAACTCCCTCGCCGGATGGTCCTCGGTCACGCTCTCGCCGAGCAGCGCCGAGAAGGTCTGCACAATCCCCGGCCGCATCGCGTTGTACTCGACCAGCGAGCCGAGCAGTTCCATCCGCCAGCTTCCCCCGGAGCCGCCCCCGGTGTCCCACTGGTCGCGCTCCTCCAGTACGGCGACGAGCAGCGCCTCCTTGGTCGGGAAGTAGTGGAGGAGTCCCTGCTGGGTGAGTCCGACCCGCTCGGCGACCGCGCCCAGCGACGCACCGCGGTAGCCGCGCTCGGCGATCACTTCGAGCGCGGCGCGGAGAATCTCCGCCCGTCTCTCCTCACTTCTGGCCCTGGCCATCCCCGTCGGTCCCTTTCCTCGGTCCGTACCGAAAGGACCGTACGATATCAGTGGATCACGAAAAGATCACGAACCCTACCGGTCTACAGGTAAACGCGCCACGATGGAAGCATCAGCCGGGCGAGACAGAGGAGGCGGCATGTCTGACGCGAGCATTGATGCGACCATCGAGGTGGCACTCGGCAAGCTCGATCTCGACGCGAAGGCACGGCTCCTGGCCGGCCAGGACATGTGGTCACTGCCCGCGCTCCCCGAGATCGGGCTGAAGTCCCTGGTCATGTCCGACGGCCCCATCGGCGTCCGCGGAGTGCGCTGGACCGCCGACGACCCGTCCGTCGCCCTGCCCTCCCCGACCGCGCTCGCCGCCACCTGGGACCCGGCGCTGGCCCGCAGGGCCGGGACGCTGCTCGCCCAGGAGGCCCGCCGCAAGGGCGTGCACGTACTCCTCGCCCCCACCGTCAATCTGCACCGCTCGCCCCTCGGCGGCCGTCACTTCGAGTGCTACTCCGAAGACCCGTACCTCACCGGCGAGATCGGCACCGGCTATGTCCAGGGCGTCCAGAGCGGCGGCGTCGGCACGACCGTCAAGCACTTCGTCGCCAACGACGCCGAGACCGAGCGCTTCACCGTCGACAACGTCGTCGGCCCGCGTGCCCTGCGCGAGCTCTATCTCGCGCCCTTCGAGGCCATCGTCGAAAACGCCCACCCCTGGGGCATCATGACCGCCTACAACCAGGTCAACGGCTCGACGATGACCGAGCACCGCTACCTCGTCAACGAAGTCCTGCGCGGCGAATGGGGCTTCGACGGCGTCAATGTCTCCGACTGGACGGCCGCCCGATCGACGGTCGGCGACATCGAGGGCGGCCTCGACATCGCCATGCCGGGACCGAAGACCGTGTACGGCGACGCGCTCGCCGAATCCGTCCGCGCGGGCGAGGTGGAGGAGTCCGTCGTCGACGACGCCGTACGCAATGTGCTGCGGCTCGCCGCCCGCGTCGGCGCTCTCGAAGGAGTCGAGCCCGCTGTGCCGGTCACCGAGCTGCCGGCCGCGCTCGACGGCGACGCGCTGGCCGGCGAGATCGCCCGCCGCTCCTTCGTCCTCGTACGCAACGAGAACCGGGCGCTGCCCATCGACACCACCGAGGTCCGCACGGTGGCGCTGATCGGGGCCGCGGCCCGCGACGCCCGGGTGCTGGGCGGCGGCTCCGCCACCGTCTTCCCCGAGCGTGTCGTCTCTCCGCTCGACGGCCTGACCGCCGCGCTTCCCGAGGGGGCCCTGACGTATGCCGTCGGGGCCCATCCGAGCGATGAACTCGCCGTCGCGGGCGAGGGTTTCGAGCTCCGTGCCCTGTGCCGCGACGCGACGGGCCGCATCATCGGCGAGGGCTCCCTGCCCAGCGGTCAGGTCCAGTGGATCGGCGACGACCTCCCCGAGGGGGTCACTCTCGCGACGCTCCGCAGCATCGAGATCAGGGGTACGTTCGTCCCGCGCGAGAGCGGCGAACACGCCTTCGGCACCCGCGGCCTCGGTGCGTTCACGCTCTCGGTCGGCGGAGCTGTGCTGTGGGACGGCGTCCAGAAGCAGGACAACGAGGCCGATCCGTTCGAGGCGTTCTTCGGGGCTCCGACCGAGCGCGGCCGGGCCGTCCTCACCGCGGGCGAGCCGGTGCAGATCTCGCTCGCCCACCCCGTCAACAAGGCGCCGGGCACGCCGCTGTCCGCCATCATGTTCTCCCTCACCCACCTCGGCCCGCAGGGCGCCGCCGACGGGCTGATCGCCGAGGCCGCCGAAGCCGCGCGTGCCGCCGACACCGCCGTCGTCGTGGTCGCCACGACCGACCGCGTCGAGTCGGAGGGCTTCGACCGGCGGGACCTGAAGCTCCCGGGCCGCCAGGACGATCTCGTACGGGCCGTGGCCGCGGCCAATCCGAACACCGTCGTGGTCGTCAACTCCGGTTCCCCGGTGGAGCTGCCGTGGCGCGACGAGGTCGCGGCGGTGCTGCTCAGCTGGTTCCCCGGGCAGGAGGGCGGGGCGGCGCTCGCCGATGTGCTGCTCGGCATGGAGGAGCCGGGCGGGCGGCTGCCGACCACATGGCCCGCCGCCTTCGAGGACGCGCCGGTCACCGAGGTCACCCCGGCCGACGGTCAACTCCACTACACGGAGGGTGTGTTCATCGGCTACCGGGCCTGGGACCGGGCCGGTACGGCGCCCGCGTACCCCTTCGGTCACGGGCTCGGCTACACGACCTGGGACTACGAGTCCCTGGAGGCGACCCCGACCACGGCCAAGGTCCAGGTGCGCAACACCGGTACGCGCGCGGGCCGCGAGACCGTCCAGGTCTACCTCGCGCCCCAGGCCGACAGTGTGGAGCGGCCCGCCCGCTGGCTGGCGGGCTTCGCGCAGGTCGAGGCCCGGCCGGGAGAGAGCGCTGAGGTGGAAATCCCGCTGCGGCGGCGGGCGTTCGAGATCTGGGACGAGGAGAGCGGCGGGTGGAGCTTTGTGCCGGGGGCGTACGAGGTCCGGGCGGGGCGGTCGCTGGCGGACGGCCGTTTGAGCGCCACGGTGGACGCGCAGGGGTAGTTGGGCCGAACGGAGCCGGGCTCCGGGGCGGAGCCCCGGGGTCAAGCCGGCGGCTTTGCCGAGGTCACGTTGCGGTAGGCGATTTCCGCCAGGCGTTCCTGGCCGTCCCTGCTCGGATGGAACCAGTCCCAGCGGCTCAACTGTTCACCGCTGAAGCGGAAGTCGAACACCGCCCCGCCGTCGTACCGGCAGCGCAGGTCCTTGCCGCAGACGTCCTTCAGCACCTTGTTGTACTCGACCACCCGCTCCTGCACCCGCGCACGCCGCGCCTGCGCCCGGGTGCTCACGTCGTCCGCGTCGCCCAGCATCGACGCGCAGATGCCCAGCTTCCAGATCTGCCTGCCCAGCGGATTGCCGCGACCGGTCGACCAGAGGCGTTTGAGGTCCGGCACGCTCGAGACGTACACCTGGGCCTTCGGCGCCGTACGCCGCAACTCCTTCAGCGCGCCCTCGAAGGACCGGCGGAAGTTCTCGACCGTCGTCATCTTCTCGGCCGAGTCCGCGCACGCGTCATTAGCGCCGACCATCACCGTCACGAGCTCGGGCTTCTTCGCCGCCGCCTGGGCCATCTGACCGGGCAGATCGGCGACATCGGCCCCGGAGCGGGCGTAGTTCCAGCTGCGCTCGGCGACGGCCGGCTCGCCGATGAGCCGCAGTGCCAGGCTGCGCACCTTGGCGTCCGTGCCGGTCGCCCAGGACACCTCCGGGCAGTCGGAGAGCACCACACACGCGTCGAAGCCGCGGGTGATGGAGTCCCCGACCGCGGCGATCGAGTCCGGGCTGCGGTCCCAGGCGGGGGAGGGGGTGGGGGAGGGCCGCCGTTTGGCGGGGGATCCGTGTCCGCTCGGGTCCGAGGAGGAGTCACACCCGGCCAGTGCGCCGGTCATGAGGAGGAAAGCCGCCGTCAGGGCCGCCGCCGCGGTGTGCGAGCGGCGTGTCCGACTTGTCTCCCGCATCCCCAGTTCCCCTCCGTATCACCGGTCCCAGACGTCCTGCCGAGTGAAAGCTTGGTGCGTACGGGCCCCCGGACCGACATTACGTCACCCCTGAGACACCTACTCACGGTAGCTTTTCTCCGTCGACCCAGAGGCATCGTGCCCATCGGCCCCGGTAAATTACATCACGTCACATGCTGTCCCTTTTGTGGAGTTTGACTCCCGATGCTGTTTACTGAGGCCGCTGGGAAGCCGATCCTCGTCCCACACTGGAGGTCCGGGTGACGACACGTGGCGTTCTGTACGTTCACTCCGCACCGCGCGCGCTGTGCCCGCACGTCGAATGGGCGGTCGCGGGTGTACTTGGCGTGCGGGTCCAGCTCGACTGGATCCGGCAGCCGGCGTCGCCCGGCACCTGGAGAGCCGAGTTCTCCTGGCAGGGCGAGGCGGGCACGGCCTCCAAGCTCGCCTCGGCGCTGCGCGGCTGGCAGATGCTGCGCTTCGAGGTGACCGCCGAACCGTGCCCGACCGCCGAGGGCGAGCGCTACAGCGCCACGCCCGAGCTCGGGATCTTTCACGCAGTCACCGGGATCCACGGCGACATCCTGATCCCCGAGGACCGGCTGCGCGCCGCGCTGGCGCGCTCGATCCAGGGCGAGACGGACCTGGAGGCGGAGATCTCCAAGCTGCTGGGCAAGCCGTGGGACGACGAGCTGGAGCCGTTCCGGTACGCGGGGGAGGGTGCACCGGTCCGCTGGCTGCACCAGGTCGTCTGAACGAGGTAGCCGAAAGGGCCCCCACCGGAGGGTGGGGGCCCTTTCGTGCGCGTACGAGAAGTACGAGAACTCAGACGGTTCGGACTCCGTCCGGCGGACGTGGCTGAGGCCCGCCTCCCTGAAGGGGGCGGGCCTCACGCGTGAACGGGCTCAGACGGTACGGAACGCGAGGACCACGTTGTGGCCGCCGAAGCCGAACGAGTTGGCCCCTTTTCCGTGCGTCCGACTCCGTCCGGCGGACGTGGCTGAGACCCGCCTCCCTGAAGGGGGCGGGCCTCACGCGTGAACGGGCTCAGACAGTACGGAACGCGAGGACCACGTTGTGGCCGCCGAAGCCGAACGAGTTGTTGATCGCCGCGATCGTGCCATCGGGGAGCTTGCGGGGCTCGCCGCGCACGATGTCCGCGTCGACCGCCTCGTCGAGGTTGTCGATGTTGATCGTCGGCGGGGCCGTGCGGTGGTACAGCGCGAGGACCGTGGCGACGGTCTCGATGCCGCCCGCGCCGCCCAGCAGGTGGCCCGTCATCGACTTCGTGCCGGAGACCGCGACATGGTCGAGCTCGTCGCCCAGGACCTTGCGCAGGGCCTTGATCTCGGCGACGTCGCCCTGCGGGGTCGACGTGGCGTGCGCGTTGAGGTGCACGACCTCGGACGGCTTCAGGTCCGTCGCGTCCAGCAGGTTCTGCAGCGCCGTCGCGATACCGCGGCCGGTCGGCTCGGGCTGGGCGATGTGGTGGCTGTCCGCGGACAGGCCCTGGCCCAGCACCTCGCAGTAGACCTTCGCACCGCGCTTGGCGGCGTGCTCGGCCGACTCCAGGATGACGACGCCCGCGCCCTCGCCGAGGACGAAGCCGTCACGGGCCGTGTCGTAGGGACGAGAGGCCTTCTCGGGCTCGTCGTTGTTCTTGGACATCGCCATCATGTTGGCGAAAGCCGCGATGGGCAGCGGGTGGATGGCCGCCTCGGTGCCACCGGCGACGACAACGTCGGCGCGGCCGGTGCGGATCATCTCGACCGCGTAGCCGATCGCTTCGGCGCCCGACGCACAGGCGGAGACCGGAGTGTGCACGCCCGCCTGGGCGTTCACCTCCAGGCCGACGTTGGCGGAGGGGCCGTTCGGCATGAGCATGGGCACGGTGTGCGGGGAGACACGGCGTACGCCCTTCTCCTTGAGCACGTCGTACTGGTCGAGCAGAGTCGTTACGCCGCCGATGCCGGAGGCGATGACCGCGCCCAGACGCTCGGGGAGAACCTTCTCGTCCTCGCCGGCGGGAGCGGTGTAACCGGCGTCCGCCCAGGCCTCGCGGGCCGCGATCAGCGCGAACTGCGCCGAGCGGTCCAGCTTGCGGGCGAGCGGGCGCGGCAGGACCTCGCTCGGGTCGACCGCCGCGGGTGCGGCGATCCGGACCGGGAGTTCGGCGAAGCGCTCGCCCTCGAGGGGCTTCACTCCGGAGCGCCCGGCGAGCAGACCCTCCCAGGTCGATGCGCTGTCGCCACCCAACGGTGTGGTTGCGCCGATACCGGTGACGACCACGGTGCGATTGGTCGAGCTCACAGGAATTCTTTCTCCACGTGTAGAGGGTGCTGAATTTTCACGGCGCCACCGCCGGGTGGCGACAAACGCGTTTCAGGCTCAGGCCTGGTGCTTGGCGATGTAGTCCGCGGCGTCGCCGACAGTCTTCAGGTTCTTGACGTCGTCGTCCGGGATCTTGACGTCGAAACGCTCTTCGGCGGCGACGACGACCTCGACCATGGACAGCGAGTCGACGTCCAGGTCGTCGGTGAAGGACTTGTCCAGCTGGACGTCCTCGACCGGGATCCCGGCGATCTCGTTGACGATATCCGCGAGACCGGTGACGATCTCTTCCTGAGTGGCGGCCATGTGGCGCTCCTTCGGTGTTGTATCAGAGGGTGTGGCGTCCGGAAGATCCGGTTGCCTAGGGGAGGGTAACGACCGTGGCTGCGTAGACGAGACCCGCCCCGAAGCCGATGACGAGCGCGGTGTCGCCGCTCTTGGCCTGTCCGGTCGCCAGGAGCCGCTCCATGGCGAGCGGGATCGAGGCGGCCGAGGTGTTGCCGGTGGTCTCCACGTCACGGGCGACCGTGACGTGCTCCGGCAGCTTCAGAGTCTTCACCATCGAATCGATGATCCGCATATTGGCCTGGTGCGGAATGAAGACGTCCAGGTCGTCCGCGCTGATTCCGGCCGCGTCCAGCGCCTGCTGGGCGACCTTCGCCATCTCGAACACGGCCCAGCGGAAGACCGCCTGGCCCTCCTGCGTGATCGCCGGAAACTTCTCGACGGTGCCGTTGCGGTAGTCGTCCCACGGCACGGTCTGCTTGATGGTGTCGGACTTGTCGCCCTCCGAGCCCCACACGGTCGGGCCGATCTGCGGATCCTTGGAGGGGCCGACGACGACCGCGCCCGCGCCGTCGCCGAACAGGAAGGCCGTCGCGCGGTCCTCCAGGTCGGTCAGGTCGCTGAGCCGCTCGACGCCGATGACAAGGACGTACTCCGCCGAGCCCTCGACGACCATGCCCTTGGCGAGGGTGAGGCCGTAGCCGAAACCGGCGCAGCCCGCGGAGATGTCGAACGCGGCGGGCTTGACCGCGCCGATCTTGTCCGCGATCTCGGTGGCGATGGCCGGGGTCTGCTTGAAGTGCGAGACGGTGGAGACGATCACGCCACCGATCTGCTCCGGGGTGATCCCGGCGTCGGCGATCGCCTTGCCCGCCGCCTCGACCGACATCGCGCTCACGGTCTCCTCGGGGGATGCCCAGTGGCGCGTGGCGATGCCAGAGCGCGAGCGGATCCACTCGTCGGAGGAGTCGATCGTCTCGAGGATCACCTCGTTGGGCACGACCCGGATGGGGCGATAGCCGCCGACACCCATGATGCGTGCGTACGGGGCGCCCTGGCTGGGCTTGATCTTCGTCGACATGCTCTACGGCTCCTTGTCAGGCTGAATGCTCGGCGACGAGCGTGCGGGCCGCGTCGAGGTCGTCGGGGGTCTTGAGTGCGAGCGTCTGCACGCCGGGCAGGGCGCGCTTGGCAAGGCCGGTGAGCGTGCCGCCGGGGCAGACCTCGATCAGGGCGGTGACGCCCTGCTCCTTGAAGGTCTCCATGCACAGGTCCCAGCGGACCGGGTTGGCGACCTGGCCGACCAGCCGGGCGATGACCTCGTCGCCGGTGGAGACCGTGCGGCCGTCCTTGTTCGAGATGTACGGCAGGAGCGGGTCGGAGACCGTGAGCTTCGCGGCGGCCTTCTGGAGCGTCGCGACCGCGGGCGCCATGTGGTGCGTGTGGAACGCGCCGGCCACCTTGAGTGCGATGACGCGGGCCTTCTCCGGCTTGTTCTCGGCCAGCGCCGCGAGCTGCTCGGCGGTGCCTGCGGCGACGATCTGGCCGGCGCCGTTCACGTTCGCCGCGGTCAGGCCGAGGCTTTCGAGGTGGGCCACGACCTGCTCGGGGTCGCCGCCGAGTACGGCCGACATGCCGGTCTCGGTGACCGCGGCGGCCTCGGCCATGGCCAGGCCGCGGGTGCGCACGAAACCGAGTGCGGCGGCGTGGTCGAGGACACCGGCGAACGCGGCCGCCGTAATTTCGCCGACGCTGTGACCAGCGACTGCGCCGGGGCGTACGTCACCGAGCGCCTCGGCCGAGAGCAGGCCTGCGGCGACGAGGAGCGGCTGTGCCACGGCGGTGTCGCGGATCTCGTCCGCGTCGGCCTTCGTGCCGTAGTGGGCAAGGTCGAGCTCGATGGCGTCGGACCAGGCCGCAATGCGGTCGGCGGCGCCGGGGAGTTCGAGCCAGGGAGTCAGGAAGCCGGGCGTCTGAGCGCCTTGGCCGGGAGCGACGAGTACGAGCACCCTCACACTTTCTCTTGTGGACGGCTCCAACCGCCCGTGGGGACAGGGACCAAGAAACGTCAGGGGAATTGTTGGTGTTCGACAAAAGTCTAGGACTGCGAATCTCCATCGGCCAGACGCCCCAGGATGAGCGCGATCCGCAGCGTGAACGCGGAGCGCACATCGGAGGGTGACCATCCGGTGACGTCGGTCACACGTCGCAGCCGGTAGCGCACGGTGTTGGGGTGGACGAAGAGCATCCTTGCGGCGCCTTCGAGGCTACTCGCCTGCTCTAGATAGACGCTCAAGGTTTCCAGAAGTGCCGACCCGGCTTCTTCCAGCGGTCTGTAGATCTCCTCCACCAACTGCTCCCGCGCGGCAGGGTCCGAGGCGATCGCGCGCTCCGGCAGGAGATCGTCCGCGAGGACGGGGCGCGGGGCGTCCTGCCAGGCGGAGCACGCCTTGAGCCCGGCGGCCGCGGCCTGCGCGGACCTGGTGGCGGCGAGCAGGTCGGGGACGACGGGTCCGGCGACCACAGGACCGGCGGCATAGGGCCCGATCAGGGACTTGGCGACATTCAGCGGATTGTCGCTGCCGCCCGCGATGACGACGAGCCGGTCGCCGAGGACTCCGGTGAGGACCTGGAGCTTGGCGTGCCGGGCGGCCCGGCGGATCGCCTCGACGGTCAGTTCGCTGTCACCGTCGGGTGCGGTGCCGAGGATGACGCAGACATGTTCGGGGGAGTTCCAGCCGAGCGCGGCGGCGCGGGAGACCGCGCCCTCGTCGGCCTCGCCGGACAGTACGGCGTTCACGACGAGGGATTCGAGACGGGCGTCCCAGGCGCCGCGGGCCTCGGCGGCCTGCGCGTACACCTGGGCGGTCGCGAAGGCGATCTCACGTGCGTAGACGAGCAGGGCCTCGCGCAGCACGGACTCGTCACCCGGGGCCGCGACCTCATCGATCGCCGACTCCATGACCTCGATGGTCGTACGCACCATCTCGACGGTCTGGCGCAGGGTGATCGCGCGGGTCAGCTCGCGCGGAGCGGTGCCGAAGACGTCGGTCGAGATCGCCTGCGGGGTCTCCGGATGCCGGAACCACTCGGTGAACGCGGCGATACCGGCCTGGGCGACAAGGCCGATCCACGACCGGTTCTCCGGGGGCATCGCCCGGTACCACGGCAGCGTCTCGTCCATGCGTGCGATGGCGTTCGCGGCGAGCCGGCCGGATGACTGCTCCAGACGGCGCAGGGTCGCGGTATGCGGGTGGGCGGAGTTCGCTGCAGGTTCGGGCACGGGGACAAGAGTGCCTTATCGGGACGGGGGAACGGAGTGGCGGGGTTCGTTGTCCTCCTGCCGGCGCCGCGCCGCGCGGCTGCGGGCCGCGAGCCGGAAGCGCTGGATGAGCGGCTCGTGGCACGGCGAGCGCCAGGCAGCCGTGACACCGCTCGCCGCGCGGAGTGCGTCCGGCGAACGGACGGTCGCCGCGGGGCTAACGTGGACCCGTGATTGACGTACGGCGCTCCGCCGACCGCTTCCGCGGCGGCGACCCCGCCTCGGGCATCGAATCCCTGCACGCCTTCTCCTTCGGGCGGCACTACGACCCCGACAACCTCCGCTTCGGCGCGATCCTCGCCTGCAACGAGGAGCGTCTCCAGCCCGGCTCCGGCTTCGACGAGCATCCGCACAGCCACACCGAGATCGTCACCTGGGTCGTCGAGGGGGAGCTGACCCATCGCGACTCGGCGGGCCACGCGACCGTCGTCCGGCCCGGCGACGTCCAGCGGCTCAGCTCGGCGGACGGCGTCCGTCATGTGGAGCGCAATGACGCGGACGTACCGCTGACCTTCGTGCAGATGTGGCTCGCCCCGCTGTCGCCGGGCGGCGATCCTTCGTACGAGATCGTGCACGGCATCGCGGACTCGACGCCGTACGCACTGCCCGAGGCGGGCGCGATGCTGCACGTCCGCCGCCTGGGCCCGGGCGAACGCACCGCGGTGCCGGACGCTGCAGGGGTGTACGTACATGTGGTTCGAGGTGAAGTCCGCCTGAATGGTGCGGACTTGGGGCCTGGGGATGCGGCACGCATCACGGAGGCGGACGGCCTGGAGCTGGCTGCGGCAGGGGCTGCCGAGGTTCTGCTCTGGGAGCTGAGCGAGTTCTGAGCCCCGGTTCTACCCTCGGCGCAGCTCCGCCAGCACCGCGTCCGTGAACGGCGGCCATGCCTCGATCGCCCACGCACCGAAGGCCCGGTCCGTGAGCGCCAAGCACGCCACGCCCGCGTCCGGGTCGATCCACAGGAACGTGCCGGACTGGCCGAAGTGCCCGAAGGTGCGGGGCGAGGACGAACCGCCCGTCCAGTGCGGGGACTTGGCGTCCCGGATCTCGAAGCCGAGACCCCAGTCGTTCGGCTTCTGGTGCCCGTAGCCGGGGAGGATTCCCGACAGACCCGGGTGGACGACCGTCATCGCCTCAAGGACCGTACGGGCATCCAGGAGACACGGCGCCTGCACCTCGGCGGCGAAGCGCACCAGGTCGCCGACCGTCGAGACGCCGTCCTTCGCGGGGGAGTCTTCCACGGTGGTCGACGTCATACCCAGCGGCTCAAGGACCGCCTGGTGCAGATACTCCGCGAACGGGATCTCCGTCGCCTTGGCGATGTGGTCGCCGAGCACCTCGAAGCCCGCGTTGGAGTACAGCCTGCGGGTGCCGGGCGGGGCCGTCACCCGGTGCTCGTCGAAGGCCAGGCCCGAGGTGTGGGCGAGCAGATGGCGGACCGTGGAGCCTTCGGGGCCCGCCGGTTCGTCGAGCTCGATCGCCCCTTCCTCGTACGCCACGAGCGCCGCGTAGGCCGCGAGCGGCTTGGTGACGGAGGCTAGCGGGAAGCGGTGCGAGAGGGGTCCGTGCGATCCGGCGACGGTGCCGTCCGCTCGTACGACGGCGGCCGCCGCGGTCGGTACCGGCCAGTTCTCGATCATCGCCAGGCTCTGCATGCGTACGAGACTAAAGGGTGAGCCTCATCGCCGGATCGGGGGTACGGACGAAGCCGAGCGAGGTGTACAGGGGCTCGCCGTCGGCGGAGGCCCGTAGGTCGATCTTGCGTACGCCGCGTTCGCGGAACCAGCCGAGCAGCGCCTCCATGCAGGCGCGGGAGTAGCCACGGCGGCGCAGGTCGGGGTCGGTGGCGACGCTGAAGACATATCCCGACCTGCCGTGGGGGTTGCCGGGTCCGCCGAGCCGGTACTCGATCGTGCCGACCGCACAGGCCGCCAGGCCGCCGGGGCGCTCGACGACGAACGCGGTCAGATCGCCGTCCGGGTCGGTGAGCTTCTTGCGCAGCGTGTCGACGGCGGCGGGCTGCCAGCCGACATCCGGACTGTGGCCGGCATACGAGTCGTGCATGACCTTGCGGAGGCGGACCAGCTCTTCGGCGTCGTCGGGCGTGGCGCGGCGTGCGAGGCTCATGGGTTCGGAGGCTATTTCGCGCCGCAGGAAAACTGCCATCCATTTCCGCTTGCTTCGAGTGCACTCCAAGGTTTTAGCGTTGAGGACATGACGCTGATCGAGAGCACGCCGGTACGAGTGGACCTCTGCAAGTCGGCTCCCCGCGCACATCCCCGCCCCGAGGGCCAGGACCGCTACACGATCAGCGAGGTCGCCGCTTTCACCGGGCTCAGCGCGCACACCCTGCGCTGGTACGAGCGGATCGGGCTGATGCCGCACGTCGACCGGTCGCACACCGGACAGCGGCGCTTCACCAATCGCGACCTGGACTGGCTCGCCTTCGTCGGCAAGTTGCGGCTGACCGGGATGCCGGTCGCGGACATGGTCCGCTACGCCGAGCTGGTGCGCGAGGGCGAGCACACCTTCGAGGCACGGCAGGAGCTGCTGCAGCAGACACGGCGCGATGTCCGCTCGCGTATCGCGGAGCTCCGGGACACACTCGCGGTGCTGGATCACAAGATCGACTTTTATGCGGACGCCCGGCGGGCGTCGGAGAGGCTCTGAATCCTGATGGCTGAATCCTTGAGGAACGGCGGCAAGATCGCACAGGTGCGGCTCGGGACCGGTGGACCGCTGGTCGGCATACAGGGCCTGGGCTGCATGGGGATGAGCGAGTTCTACGGGGACACCGACCAGGCGGCCGCCCGGGACACCCTGGAGGCCGCGCTGGAGGCGGGCGTCACGCTCTTCGACACGGCGGACGTGTACGGGCGGGGGGCGAACGAGGAGTTCCTCGCGCCGTTCGTCGGAGCGCACCGCGACGAGATCACCCTGGCCACGAAGTTCGCCATCGAGCGGACCGACGACCCGCAGTACCGGGCCATCCGCAATGACCCGGCGTACATCCGCAAGGCCGTCGAGGAGAGCCTGCGGCGGCTGAAGACCGATGTCATCGACCTGTACTACATGCACCGCCGCGACCCGGCCGTACCGCTCGCCGAGTCCGTGGGCGCGATGGCCGAACTCGTGGAGCGCGGACTCGTCAAGCACCTGGGGCTGAGCGAGGTCACCGGCGCGGAGCTGCGTGAGGCGCACGCCGTGCATCCGATCGCCGCGCTGCAGTCGGAATGGTCGCTGTTCAGCCGGGACGTGGAGCGCAGCGCGGTCGGCGCGGCGGCCGAGCTGGGCGTCGCCGTCGTGCCGTACTCGCCGCTGGGCCGTGGCTTCCTCACCGGGGCCTTCGCGGACGCGGGCAAGGAACTGTCGGAGGGCGACTTCCGCAGGGCCCAGCCGCGCTTCAACGGCGACAACGCCAAGACCAACGCCGCGCTCCTGGAGCCGGTCCACAAGATCGCGGCGGCGCACGGGGCGACGGCCGGGCAGGTGGCCCTCGCGTGGGTGCAGCAGCGGGCCGAGGTGCACTCGCTCGCCGTGGTGCCGATCCCCGGCACCCGCAAGACCACCCGGCTGCTCGAGAACGCCGGGGCGACCCGGCTGACGCTGACCGACGAGGAGCTGGCGGCACTGGAGCCGATTGCGGGCCAGGTGGCGGGGGACCGCTACACGGACATGTCGTCGACGTCGGCGGCGCGGGAGTAGTCCGTACGGCATTACGCCGCGCGGGAGTAGTCCGTACGGCATTACGCCAGCCCCAACGCGAAGACAGCGAAGCCCGCCGCGAACAGACCAACTGCCGCGCGGCGGGCTTTCGTCGTCCTTGCCCACGGGGCCTCGAAGCCGCGCGCGTACCGCCCGATGAGGATCAGCAGCCCGGCGAACAGCGGCATCCAGGCGAGCCGGGCGAGGATCCAGCCGAGCGAGTCGGGGGCCGTGGTCAGCCCCCCGACACGGCCGATCAAGGAGGCGGGCACGGCCGCAGCCAGCATGGCCGTCTGGTGCCAGCACAGGATCGTCATCGCGGAGAGATTGATGACGACGACCGGTGCCCACAGGGCTGGGCGCTTCAGGAGCTTCGCGATCCGGTCCCGCAGCAGGATCGCGGCGCCGCTCTGCGCGGCGGCGAGGGCCAGGACCAGCAGGGACGGCGGGTGGGAGTTCGTACGGGTCTCGCCGGGGACGCCGACCATCGAGGCGGGGTAGTGGAAGGCGAGCAGCAGTGCGGCGAAGAGTGCCGCGCCGCCGACGAGGAGCACGCGCGCGTGGCGCGCGGTGATCCTGCCCTCGCTCCAGGAGACGCCGAGCTGGTACGCGAAGAGCCAGCCCGGAAGGATGTTGATCACGCTCAGCCAGGAGGGCATGGCATCGGCGTACGGGCCGAAGCGCAGAAAGTCGACGACGGCGACGGTGGCGATGAGCGGAGCCGCGGCCCAGGGGCCGAGCTTGTGGGCGGCGCGTACGCAGTACGGGGTCAGGGCGGTGACCACGGTGTACACGCCGACGAACCACAGGGGCTGGACGACGAGGGTCGATCCGGTGCGCAAGGTGGTGCCGGGCACGCCGAGGGCGTACAGGACGGGGACCATCAGGGCCCAGACGGCGGTGACACCGAGGACGGGCCGCCCGAGCCGGGCGATCCGCTGCCTGAGCCACTCGCCTGTCGTCCCCTTCCGCCTGCCGTACGACAGCACGGAGGCGTACCCGCCCACCAGGAAGAAGATGCCGAGCATCTGGAGCACCCAGCTGACCGGCGCGAAGAAGCTGAAGGCGGCGAGGGGGCTGGCGTTGTGCAGGGCGCCGCCGGAGTCGAGCGTGAAGCCGCCGAGCAGCCAGTGTCCGGTGGGGACGGCGAGCAGGGCGAGGGCGCGGAGCCCGTCGATGGCGCGGTCGCGGTGGGCGGGAGTCCGCGCCTCGATCTTCTCGACGAGTTTCATCACGCTGCTCCGCCGGCGATGGCGGCGAAGGTACGGAGCGAGTCGGTGCCGGGGGCGAAGTAGCCGGTGTGGCCCTGGGCGTCGGCCGCGGGGACGGGGCGGGCGCCGAAGGCGGGGTCGGCGGGGTCGTTGCCGTGTCCGAGTCCGGCGAACTCGACGTTGGGGATCTTGGAGATCCAGTCGGAAGGGTTCTTGGCGGCCCAGACGCGGGCGGTGGTGCGGAGATCGGCCGTGTTCTCGGCGCGCATGCCGGGTGAACCGAAGACCACGAGGTCCTTGGCCTTGAGGTCGGCGGCCGCCAGGCCGCAGACGACGGAGCCGTAGCTGTGGCAGAAGAGGGCGGGCGCGGGGGCATGGACGGCTGCGAGGCCTTCGGTGAAGCGGGTCAGGCGTACGGCCCCGGCCTCGGCGAGATCGCCGGTGGCGGCGTCCAGGCCGACACCGACGGGCGTGGTGTAGCCGGTCCAGGCGATGACGGCGGTCCGGTTGTGGGTCGCGGCGCGCAGGGACCTGGCCATGCCGGCGGGGGTGCCGTAGGGGTCCTTGGCCCGGTCGAAGGTGTCGGCGTCCATGTCGGACCCCGGGACTATGACGGACAGATGGCGGGCGTGCGCCAGATCCCCGTACACCTCGGCGACCTGGCCGCGCCCGCGTGGATCGAAGGCGAGTATCTGCCGCCCGGGAGCGGCGAGCCGCTCGAACCGGGTACCGCGAAGGGCCTGGGCGTTGGCCTCGTACCGCAGGGCTGTGGGCGCGCCGTCGAGGTTCCCCACGACGAGGGGGTGGCGGCGGATCAGGTCCTGCTGGTCCTTCGCCCTCAACGTCCCGAAGAACGCGGCGACTTCGGTGGGCGATGCGGTGGCGGGATCGGGCAGGCGGCGCCCGAGCGACTGATCGGCAACCCACGCGCTGCTGCCGGGCGGCGGCCCGGTGACGGCCTGCTGCCCGTTCCCGGACGCCCACCCGGCGGTCCCGGCCACCACGGTCGTCGCGAACGCCACGGCCACCAGGGTCCTTTTGTAGCGGCGCATGTTTCCGTCTCCCTCTCGCTGGTCCGTCGGCCTGACGGAGAGGAAGGTAAGAAGACGGTGGGTGACGGTGCGTCACACTGGGGGGCCAGGTTGCGGGTCATACCGGGGTAGGGGGTGGGCCGCTCCGGCGGTTCGGGGGCTTGGCTCCCACGTGGCGGAGCCGCAAATGTCACAGCGGGGAGGGGCGGGGTGGGCAGGGTGGGGCGGGGTGGGGAAAAGTCACTGCCCCGCGTCGCCCGGCCTCACCACCCCCGCCTCGTACGCGAAAATCACCGCCTGCGCCCTGTCCCGCAGTTCCAGCTTCCCCAGCACCCGCCCGATGTGCGTCTTCACCGTCTGTTCCGCCAGCACCAGATGCTCCGCGATCTCCTGGTTCGACAGGCCCCTCGCGATCAGCTCCAGCACCTCCGTCTCCCGCGGCGTCAGCCCGTTCAGCCGCAGTGCCGGGCCCTTCCGCGCGGCCGGGCGCTGTGCCGCGAAGTCCGCGATCAGGCGGCGCGTCACCGACGGCGCCAGCAGGGCCTCGCCCGCCGCCACCACCCGGACCGCCGCGATCAGGTCCGCCGGCGGGGCGTCCTTCAGCAGGAAGCCCGACGCCCCGGCCCGCAGCGCCTCGTACACGTAGTCGTCCACGTCGAAGGTGGTCAGCATCAGCACCTTCGGGCGGTGCACCACACCGGCCGGAGGCGACAGAAGCTCACGCGCCGCCGCGAGACCGTCCATCTCCGGCATGCGCACGTCCATCAGGACCACGTCGGGGTGCGTGGACCGCGCGACCGCCACCCCGGCGCGGCCGTCCGGCGCCTCGCCCACCACGTCGATGTCCGCCTGCGCGGACAACAGCGCGGCGAACCCCGCCCGCACCATGGCCTGGTCGTCGACGATGATCACGCGGATCGTCACGGGGATTCCTTCACCGTCAGAGGGAGGCGGGCCGCGACCCGGAAACCGCCGTCCGGCAGCGGACCGGTGTCCAGCGTGCCGCCGGTCAACCGTACGCGTTCACGCATTCCGACCAGGCCGTGTCCGGTCCCGGTCGTCTCGAGCGGCGACTGGCGATGCGAAGTACCGTCCGCCGCGGCCCCGTTGACGACCAGCACCGTCAGGTCCGTACCGTCCGATGTCACCGAAACCCGTGTCGGCGCCCCCGGCGCATGCCGCACCACGTTCGCCAGCGCCTCCTGCACGATGCGGTACGCCGACAGATCCACCGCCTGCGGCACCGGCCCCAGCTCCGCCGCGAGCGACAGCTCCGCCGGAACTCCCGCCCGTACCGTCGCCTCAACCAGCTGCTGCACCCGGTCAAGTCCCGGCTGCGGCGCCCGCTCACCCTCCGAGCCGTCGCTGCGCAGCACCACCAGCAGCCGACGCATCTCAGCCAGCGACTCCCGCGCGCCCGCCGCGATCGACCCGAACTCCTCGCGTGCCGCGTCCGGCAGCCCCTCGATCCGGTACGGCGCCGAGTCCGCCTGCACCGTGATCACCGACATGTGGTGCGCCACCACATCGTGCAGCTCACGCGCGATACGGGCCCGTTCCTCCAGCAGGGTGCGCTGCGCCCGTTCCGTCTCGCTGATGGTCTCCTGCACCACCAGCCGCCGCTGCGCGTCCCCGCGCTCCCGCAGCGCGCCCGTGACGACGAGCACCACTCCGCTCAGTACGAACAGCAGCAGATGGACGCCGTCGCTCCGGCTCTGCGAGAACAGCTCGAACAGTAGACCCGCAGCGCCCGTCGCCAGCCACACTGCGAGCAGCTTGCGGCGCGGCTCCCGCAGCCCCAGGCAGATCATCAGGACCAGATAGCCGACGACCACCATCGGGGTCCACGGCCAGCTCCTGCCCATCGTCCCTTCCGCGTCCATCAGGGCGAACGCGCCCCCCACATCCGCGGCGAAAATGATCCACCACGCCTGCAGCGGGCGGGTCACGGCGAGCAGCAGCGGCGCGGTCTGGGCGGTGGCGAGCGCGCCGGCGAGCGCACCGTTCAGTTCGTATTCCTGCGTCAGCACCGAGACGGTCGCCGGCAGCAGCGCGACGACGAACACGAACACCACCGCGTACGGCAGCGCCCGCAGCCACCGCTTCTCGGCCGAGCCGAGGAGCGGGGCCGTGGACTCCGACGGCGTGACGAGATCGGCGGCGAGCAGCCGCAGATTCTGCCGCGCGGCGCGCAGCGCGCGCGAGCGCCGAGAGGAGGGTCGGGGGGACCCGGACTCCCGGGGGGATGATTCAGACATGACGTGATCAGCGTAGGCAGCCCGGCCGCCGCGCGGCGTCATACCGGGGAGCCGCACGCCATGTCATGCCCCGGTATGACCCGCGAGGATGACCCCGTGGGACTCACAGCTCTGCGAGCAACTGCGCCTTCTTCGTACTGAACTCCTCGTCCGTCACCAGACCCGCCTGGTGCAGCTCCCCGAGGTGCCGTATCCGCTCCGCGATGTCCGCCGGGTCGCGCCGCCCCGCCCGCAGCGCCATCGCCGGCGCCGAGCCGCTGTTGCGTACGGACTCGAGCACCGCGGCCGCGAACGGCAGCGACTCGTGCACCGGCCCGCGGCTCACCCCGAACAGCACCGCCGCCGGGTCCTGGTCCACCTGCCGGAGCCCGGCCGGTTCCTCGCCCGGATCCTCACCGCGGCGCAGCAGCCGCAGATACCCGTCGAACGCCTCCGGCGAGCGCCACTCGACGCCGCTCAGCTCCGCCACCGGGAAACTCTGGTCGCCCGCCCTCCACTTGGCCGACGACGCGGCCGTCCGTGACCAGCGGAAGGAGACCATCGAGCCGTCGAAGAAGGCCTTTCCGTCGTACGCCTTGAAGTGCATCGGCCCCTCGGGCGCGGCCACGGCGTACCGCTCGGCCGGGGTGTCCGCGTCGTCGGGGAGCAGCGCGCGCAGTTCGTCGGCGTAGTACTCGGCGAGCGTCTCGCGCTCGGCGGGCAGCACCAGCCGGTACGGGTCACAGCCCTCCTTCAGCTGCCCGGCCGCCGCCTCCATCAGCGGATCGGCGCCGGGTCTGGGCGCAGCGTGCAGCACGACCGTGCCGCGCTTGCCCGGGGAGAGGGTCACCGACGCCAACGCCTCGTGGGGAATGCGGCGTTCGCGAAGCGTCTGGAACAGCTTCGGCGCGCGGAGCCCCCGTTCGAAGCGGATGAGCACGGAGTCGGTCTCGAACTCCCAAGTGGCTTGAATTCCGGCCAGAACATCACCCATGCGCATCATCGTAGGCGGCGTGCGGTCGCGCGTCGCCCCTCGGTGCCCAGCCCCGCCCACGATGCTCTACGCGCGTCAGGCTTCCTCGTCTCCGTAAATACCACTGCGGCATGTGTCGTCGCCGCTCGCGCAGGTCACGCTGCGGTACGAACCGACGCCTATCTCGGCGAAGTTGCTGACGCTCTCTGTACCCGGCTGGAAATAGCCGGTGTGGCCGACGGCGCCCGCCGCGGACATGACGCGCGCGCCGAAGTCCGGTGTCACCGGGTCCTCGCCGTGGCCGAGGCCGCCGACCGCCAGATGCGGGACGTCCTGGATCCAGTCGTCACTGTCGCGCATCGCCCAGACGCGGGCGCGTGCGTGGAGTCCGGTCACGCTTTCGGCACGCATGCCGGGACTGCCTGCCACCGCTATGTCGCTGACGCGGGCCGGGAGCCGACGGGCGGCGACGCCGCACACGACGGAGCCGTAACTGTGACAGATCAGCGCGACCTTGGAGGTGCCGGGCAGCGCGCCGGTGAGCGCCGTCAGGCGCACCGCGCCGTTCTCGGCGAGGCGGCCTATGGCCGAGTCCACGCCGACGCCGACGGGCGCGGTGTAGTCGGCCCAGGCGATGACCGCCGTACGCGTACGAGGGGCCGCGGCCCGCTCGGCGGCGTACAGCGACTCCGCCATGCCGACCGGCGCCGTGTACCTCTTGGCGGTCTTCTGGAACGTGAGCAGATTGGTGTCGACACCGGGGACGATCACCGACACCCGCTGGGCGTGGTCGAGATCGCCGAATACCTCGGCGACCTTGCCGGGGCCGGACGGATCGAAGGCGAGGATCTGACGCCCGGCGCTCATGAGCGCCTCGAAGCGGTGCATACGCCTGACCGCCTGGTGATGGCCGTCCGCGGTGAGGTTGACGTCCTTCACGCGCTTGCGCTCCTCCGCGAGCGAGTGCGCGAGGGCCTTGCGGTTGGCGCGGTAGCGCAGGGTGACCGGGGCGCCGTTGAGATTGCCGACGACGAGGGGGTACTGGTCGGCGAGGCGGGCCCGCTGGGTGCCCCCGATGGAGCCGAAGAAGGCGGCGAGCCGCTGCGGCGCCGATTCCGGATCCGGCAGGACCCGCGCCCCGACCCGGGCCTTGGCCCAGCCGGCCAGCTCGGCCTCGAAAGCGTCACGGGGACCGTTCTGATGTCGTATGGCGGTCCATCCCGTGGTCGCCAGCATCATGAACACAACCGCGAGGGCGAGCAGAGCGCGCCATGCGGTGAGAGTGGGGGAGGAGTCGAAGGAAGTCACTGCGGGACACCCTAGGAGACGGGCGAGGGAGCTCGCGAAGACCGTGAGGCAGATCACGTGTTCAGGGGGCGTACGGGGGGAAAGTCGTCACCTTCCGTACGCGCAGGGCGTACGCTCCGTCCGGCCCGGGGCTCCGCCCCGGACCCCGCGCCTCAATGGCCGGCGGGGGCTTGATTGGGCCGCCTAGGGCCTGTCGTTCGGATCTTGCTGGGCTCGCGTGCCCTGGCGCGCACTCCTCCGTAGCCCTTCGGGCACGGGAGGTGCCCCCACGCTGCGTTGCGTCAGTCGCCGACGCTCCGCGTCGGCTCCATCCTCCGCCTTGCGATCGCACGCACCGCAGTGACATCAGCCGCTCCGCGGCGGGCCACTCCGCGGCGGGCCGCTCCCTGATCCGGCCTGATCCAAACGACAGGCCCTAACCCCGGCTCCCCACCCGCCAGTTCTCCGCCAGCGCAGGCCCGAGGTGGTCCAGATACGCCTCCGTCAGGCCCCGGATCGCCTCCGGGCTCACGTCCTCGCCCTGGCCCCACAGCCTGCCCGTCACCCGCATCACCCCGCTGAACGCCGCCACCGCGACCCTCGGGCGCGGGTCCGCGTCGACGTCCAGGCCTTCGCGGGCCGCGATCAGTTGGGCGATCTCCTCCTCCAGCTCGGTGGAGCGGCGCAGATGGACCGCGAGCAGCGCGGGCGTGGACTCGATCATCTGGTAGCTGCGCATGTGCAGATCGACGGGGATGATCTCCTCGATCGCCTCACCGATCGTGTCCCACGCCCCCAGCACCGCATTGCGCAGGGCCTCGAACGGCCCCTCCTCCGCGGGCCGTCCACGCACCGCGGCGACGAAGTGGGACTCGGTGGCGGTCGCGATGTTCGGCATGTCGACGCTGTCCACCGACACCGGCAGCTTCCCGATGTCGGTCTGGTTCGCGCTTCTGGGCCTCGGCCTCGCGCCGGTCATGGTCGGCGCGACCGAGGTCATCGTCGGCAACGCCCCGATGGAGCTCTCCGGTGTCGCGGGCGGCCTGCAGCAGGCAGCCATGCAGATCGGCGGCAGCCTCGGTACGGCGGTGCTCGGCGCGGTCATGGCGTCCAAGGTCGACACCGACCTCGCGGGCAACTGGGCAGACGCCAAGCTCCCGCCGCTCACCCCCGCCCAGCTGGACCAGGCTTCTGAAGCCGTTCAGGTGGGTGTGCCGCCGGTGGCGCCGGGAACACCGCCCGCCATCGCCGAGAAGATCGTCGGCGTCGCGCACGACACCTTCATGTCCGGCATGGGCCTGGCCTGCCTGGTCGCCGCCGGTGTCGCGGCGGTCGCGGTCTTCGTCGCGCTGCTGACCAAGCGCGGCGCGAACGCCGAGGCGGGTGCGGCCCACATCTGACGGCGACCGCGCGTCAACCACGTGCATACGACAGCCCTGCCGGGCCCGCCCGGCGGGGCTGTCGCCTATCCGGGTGATGCAGCCCGGACCCCCTTCCCCGACCCGCTCGCCGCAGGTCAGGGTGCGGTCAAGTGATCAGTACGACATGGGGGTTACCGATATGCGCAAGATCGTCACGGCCGGATACGCGGCCGGAGCCGGGGCTGCAGCAGTCCTGGCCGCAGCAGTGCTGGCGCCGCAGACGGCGGCCGCCGCGCCGCCCCGCCTCGGGGAGTGCGCGGCGGGCGAGCTCTGCCTCTGGGAGAAGGGGAACTTCAAGGGCACGCGCCAGGTCCATGAGCTGTACGGCATCGATGTCGAGAGCTGTGTCCCGCTGCCGCGGGGCACCACCGCACAGGCGCTCGCGAACCGGACCGGGCGGCCCGTCACCACGTACCAGTCGGCGGAGTGCGAGGAGACGGGCGAGTTCGACACGTACCCGGGCAAGGGCGGCGGCACCTGGGTGCCTCAAACCCCGTACCAGGTCAGGGCGTTCAAGGTCTGGGAGCGCTGAACCGGGGTACCCGCTGTCCGAGCCCCGATTCGACGACTCAAGGAGTGATGATGGCGGGCTTCGGACACACCACGCGCCGGCACCCCCGTTCACGCGGCCGCAACTGGTCACGGAGCGGGCCGGATCGCGCGGCACTCGGAATCATCGGTCTGATCTGCGCGATCGCAGGATTCTTCGTGCTGGGGATCGTCCTCGGCCCGATTGCGATCGTCAGCGGATGGCTCGGGATGGGCCGCCGCTGGAACGGCGCACAGCCGGTCCCGGCACTGGTCGCCGTCGTGCTGGGTGGCATCGACACCCTGCTGGCGATCGTCTGGCTTGCGGGAGCCACGGTTCCCGCGAGCGGGATGTGGTGATCGTCAGCCACGCACAGCAGGCTCTTCGGACGGACCGACCGGGGTGGGCATGGCGCCCGCCCCGGCTCCCGAGAGCGCTGCCACCTGCTCGCGCAGCGCCTTCACATCGGCGGTCAGCGCTTCCAACATCGCTGTCTGCCGCCGCTCCTCGACATCGTCCCGCTCGAAGCGGGAGATGAACCACGCCGCGATATTGGCGGTGACGACACCGAGCAGCGCGATCCCCGAAATCATCAGCCCGACCGCGAGTACCCGCCCCAGACCCGTCGTCGGCGCATGGTCGCCGTACCCGACCGTCGTCATGGTGGTGAACGACCACCACACCGCGTCGCCCAGCGTCTTGATGTTCCCGTTCGGCGCATCCCTCTCCACATGAAGCACGGCCAGCGAGCCGAACATCATCAGCCCCACCACCGCGCCCCCGACATACGTCGTCAGCGTGATCTGCGGTGCCATCCTGGCCCGGCGGCCCACCAGCAGCAGTGTCGAGACGACCCGCAGCAGCCGCAGCGGCTGCACCAGTGGCAGCACCACCGCCACCAGATCCAGCGGATGCTTGCGTACGAACAGCCACTTGGCCGGCGCCAGCACCAGCCGTACGAGGTAGTCGACGGCGAACGTCCCCCACACCACCCACTCGGTGACCGTGCAGACGGTTATCACCGAGCTCTTGGCGTCGGGCGCCACGATCGGCACGGCGTACGCGAGGGCGAACGCGATGGCGAGCGCCAGCAGGGGGGTCTGCATGCGCTGTTCCCACCGGACCTGCGCTGTTCGCTGCTTCATGCCTGCATGTTAGAGACGCGTAAGGGCGGCGGGACCCGGCCGGGTCCCGCCGCCCTTCACCGAATAACGACTACGCGTCGCCGCCGGCCGCGCCCGGGTCCGCCGCAGCCACGTCCAGCAGCTGGTAGCGGTCCACTGCCTGCTTCAGCACCGAGCGGTCGACCTTGCCCTCGCGCGCGAGCTCGGTGAGCACCGCCAGCACGATCGACTGCGCGTCGATGTGGAAGAAGCGACGGGCCGCGCCCCGCGTGTCCGCGAAGCCGAAGCCGTCGGCACCGAGCGACTGGTACGTGCCCGGCACCCAGCGTGAGATCTGGTCCGGAACCGCGCGCATCCAGTCCGAGACGGCCACGAACGGGCCCTCGGAGCCGGACAGTTTCTGCGTGACGAACGGGACGCGCTGCTCCTCCTCCGGGTGCAGGAGGTTGTGCTGCTCGACCTCGACGGCCTCGCGGCGCAGCTCGTTCCAGGACGTCGCCGACCACACGTCGGCGCGTACGTTCCACTCCTCGGCGAGGATCCGCTGCGCCTCGACCGCCCACGGCACGGCGACACCCGACGCCATGATCTGCGCGGGGATCCCACCGGCCTCGCCCGCCCTGTAGCGGTAGATGCCCTTGAGGATGCCCTCGGCGTCCACGTTCTCCGGCTCGGCCGGGTGCTGGATCGGCTCGTTGTAGACGGTCAGGTAGTAGAAGACGTCCTCGCCATGAGGGAATTCGGCGCTCTCGCCGTACATCCTCCGCAGACCGTCCTTGACGATGTGCGCGATCTCGTAGCCGAAGGCCGGGTCGTACGCGACACAGCCCGGGTTGGTGGAGGCGAGCAGCTGCGAGTGGCCGTCCGCGTGCTGCAGGCCCTCACCTGTCAGCGTCGTACGTCCCGCGGTCGCACCCAGGACGAAGCCGCGCGCGAGCTGGTCGGCCATCTGCCAGAACTGGTCGCCGGTGCGCTGGAAGCCGAACATCGAGTAGAAGACGTACACCGGGATCAGCGGCTCGCCGTGCGTGGCGTACGCCGAACCGGCGGCGATCAGCGATGCCGTACAGCCCGCCTCGGAGATGCCGTCGTGCAGCATCTGCCCGGTCGGCGACTCCTTGTACGCGAGCAGCAGCTCGCGGTCCACGGCTTCGTACTGCTGTCCCAGCGGGTTGTAGATCTTGGCGCTCGGGAAGAACGCGTCCATGCCGAAGGTGCGGTACTCGTCGGGCGCGATCAGCACGAAGCGCCTGCCGATCTCCTTGTCCCGCATGAGGTCCTTCAGGATGCGGACGAACGCCATGGTCGTGGCGATCGACTGCTGGCCCGAGCCCTTCTTGGCGGTCGCGTAGGTCTTGTCCTCCGGCAGGACCAGCGGCTTCGAGCGCACCACACGGGTCGGCACATAGCCGCCGCACGCCTTGCGGTGGTCGTGCATGTACTGGATCTCTTCGGAGTTCCGGCCCGGGTGGTAGTACGGCGGCGCGCCGCTCTCCAGCTGCTGGTCCGTGATCGGGATGTGCAGCCGGTCGCGGAAGCGCTTGAGGTCGTCGACCGTCAGCTTCTTCATCTGGTGGGTGGCGTTGCGGCCCTCGAAGTTCGGACCGAGGGTCCAGCCCTTGATCGTCTGCGCGAGGATCACCGTCGGCTGGCCCTTGTGCGCCTTGGCCGCCGTGTAGGCCGCGTAGACCTTCTTGTGGTCGTGACCGCCACGTCCCAGGTGCAGGATCTGCTCGTCGGTCATGCCCTCGACCATCTTGCGCAGCCGCTGGTCGCTGCCGAAGAAGTGGTCACGGATGTACGCGCCGGTCTCGGTGGCGTACGTCTGGAACTGGCCGTCCGGCGTGGTGTTCAGCTTGTTGACCAGGATGCCGTCGCGGTCCTGCGCGAGCAGCGGGTCCCAGGAGCGGTCCCAGACCAGCTTGATGACGTTCCAGCCGGCGCCGCGGAACTGCGACTCCAGCTCCTGGATGATCTTGCCGTTGCCGCGTACCGGGCCGTCGAGGCGCTGCAGGTTGCAGTTGACGACGAAGGTCAGGTTGTCCAGGCCCTCACGGGCCGCGATGGACAGCTGGCCGAGCGACTCGGGCTCGTCCATCTCGCCGTCGCCGAGGAACGCCCACACATGCGACTTGGAGGTGTCCGCGATGCCGCGAGCCTCCATGTAGCGGTTCATCCGCGCCTGGTAGATCGCGCCGAGGGGGCCAAGGCCCATGGAGACGGTCGGGAACTCCCAGAAATCCGGCATCAGCCGCGGGTGCGGATAGCTGGACAGGCCGTTGGGGGCCTTGGACTTCTCCTGGCGGAAGGCGTCGAGCTGCTTCTCGCTGAGCCGGTCGAGCAGGAAGGCGCGGGCGTAGATGCCGGGCGAGGCGTGGCCCTGGAAGAAGATCTGGTCGCCGCCGTCGCCCTGGTCCTTGCCGCGGAAGAAGTGGTTGAAGCCCACGTCGTAGAGGGAGGCGGAGGAGGCGAAGGTGGCGATGTGGCCGCCGACGCCGATGCCCGGCCGCTGGGCCCGCGAGACCATCACCGCGGCGTTCCAGCGGGTCGCGTTGAGGACCTTGCGCTCGATCTCCTCGTTGCCGGGGAAGAACGGCTCGTCCTTGGTGGCGATGGTGTTGACGTAGTCCGTGCTGCGCATCTCGGGCACGGCCACGCGCTTCTCGCGGGCTCGCTCGATCAGGCGGAGCATCAGGTAGCGGGCGCGCTCCCGGCCCCGCTCGTCGACGGCGGCGTCGAGGGAGTCCAGCCACTCCTGGGTCTCTTCAGGATCGAAGTCCGGGACCTGGCTGGGAAGGCCGCCAATGATGATCGGGTTGCGATCTGATCCGGAAGCCACGCTATTCCTTCGCTGTTCGGTGGGTTCTGCCCCTGCGGATGTACGGGAAGTCTGAGCGGTGTCACACCGCCTCCATCGTGTACCGCGGGGAGGCAAACGTCATCTCTACCGAGGGGTAACCCTTGTTCTTACTGACATCCTGACCAAACCCCGGTTCCGGGACCGGTCAAATCGCAACCTTACGCCCAAGGCGTCAAAGCGTTTCGTTTGCCTGTTCGGTTCCGATTGACGCACCGAAGGGGCAGAATGCCGCAAAGATGGCCGAATGGTGTGGCATGAATCTCAAGTGGCCGTCGAGCGTGTCTGGAGTTGCGTCGAGACGGCCGCAAACGTCACCGTTTCGGCGGTCTGAACGGCCGGGTACTTGCGCGATCCGCCCCGCCCGTGTGGACTACGGCCAACGCCACGCGCACGCGCGGGCTGCAGCATTTTTCCAAACATGATCAGGAGGCAAGCCGTGAGCGCGACCGCGGACCACGCGGAGGAGCGGACCAACCCGGCCGTCAGGCTGGGGTTCGAGCCCGGACAGGTGGTCCAGGAGATCGGCTACGACGACGACGTCGAGCAGGAGCTCCGTGAGGGCATCGAGGCTGTTATCGGCCAGGAACTCGTCGACGAGGACTACGAGGACGTCGCAGATGTCGTCGTGCTCTGGTTCCGTGACGACGACGGCGACCTTACGGACGCGCTGGTGGACGCCATCGGCCTGCTGGACGAAGGCGGCGACATCTGGTTGCTGACGCCGAAGACCGGCAGGGACGGTTACATCGAGCCGAGCGACATCAACGAAGCCGCGCAGACCTCCGGTCTCTCCCAGACCAAGAGCATCAACGCGGGCAAGGACTGGTCGGGCACCCGGCTGAGCGCACCCAAGTCCAAGCGCTGAGCGCCCAAAGCCCCGAGGGCCCCCGTCGGCATCTGCCGGCGGGGGCCCTCTGCGTAGGGTGGACCCACCACCCGAACGGACGAGTCCGGCTCCGCACAGTGAAGGGACGCATGTCATGGCGATCGAGGTCGGCACCAAGGCCCCGGACTTCGAGCTGAGGGACAACCACGGCCGCACCGTGAGCCTTGCCGAATTCCGGGGTGAGAAGAACGTGGTGCTCCTCTTCTATCCCTTCGCCTTCACCGGCGTGTGCACGGGCGAGCTGCGCGCGCTCCGTGACGAGCTGCCGCGGTTCGTCAACGACGACACCCGGCTGCTCGCCGTTTCCACCGACTCCATCCACACCCTGCGCGTCTTCGGCGAGCAGGAGGATCTGGAGTACCCGCTGCTCTCGGACTTCTGGCCGCACGGCGACGCCTCGCGCGCGTACGGAGTCTTCGACGAGGAGAAGGGGTGCGCCGTGCGCGGAACCTTCATCATCGACAAGGAGGGCGTGGTCCGCTGGACCGTCGTCAACGGCCTGCCTGAAGCCCGCGACCTGAACGATTACATCAAGGCGCTCGACGCCCTCTGACGGATCGGGCGACCCCTGCGCCAAAGTCTGTTTTGAGCGGGAACCGGTCACTAGGATCCACTCGTTGATCCTGTACATCACCGCACGACGGGGGCGCTGCCCCTGACAAACAATGGAGGGACTCGTGGGAGTCAGCCTCAGCAAGGGCGGCAACGTCTCGCTGACCAAGGCCGCGCCCAACCTGACCGCGGTCACCGTGGGCCTGGGCTGGGACGCACGCAGCACCACCGGTACCGACTTCGACCTCGACGCCAGCGCCCTGCTGACCAACGCCGAGGGCAAGGTCGCCAACGACGGCAACTTCGTCTTCTTCAACAACCTCAAGAGCCCCGAGGGCTCCGTCGAGCACACCGGTGACAACCTCACGGGTGAGGGCGAGGGGGACGACGAGCAGATCAAGGTCAACCTCGCCTCGGTCCCGGCCGATGTCGAGAAGATCGTCTTCCCGGTCTCGATCTACGAGGCCGAGAGCCGCCAGCAGTCCTTCGGCCAGGTGCGCAACGCCTTCATCCGCGTCGTCAACCAGGCCGACAACAAGGAACTCGCCCGCTACGACCTGAGCGAGGACGCCTCGACCGAGACCGCGATGGTCTTCGGTGAGCTCTACCGCAATGGCGCCGAGTGGAAGTTCCGTGCCATCGGCCAGGGGTACGCCTCGGGTCTGCGCGGCATCGCGCAGGACTTCGGTGTGAACGTCTGAACCAGCGGTTCATCCCTGTCCGGCGCCGCATGTGACAGTGCGGCGCCGGACGCGCCTGTACCACCTTTTGCTTTTGCTTCATCACCTCGGGGAGGACCACAAACATGGGCGTCACGCTCGCCAAGGGAGGCAATGTCTCCCTCTCCAAGGCCGCACCGAACCTCACACAGGTGTTGGTCGGGCTCGGCTGGGACGCGCGCTCCACCACCGGAGCGCCCTTCGACCTCGACGCCAGCGCGCTGCTCTGCCAGTCCGGCCGGGTGCTCGGCGACGAGTGGTTCGTCTTCTACAACAACCTCAAGAGCCCCGACGGCTCCGTCGAGCACACCGGTGACAACCTCACCGGGGAGGGCGAGGGGGACGACGAATCGATTCTGGTGGACCTCTCCAAGGTGCCGGCCAACGTCGACAAGATCATCTTCCCGGTCTCCATCCATGAGGCCGACAACCGCGGCCAGACCTTCGGCCAGGTCAGCAACGCCTTCATCCGGGTGGCCAACCAGTCGGACGGCCAGGAGCTCGCGCGCTACGACCTGAGCGAGGACGCCTCGACGGAGACGGCGATGATCTTCGGCGAGCTCTACCGGTACGGCGGCGAATGGAAGTTCCGGGCCGTGGGGCAGGGGTACGCGTCGGGTCTGCGGGGCATCGCTCTAGACTTCGGGGTCAATGTTTCCTAAAGCTCGTGTCCGGGTTGATCCAAGACCCGGGCCGACCCCCGGGGGTGTCTGCTGGGGGTCCGGGGGTCGTCTCCCGGGGTAATGCAGCGTAAAGCCGCGCGTGGCCCGGGGAGGACCCGTACTCGGCGCGGGGGAGACCCGTACACAACGATTGGGTTAGCCAGTGGTACTGAAAACCTTCGGCTGGTCGTTCGCAGTCACTGCGCTCGGCCTGGTCGCGGCGGTGTTCTACGGAGGATGGGCGGCCTTCGGGCTTGTCGCCATCCTCTCGATTCTCGAGATCTCGCTCTCCTTCGACAACGCGGTGGTCAACGCCGGCGTGCTGAAGAAGATGAGCGAGTTCTGGCAGAAGATCTTCCTCACCATTGGTGTCCTGATCGCCGTCTTCGGCATGCGGCTGATCTTCCCCGTGGTGATCGTCGCGATCACGGCGAAGATCGGGCCCATCGAGGCGGTCGATCTCGCGCTGAACAACCACGACCAGTACGAGCAGCTGGTCACCGACGCCCACCCGGCGATCGCCGCCTTCGGTGGCATCTTCCTGCTGATGATCTTCCTCGACTTCATCTTCGAGGACCGCGACATCAAGTGGCTGGGCTGGCTGGAGCGGCCGCTGGCCAAGCTCGGCAAGGTCGACATGCTCTCGGCCTGCATCGCCCTGATCGTCCTGCTGATCACGGCCGCGACATTCGCGGTCCACGCTCACCAGTACGGCGGCGAGCACGCCGACAAGGCGCAGACCGTGCTCACAGCCGGCGTCGCCGGCCTGATCACGTACATGGTCGTCGGCGGGCTCTCCGGCTACTTCGAGAACAAGCTCGAAGAGGAGGAGGAGCGCGAGCACGAGGCCGAGGAGGAAGCCAGGAAGGCCGGCAAGCCGGTCTCTGCCGTCAAACTCGTCGGCAAGGCCGCCTTCTTCATGTTCCTGTACCTCGAAGTGCTCGACGCGTCCTTCTCCTTCGACGGCGTCATCGGCGCGTTCGCGATCAGCAATGACCCGATCGTGATCGCGCTCGGCCTCGGCATCGGCGCCATGTACGTTCGGTCGCTCACCGTCTACCTGGTCCGCCAGGGCACCCTCGACGACTACGTCTACCTGGAGCACGGCGCGCACTACGCGATCGGCGCCCTTGCCGTGATCCTGCTCGTCACCATCCAGTACGAGATCCACGAGGTCATCACCGGTCTCGTCGGCGTCGTGCTGATCGCCTGGTCCTTCTGGTCCTCGGTGCGCCGCAACAAGGCGCTCGCGGCCGAGGACGGCGACAACTCCGACGAGAAGCAAGAAGTCGCCTCCGGGGTGTGACCCGGCGGGGATTGAGGAACGCTCTGAGCGGGGCGGCTCCGAGGCACCGGCCTCGGCGCCGCCCCGCGGGGTTCATCGATGCACGTGGGGGTGGGGTATGGCCTTCTGGGACAGCCTGTGGCGGGGCAGGTCACCGCAGTTCGACTCAGGGAGCGCCGCGACCAATTCCATCGAGCTGACCAAGCGGCACCCGACGGTCTCGCTCACCAAACAGGGCGCGGCCACCGGCAATCTGCGCGTCAATCTCTCCTGGCGGATGCGTACGTCCGACATCGAGGGCCGGTCCAAGCAGAGCGGCAGACTGCTGCGGCACCCCTTCAAGCTCTTCCAGCCCGATGTGGTCCAGGCGCACACCCAGGGCGTGGTCAATGTGGACCTCGACCTGGGCTGTCTCTATGAGCTGACGGACGGCAGCAAGGGCGTCGTGCAGCCGCTGGGCAGCTTCTTCGGCAACATCAACGAGCCGCCCTATGTGAAGCTCAGCGGCGACGACCGGTTCGGCTCCCCGTCGGGCGAGACGATCTACGTCAATCTCGACCACCGTGAGTCGATCAAGCGGCTGCTGTTCTTCGCGTACATCTACGACCAGACACCGGCCTTCGACCGTACGCACGCGCATGTGACGCTCTACCCGAGCAACGGCCCGCGGGTGGAGATAGAGCTCGACGAGCGGGCGCCACAGGCCCGTTCGTGCGCCGTCTTCTCCATGGAGAACGTGAAGGGCGAGCTGGTCGTGCGCCGCGAGGTGAAGTTCGTGTACGGCTTCCAGGCGGAGCTGGACCGGCTGTACGGCTGGGGTCTGCAGTGGGGACGCGGCTACAAGAACCGGGTGTAGCGGGTCGCGTCCTGCCGGCTCAGCGGCGGCTCAGCAGCGACTCGGAGGCGCCTCAGGGGCGTACGAACTGGGGGCCCATCGGCGGCAGCCGGAAGTTCGGGTCGGGCGCCGGTGCTGCCGCGGCGGCCGGCTGCGGGTATCCGTACGCGGGCTGGGACGAGGGCGCGACCGGCTGGGTCGCCGCGGGCTGAGGGTAGCCGTACGCGGGCTGTGGGTAACCGTAGGCGGGCTGGGCCGGGGGCTGTGCGGGCGGAGCGGGCTGGGGCTGCGGCACGGGCTGTACGGACGGCTCGGCGGCCGCCTCCGCCTCGTCCACCGAGATGCCGAACGCCGTGGCCAGACCGACCAGACCGGTCGGATAACCCTGCGCCACTGCGCGGAACTTCCAGCCCTCTCCGCGCCGGTAGAGCTCGCCGCAGATGATCGCCGTCTCCTCGCCGGTCTCCGGCTTCACATCGAAGACGGCCAGCGGATCACTGTCGGCCAGGGACGCGTCGTAGAGCAGTATCCGCAGGTCCCGTACATGCTGGAAGGAGTCGCCGTCGGACGAGGCGGCGAGCACCACCTGGTCGACGGACGGGTCGAGGGCGGAGAGATCCGCTTCGACGGTGTCCGTCAGATGCTCCGCGACGCGCTTCTTCGGCAGTCGCCGCACCAGGCCCGAGGGATGGCGCGGCTGGTTGTAGAAGACGAAGTCCTCGTCGGAGCGCACACGCCCGTCGGTGCCGAGCAAGAGGGCCGAGGCGTCCACGTCGGGGACCCCGGCGCCCGGGGTCCAGCGCAGCACGGCCCGTACGGCCGTGGCATCCAGAGGAGCGTTCGAGCCCTTCAGCATCGCGTGCGTCATGTCGGCCATCCTGCCTTCCCGTTGGCCGCCCGGACAACGCGGGGCCCTTGTCGTCCGGCCAGGACATGGGCATGGTGCAAGCGGGTTACCTGGAATTCATGGGCTTGGGGAACTCTTGACACATTGTCGTACGTACTATTACCGGCCACGCCAGTTGGGCCGCCAAGGCAGTACGGGGGAAATATATGCGTCACTTTGGGCATCTTTCGCCTGCTGTGCGTGACAGGCTGTTCCATCAGGAGCCGTGCGAATTCACCGCGGCCTCGCCCGCCCGCACCCTCGCGGCGGCGCTGGGCGCGACCCTCTACAGTCCCGCGACCCGGCCCCGGCTCGCCGACGACGTCCTCAAGCTGGTCGGCCGCGGAGTCGTCTCCATGGTCCTCTGCCTGGAGGATTCCATCGGCGACGCGGATGTCGCCGCGGCCGAGGAGAACTTGGTCCGGCAGTTCGCGGACCTGGACGCGCGGGGCGAGGAACTGCCGCTGCTCTTCATCCGGGTCCGTGAACCCGCCCAGATCCCGGACCTCGTGGCCCGGCTCGGCCCCTCGGTCCGGCGACTGTCCGGTTTCGTACTTCCCAAGTTCACGGAAGAGCGGGGCGTTCCGTTCCTGGAGGCGCTCACCGCCGCGGAGACCGCGAGCGGACAGCGGCTTTTTGCGATGCCCGTCCTGGAATCCCCGGAACTTCTCCACCTGGAAACCCGCACCGAGACGCTCACCGGCATCGCCGGCACCGTCGACAAGTACCGCGAGCACGTCCTCGCGCTGCGGCTCGGCGTCACGGACTTCTGCTCGGCGTACGGACTGCGCAGATCGCCCGACATGACGGCTTACGACGTCCAGATCGTCGCCGCGGTCATCGCCGACGTGGTGAACGTGCTGGGACGGGCGGACGGCACCGGCTTCACGGTGACCGGACCCGTATGGGAGTACTTCCGGCTCCAGGAGCGCATGTTCAAGCCCCAGCTGCGCCGGAGCCCCTTCATGGTCGGCCGGGCCGAGGAGCTGCGCACCGCGCTGATCGAGCACGACCTGGACGGCCTGCTCCGCGAGATCGAACTGGACCGGGCCAACGGACTGCAGGGCAAGACCTGCATCCACCCCTCGCACGTACTGCCCGTGCACGCACTGTCAGTGGTCAGTCACGAAGAGTTCAGTGACGCGCAGGACATCCTGCGGCCGGAGCGGGGCGGGGGAGGCGTCATGCGTTCCTCGTACACGAACAAGATGAACGAAGTGAAGCCGCACCGGGCCTGGGCCGAGCGCACTCTGCTGCGCGCGGAGGTCTTCGGGGTTGCCAGGGAAGACGTCGGCTTCGTGGAGCTGCTCACGGCCGGACTCCCCGGCTGAGTCCGGCGGACTCCGCGGCTGACATGACGAAGGAAGAGACTGTAAGAGTGGTGTGGTCGGGAACGTGGGTCGCTGAGCGGCTGGGCGTCGGGCTCGTCGGAGACGAGACACTGAGCGGCCTGCTGGGACTGGCCCTGCGCCGCAACCCCAAGCGGGCGCATCTGCTGGTGTCGAACGTGCTGGGCAAGCATGTGCCGCAGTCGCCGTCGGTGGTGTACGACGCCGGGTACGGGCTCGGCGAGCAGGTCCGCAAGCTGCTCGGCGACGACGAGGCGGCCCGCGCGGTCGTCCTCGGCTACGCGGAGACGGCGACGGGTCTGGGCCACTCGGTGGCGGACGGGGTGGGCCTCGCGCCGTATCTGCACTCCACGCGCCGCCCGGTCGACGGGGTCGAGAAGGCGGGCGGATTCGAGGAGTCCCACTCGCACGCGACCTCGCACCTGCTGCTGCCGGAGGATGCCGGGCTGCTGGCGGGAAACGGACCGCTGGTCCTGGTGGACGACGAGTTCTCGACCGGAAACACGGTGCTGAACACGATCCGCGACCTGCACGAGCGGTACCCGCGGGAGCGGTACGTGATCGTGGCGCTGGTCGACATGCGCTCGGAGCGGGACCGCGAGCGCTTCACGCAGTTCGCCGAGGAGATCGGCGCGCGCGTCGACCTGGTGGCGCTGGCCTCGGGGACGGTCCGGCTCCCGGAGGGAGTCCTGGAGAAGGGGCAGGCGCTGGTCGCGGAACAGGAGGCGTCGGCCGCGTCCGACGGCGCCGGGTCCGGCACTCCGGCCGTGTCGGACGGCACCGGGCTCGGGGAGCCGGGCGGCCTTGCCCCGGCTGCGCCGACATCGGCCGCGCCCGGCGGCACCGGACCCCGCACGCGGCCCGCGTCCGGCGACAGCCCGTCCACGGCGCCCGGCACCTGCACGCGGGTGGAGCTCGGGTGGCCGAGCGGCGTGCCCGACGGTGGGCGGCACGGGTTCACTCCTGCCCACCGCGCCGCGCTCGAGGACGCCCTGCCCGGCATGGCGGCCCGTACCGCCGACGCGCTCGGCGACGCCCGCCGCGTGCTCGTGCTCGGCTTCGAGGAGCTGATGTACGCGCCCCTGCGCCTCGGCACCGCCCTTGAGCAGGCCGTCGACGCCGAGGTCCGCTACTCCACCACCACCCGTTCACCTGTCCTCGCCGTCGACGACCCCGGCTATGCCATACGCACCCGGCTCGTCTTCCCCGCCCACGACGACCCCGCCGACGGCCCCGGCGAGCGGTTCGCCTACAACGTCGCGGGGGCCGGTTTCGACGCCGTCGTCGCCGTCATCGACTCGGCCGCCGACACGCCCCGACTGCACGCCCCCGACGGCCTGTTGGCCCAGCTCGCCGCGCACGTCCCGCACGTCGTCCTGGCCGTCGTCCCGAGTTACGTACCCGAAGCACCCGAAGCACCCGAAGCACCCGAAGAACCTGACGTAGCCGAAGCACCCGAAAGGGCCTCCATGCTGCCCGAGCCCCTCCGTGGCCCCGCCTTCTCCTCCTACGCCCCGGACGAGGTCGGCTGGTTGCTCCAGGATCTGTCCGAGGCCGAGCTCGAGGCCCCGACCGAGGAGCGCGAAGAGGCGATACAGAGCGGCGGCGCGCACTACGCCGAGTCCCTGCCCGTCGAGTACCAGCCCAGCGCCCGGTACCAGGAGCTGTTCAAGGCGGCTCTGGAGACTTCCGCGGCCCGTATCGCCCGCGCCGTCGGCGCCGTCACCGAGACCGTCATCGCCGAGCGTTCCCCCCGCCCCGTCCTTGTGTCGCTGGCCCGCGCGGGCACGCCCGTCGGCGTACTGATGCGCCGCTGGGCACAGCACCGGCACGGCCTGGACCTGCCGCACTACGCCGTGTCCATCGTCCGCGGCCGCGGCATCGACACCAACGCCCTGCGCTGGCTGAAGCAGCACCACGACCCGGCCGACGTCGTGTTCGTCGACGGCTGGACCGGCAAGGGCGCGATCACCCGCGAACTGGCGGACGCACTCGAGGAGTTCGAGGGCTTCAACCCAGAGATCGCGGTCCTCGCCGACCCCGGCGGCTGCGTCCGTACCTACGGCACCCGCGAGGACTTCCTCATCCCCTCCGCCTGCCTCAACTCCACCGTCTCCGGCCTGATTTCACGTACGGTCCTGCGCGCCGACCTGGTCGGCCCGCACGACTTCCACGGCGCGAAGTTCTACCGCGAACTCGCCGACGGCGATGTTTCGGAACACTTCCTGGACACCGTTGCCGCCCGCTTCGACGAGGTCGAGGCCGCCGTCGACGCCGAGGTCAAGGAGCTGCTCGCGGCGGACCGCGCCCCCACCTGGGAGGGCTGGGCCGCCGTCGAGCGGATCAGCGAGGAGTACGGCATCCACGATGTGAACCTCGTCAAGCCGGGCGTCGGCGAGACGACCCGCGTCCTGCTGCGCCGCGTCCCCTGGAAGATCCTCGCCAAGCGCGGTGCGGGCGCCGACCTCGACCATGTCCGGATGCTCGCCGAGCAGCGCGGCGTACCGGTCGAGGAGGTCGACGAACTCCCGTACACCTGCGTCGGGTTGATCCACCCCCGGTACACACGGGGCGCGACGGGTGCCGACGGCAAGGCGGTGGCCGCCAAGTGAGCGTCCTCATCGCCAGCGATCTCGACCGTACGCTGATCTATTCGTCGGCGGCCCTCGGGCTGACCATGCCCGACGCCGAGGCCCCGCGCCTGCTCTGCGTCGAGGTGCACGAGCGCAAGCCGCTGTCGTACATGACGGAGAGCGCGGCGGGGCTGCTGACGCACCTCACCGCCGACACCTGTTTCGTACCGACGACGACTCGCACCCGCAAGCAGTACCAGCGCATCCGGCTTCCCGGTGCCGCGCCGCGGTTCGCGATCTGCGCCAACGGCGGACATCTGCTCGTCGACGGTGTGTCCGACGGCGACTGGCGGAGCAGTGTGGCCGGCACCCTCGCCGACGAATGTGCCCCGCTGGCGGAGGTCCGCGCCCATCTGAGTGCCACCGCCGACCCGGCCTGGCTGCGCAAGGAGAGGATCGCGGAGGACCTCTTCGTCTATCTCGTCGTCGAGCGTGCCCTGCTGCCGGAGGACTGGGTCAAGGAACTCGCGGAGTGGGCCGAACCCCGCGGCTGGACCGTTTCCCTCCAGGGCCGCAAGATCTACGCCGTGCCGCAGCCGCTCACCAAGAGCGCGGCCGTACGCGAAGTCGCCCGCCGCACAGGCGCGAAGCACATCCTCGCGGCCGGGGACTCTCTCCTCGACGCCGATCTGCTGCTCGCCGCGGACCGCGGCTGGCGGCCGGGCCACGGCGAACTGGCCGACAGCGGCTGGAGTGCACCGCACGTCGACGCACTGCCACAGTCGGGCGTCGCGGCGGGCGAGGAGATCCTGCGCCGCTTCAGCCACGCCGCGACCCGGCCCCCGGCCTGAGCAGGCGTACGCCCGCGAAGACCAGCACGGCGAGCACCGCCGCAACGAGCACCGCCTTGGAGTAGGCGGAGACGTACCCCGTCCACGGGCGGGCCGGGCGGCCTTCGCCCCCGATGTCGTACGGCAGTTGCTCGCCCGCAGCATGCGCACGTCCCGCTCTCCAGGCTGACAGCGCGGGAGCGGGACGTGCTGGGGGAGATGCTCTGGGTGCGTGAGGGCCAACGGGCCTTGGCCGGTGCGGGTCAGCCGCAGCAGCCGCCCCCGCAGCAGCCGCCTCCGCCACCGCTTCCGCCGCTGGGGGCGGGCGCGGACTTCGTACCGCCGACGGCGACGGCCGAGAGCAGCTTGACGGTGTCCTCGTGCCCGGCCGGGCAGCTCGCCGGGTCGGAGGACTGGGCCATCGGCCGGTTCACTTCGAAGGTGTCGCCACAGCTGCGGCAGCGGTATTCGTAACGAGGCATGGCCTCAGGCTAGCTCCCCTGCCTAGCCCTGTTGTCCCTTGTCCAGCGCCGGGCCTGGTTCGGCAGGTGATGCGGCAGGACGGGCGGGCTGTTCCGGAGCCGCGCGGTCGGGATGGCGTGCCTTCCAGTACGGGTTGTCGTGCGGCAGCGTCGAACTGACCCTGCCGTACATCCCGAAGAACATCAGCAGCACGCCGACCACAAAGCTGAACAGGACGTTCTGGATCTTGAAGGCGAGGGGGTTGAACGTCGTGTCGATCAGGGCGAGGTTGATGAAGCCGCTGAGGATGAAGGCGATGCCGAGGACCATGTTGAGGGTCGACGCGAAGTTCCCGCCGATGACCATGCCGACGAAGAGCAGTACCCCGATGCAGATGGAGAGCACGCTGAGCGCGCCGTTGGTGTTGAGGGCAGCGACGGTGTCGCCGTGGGTGTCGAAGAAGCCGACTTCGTCGATGAGCCCGAGAATTCCGAAGGCGAGCAGCACGAGCCCCATCAGCCCGGCACCTACGCGGTAGAACTGGCTGAGCCGATGGTCTACCGGGAGGTGCTCGTCGAGCCGGGGCCCGGCGCGGTTGGTTTTGGGGACGGGTACGTGTGTGGCCATGTCCGGCCTCCTTTGGACGTACGTACTCCCAGGATCCGCCGTACTGACAGGATCCGCCTGAGGGCGTGACCGTTCAAATCATCGGGGCGAATCAGCGCCGGGAAACCGTGCCGGGAATCAGCGCCGGGCATCCGTGCGGGAATCCGCGCCCGACGGGCTCAGGTCCTCCCCGGCCCGGCTCAGGCGTGGTGCGCGCCGCGTTCCTCGCGGATCTGCTCGACCACGCGCGCGGCCGCGTTCCGTACCGCCTCGGTCTCCATAAGAAAGTGCCAGTAGTCGGGGTGGCGGCCCTCGAGCCCGGTGACGGCCCGCTCCAGCCGCGCCACCGCGTCGTCCAGCGGCCGCGCGTGCCGCGGATCCGGGGTGTTGCGCCCGGCCATGGCGAGGCGCTGCGCGTCCCGGATGGCGAAACGGGTGCGTTCGATCTCGTGCTGCGGGTCCTTGGCCACGGCGTTGAGCCGCTGCAGCCGGTCGCCGGCGGCCGAGACGGCCTCATCGGTGGCGTTCAGCAGCGCCCGTACCGTGCTGAGCAGGGCCGTCGCATCCGCCCACCGCTGCTCGTCGCGCGCCTTGGCCGCCTCCCTGAGCTTCTCCTCGGCCTGGCGGACGCTGATCGCGGCCTGCTCGGGGACGGGCTGGAGATCCTGCCAGCAGGCGGCGGAGAAGCGCCGCCGCAGCTCGCTGAGGACGGGCTCGACGGATCCGGCGCGGTTGGTGAGGGCCTGGGCGCGTGTACGGAGGGACACGAGGCGTTTGTCGGTGTCGGCGGCGCGCTCGGGCAGCCGCTCGGCCTCGGCCCGTACGGCTTCGGCGTCCCGCAGGACCCGGTCGGCGCGCTGGAGCGTCTCGGCGACGCCGTGGCGGCCGGCGCCCTGATTGAGCATGGTCAGCTCGGGGGCGAGGGCGGCGAGCCGGGCCGCGAGATCGTCCGCTCGCAGACCGGAGCTCCGCACCGAATCGAGAGCATTGCTCGCGGAAAGGAGCGCCTGCCTCGCCCGCTCGACGGCGGGAGCGAGCCGGGCGAGCTGCGTCTCCGCCTTGTCGAGCAGCGGCCCGAGCCCCTGAGCGAAGCGGTCGAGATCGCCCTTGACCCGTACGAGCTCGTCCTTGGCCCGGTCCAGCTCCCCGCGCGCCCGCGCGGCCACCGGCGCCTCCAGATCGTCCCGGTCGAGATCGTGCGCGTCGACGGCGGTGATGTACGTGTTACTCGCGTCGTCGATCCGCTGCCCGAGCGCGGCGAAGTCGTCCACGGCCCGGCGGGCCCCCGGCGTGTTGTCGACGGCACTGATCGTCTCGATCGAGATCCGCAGGTCGCGCTGGGCGGTGTCCAGCTCGTAGAACGCAGCGGCGGCGGCATCCTTTGCGGCCTGCGCATCGGCCCGGTGACTCTCACCCCGCCCGCCGAACCAGCGCCGCGTCCCCCCGCTGGCGAAGGCGCCCGGCAGCGCCACGGCGATCAACGGCAGGGGCAGCAGCACGAGCGCGAGGACATCCCGGACGGCACTTGCTCGCGCCTGCGCTCTGTCGTGCGGCCGCGCGTGTGTCGCCGTCACATGCCTCTCCCGTGCTGTGTCGCCCTGCCCGGTTCATTCTCCCACCAGGTAAGGACGAACACACGGGCCTGTTAGTTCGCGCTTCGCACCGTCACTTTGCCATTGTCGCTGCGCGCCTTCACAACGTGTGAGCTGCTGCTGTCGTTCGGCACGTCGACATTGACATCGCCGTTGTCGCTCTTGGCCGTCACGGCGTACGGAGCGCCCGCGCGCGGCAGCTCGATGAGGATCGACCCGTTGTCACTGTCGGTCTCGACCCGATCGGGCACGGCAAGGAGCCCGAGCCGTACGGCCCCGTTCTCCGAACTGGCACTCACAGTCTTCGCGCTGACGCGCTCGGTGACGACTTTCCCGTTGTCGCTGTCGAGCTTCAACGGCCCGCTGGAGTCCCGTACGGTCACGGCCCCGTTGTCGGACCGGATCGTCAGCGCCGTGTCGAACCCACTGGCGGTCACGCTCCCGTTGTCATCCTCAACGGTCACGGCGACGCCCCGGGGCACCTTGATGGTGTGCCGCGCCTCGCAGTCACTGGCGACGGCATCGCACTTCACCCGGAGGGTGAGCTTCCCGCCCTCCATCTTCCAGGTGGGCTCGGGCCCGTCCCCGAGGAACACCCACCCGTCGACCTGCCTGGTGACCTGCACGTCCTTCACATCGGCGGGCACGAGCTCGATGGCGGAGTCGTCACTGTCGATGGTGAGCGCCTTCCCCGTAAACGGAAACGCCCGCTTCTCGACGGGCGCTTCCCCGGCATCGGCACTGCCGCACCCGGTCAGCGCGAGGGTGAGCAGAGAGGCCCCGCCAAGGGCGACGAGCGCGCGGGTGCGGGTGCGGGTGCCGGTGCGAAGTGCGTCCATGGTGATCGTTCCCCCAGGTCTGGTTCTGCCGGTGTCGCCGGTGTGCCTTCACCGTATGGAGTGAGGAGGGTGCGGAACGATCCGGGCGACCACCGGGTGCGGGGTGGGGGTAGCCCCAGTACTGGTAGCCGGAGGGTGTCGGGGCCCCCGGCCACCGGGAACGGGTTTGCAGGGCGGCCCCATCTGCCATGTACGCTGTTCCCTCATCCACGGGTGCGTAGCTCAGGGGTAGAGCGCTGCTCTTACAAAGCAGATGTCGGCGGTTCGAAACCGTCCGCGCCCACCAGTGAAAACGCCCTCCGCTGCGACCGGCGGATTCTAGAGATCGTCGCAACACGTGATCACTGACGTGTGGTGGTGAGGAGTTTATGCAGGCGCTCGGCTGGGGTTTCCCAGCCGAGCGTTTTGCGTGGGCGGCCGTTGAGTTCGGAGGCGACGGTGTCGAGGTGCTCTCGGGTGTGGGTCTTGAGGTCGGTGCTCTTGGGGAAGTACTGGCGGAGCAGGCCGTTGGTGTTCTCGTTGGAGCCGCGTTGCCAGGGGCTGGCCGGGTCGCAGAAGTAGACGGGCATGTCCGCGGCCATCGCGAACTCGTGGTGGCGTCCCATCTCGCTGCCCTGGTCCCAGGTCAGGGAGCGTTTCAGGTGGGGTGGGAGGGTCTTTACGGTCTCCAGCAGAGCGTCGCGCATCGTGACGGCACCGTGGTCGCCGGGCAGATGGACGAGCATCACGTAGCGGGTGGTTCGTTCGACGAGGGTGCCGATGGCCGAGACGCCGTCCTTGCCGATGATGAGGTCGCCTTCCCAGTGCCCCGGGATTGCGCGGTCGTCGGCTTCGGCGGGACGCTCGCTGATCATGACCATGGGGTGGGAGTAGCGCGGCTGTCGTTGCTGTGCCTGGCGGCGGGGTTTGCGGCGGGCGCGTCCGCTGCGGAGAGCCTTGGCCAGCTCGCGGCGGAGTTCGCCGCGGCCCTGGATGTAGAGGGCCTGATAGATCGTCTCGTGGACCACGTGCATCTCCGGGCGGTCGGGAAGTCCCGGCGGAGGTGCTGGACTATCTGTTCCGGGCTCCAGCGCCTGCTCAGGCGCTCCTGGATGTAGTCCCGCAGTGCGGGGTCCTGGCCTATCTTGCTCGGCTTGGGGCGAGGCCGGCGGGACTCGGCTCGGGCCTGCGCCGCGTAGGGGCGGTACTGGCCGTTGGTGGGATGCCGGTTGCGGCGTATCTCACGGCTGATGGTCGAGGGACTCCGCTTCAGGTCCGCCGCGATCTTCCGGACCGTGGTCTTCTCCCGCACCATGTCGGCGATGTAGAGCCGCTCTTCCTGTGTCAGGTACCGAGACGACGAAACGACCCGGCTTGCCCGCACCTTGTGTGCGGGCAAGCCGGGTCTGTTTTTCGTTGGAGCTGTTCCGTTGCGCCATCGCTTGCCGGTCCGCCGGTTGATGCCGACGATCCGGCACGCTTCCCGGCTGCTCACACCTTGATCCATGAGCCGGAAGTATTCATCCCGCTCACGAACCAGCTTCTTGCGTCCCTGCGATGAGCGGATCTTGCGGATCTCGAAGGCCATCGGGTCCCCGGAGGTCGGGTGTTGCGATGACCGCTAGAACTCAAGACCGCTGTGGGGGGCGTTGACGGTAGTAGTTGACGGCAGTCGGTGAGGCTGCGCTGGCGAGGCAGCAAGAAGAGGCTCGCACCGGCCGCGGTGGAAGTTTCCCTACTCCAATAAAGGCGGCTCGCTCCGCTCGAGCGAGCACCACATGCGAGACGGTAGCCCGCTGTGGCTGGGGCGGTCGGCTCCACGGCTCTAGGCAGCCACCATGGGGCGAGCCTCCAAGATCATGGCCCCGATCGGGCAATTGCGGGCAGGCGAGGAGCCAGCCCGATTCGCGGCCAGCGTAAGGGGCCATGATCTCTCGCCCCATGGCAGCTCCCGCCCAAAGCCGCTCCGTAAGTTGGTTGGCGGTCCGGGGGAGTCGGGTGTGGCTCTAAAACCGCTTGCCCGTAGGTGGCTCCGGTGGAGTGGCCGCCCGACTCTCCGGGACGCCCTGGCCGCTGATTGAGATGTGCGCATTGGTCGCTGTTTACGGAGCTGACGGCGGGTGTTCCTCGGACCGAACGGCATGCCGCCCGAATTTGAGGAGACGCACATGGCCGACCATCTGCCCCACCTTTGGGTCGGTATCGACGCTGGCAAAGCCCATCACTGGCTCGCCGCGGTCGACGACACAGGTGCAACAATCTGGAGCAAGAAGGTTCACAACGACGAGGCCGCGATACTGACCGCGCTCGGCGAGATCCTCAACCTCGCGGACGAAGTGCACTGGTCTGTGGACATCGCCGGCACAGCGTCCGCGCTGTTGCTGGCCTTACTCGCTGCCCATGGCCAACAGGCCCTCTACGTTCCCGGCCGGACGGTCAACCGGATGTCCGGCGCCTACCGTGGCGAAGCCAAGACCGACGCCCGTGACGCCTACGTCATCGCCGACACAGCCCGCCTGCGGCGAGACTTCAGCTCCATCGCCGTGCCCGCCCAGCTCACCGCCGACCTGGCCCTGCTGACCGCTCACCGATCCGACCTGATCGCCGACCGCGTCCGCATGCTCAACCGGCTCCGCGACACGCTCACCGGCATCTTTCCCGCGCTGGAACGCGCCTTCGAATACGCCGACCACAAAGGTGCGCTCATGCACACACTCCACCGCGCCTCCTCGCGCGGAGAGGACGAGCTCAAATCAGCAGCGGCACAGTACGGCGGCGTCGCAGCCTTCGACTACCCATGGCGAACCGACTATCCGGGATGACGAAGTGGTCGAGGCGACCACCTCAGCTACGTGCCCGAAGCGCGCCCGGTCAGTCGGGGACCCGGCGGGCAGGCGCTCGAAGGCCCTTGACTCGGCCATTGAGACTCCACCGACCGCATGGGCACGCTCGCACCCAGATGGTCCAGCCGCTCTCACGCATCGCGAATTCGGGTCAGCGGACTGAGCGTGGGCGGCCGAAGAGGTCAGCCCTGCTGCAGCGCGGCAAGCCCCTTCTGCAGGTCTTCGCTGTTCATTACCGGCTGGATCTCGATCTTCGCGCCGAGTCCCTCGAAGAGCGGCTCCGCGATGGTGGGCAGCAGCGAACTGTCCTGCATGTCGAAGACGAAGGTGCAGGACCGCCCGCCCTCGCTGGGGCCGAAGTAGGCCGCCTCGGGCTTGAGCCGTTCCGTCATCGACTGCATGATTTTCGGCAGTGTGCCGTTCTTGAGTGCCTCATTCGAAATCTGGGTGTCCAGATGCGCTCTCAGCATGACCCTCATCGCTTGCTCCTTCCGTCCACCACGACCGGCGCGGTCTCGTCCACGCTCGCTGAGACCTGGTGACGTCCCGCTCAGCCTCTCCTCGAGTGATCAGGGCAGCAACATCTCGTCCTCCGTCCGTGCCGCCGTGGATGCAGCCGTGCTGATAGTTCACATCGAGGGGCGGCCTGACTTGCCGATCAAGTTACCGACCCGCAGGGGCACTTGGCCTCCGTGCCAAGTCCGTGTCAGATTGCCGGGTTAACCTCGGCCAACTGGGGCGTGTGGACCCTCGGCCGCCGGCCTGCTGCCGCTCCACACCTATTGACCAGCGGAGGCGAAGCAGAGAGGTCACTGCTCAGCTCCTCAGCGTCCCGTCGGAGCCGCAGGCCCCGTAAGGTCCCCACCATGGTGACTGCGACTGTCCGCGAGTGGCGCGAGGAGGAAGGGTGGGGCGTGCTCGACTCTCCCGAGACTCCCGGCGGGTGCTGGGGCCACTATTCCGCCATCCAAATGGTGGGTTTCCGCACGCTGTCGCCCGGGCAGCAGGTAGACCTCAAGTGGGATGCCCCCGGCTTCAAACAGGACGGGTACGACTACCGCGCCGTGAGCATCGTGCCTCGGCCTGCCTGACAATCACGCCTGTCGAATGCGTGTCGAAGAAATCTCAAAGCCCAAGGCGCAGGAGCCAGGACAACCAGGTCAGGTGCCCCGGACTGTATCAACAGCCACGCGCCTTCTAAGCGCCTGTCCCAGCATGACGGGAAGCTCTCTGCCCTCACGGGAGCGATTGGGGGCCGCCTACGAGACCGGCGAACGCGAAGAACTCGGCGACTACATCGACCAGGCGCTCACAGAGTGCGGCGTGGACGTTCCTGCGCTCACCGCACGCCATGGGCTGGGCCCGTACGAGATCACCGACAAGTGGCGCGACTGGTAGACACCCGCGGCGTGCCATTGCCGTGCCAGAACGGCCGGGCAGTAGCGGTCAGTCGGGGGTAGCGGCGGTGTCAGCCTGCACCCCGTGACGGCGGCCGCGCGGAGGCGGGATGAGCTGGGCGAACGTCTCAGAGATCGGTGCCAGGCCTACAAAGCAGATGTCGGCGGTTCGAAGCCGTCCGCGCCCACCAGTGAAAAGGCCCCCAGTCGATCATGGCTGGGGGCCTTTGACATCCAGTTCTGACATCAACCGGGGGCGGTCATTGACGACCGGCCGCCGCTTGAGCATCCGGTCCAGATGGCTCACTGCCGCCCTGGGGCGGGACGAGCTGCGGGAGGCAGCCCGCGCCGTCATGGCGGTTACTTCGGGTCGCGGTTGAACTTCGAGGTCGACCAGAAGTATCCGAGCACGGCGAGCCCCAGGCACCAGGCGATCGCGAGCCACCCGTTGTTGCCGATCTCGCTGCCGAGCAGCAGCCCCCGCAGCGTCTCGATGGCCGGGGTGAACGGTTGGTACTCGGCGATCGGCTGGAACCAGCCCGGCATCGCGTCGACCGGGACGAAGGCGCTGGAGAGGAGCGGCAGCAGGATCATCGGCATCGCGTTGTTGCTGGCGGCCTCGGCGTTCGGGCTGATCAGGCCCATGCCGACCGCGACCCAGGTGAGCGCCATGGCGAACAGCACGAGCAGCCCGAACGCCGCCAGCCACTCCAGGACGCCGGCATCCGTGGACCGGAAGCCGATGGCCACGGCGACGGCGCCCACGAGGACCACGCTCATGATCGACTGCAGCACGCTGCCGACGACGTGCCCGACGAGCACCGAGCCGCGGTGGATCGCCATCGTGCGGAAGCGGGCGATGACGCCCTCGGTCATGTCGTTGGAGACGGACACCGCGGTCCCGACCACGGTGCCGCCGATGGTCATCAGCAGGATGCCCGGGACGATATACGCGATGTACTCGGAGCGGTCCGCACCGCCGCCGCCGATGCCCGCGCTCATCACGTCGCCGAAGACGTAGACGAAGAGGAACAGCAGCATGATCGGGGTGAGCAGCAGGTTCAGGGTGAGGGACGGATAGCGCCGCGCGTGCAGGAGGTTGCGGCGAAGCATGGTGGACGAGTCGCGTACGGCGAGGGAGAGGGAGCTCATCGGACGGTCTCCTTGGGCTGGTTGGGGACGGCGGCGCCGCCGGTCAGGGCGAAGAAGACGTCGTCGAGGTCGGGGGTGTGCACGGTCAGCTCGTCCGCCTCGATGTCGGCCGAGTCCAGCCAGTCGAGGATGGCGCGCAGCTCGCGCTGGCTGCCGTCGCTGGGGATCTGCAGCGACAGCGCCTCGTCGTCGCGGGTGACCTCGCGCAGGGCGACGGCGGCGGACTGGTACGCGGACGGGTCGGCGAACCGCAGCCGCACGTGCCCGCCCGGGATGAGTCGCTTCAGCTCGTCGGCGCTCCCCTCGGCGGCGATCTTGCCGTCGTTGAGCACCGCGATACGGTCGGCGAGTTCGTCGGCCTCCTCCAGGTACTGGGTGGTGAGGAAGACCGTGACGCCGCCCGTGACGAGCTCTCGGATGATCCCCCACATGTTGTGGCGGCTGCGCGGGTCGAGGCCGGTGGTCGGCTCGTCGAGGAAGATGATCCGCGGGTTGCCGACCAGCGTCATGGCGAGGTCGAGGCGGCGCTTCATGCCGCCGGAGTAGGTGGAGGCGGGCTTCTTCGCGGCCTCCACCAGGTCGAAGCGCTCGAGCAGTTCGGCGGCGGTGCGCCGCCCCTCGCGGCGGGAGAGGTGGTGCAGGTCCGCCATGAGGAGCATGTTCTCCTCGCCGGTGATCAGGTTGTCGACTGCGGAGAACTGCCCGGTGACGCCGATCGCGGCGCGCACCGCCTGCGGGTCGGCGGCCAGGTCGTGGCCGCCGACGCGGATGTCGCCAGAGCCGGCGTCGGCGGAGATGAGAGTGGAGAGGATCTTGACAACGGTGGTCTTGCCGGCGCCGTTCGGGCCGAGCAGCGCGAAGACGGTGCCTGCCGGGATGCGCAGGTCGATCCCGTCGAGGACGAGCTTGTCGCCGTAGGACTTGCGCAGGCCGACGGTGGAGACGGCGGCGGGCGGCTCCTGGCCGTTGCCGCCCCTGGACATGGGCATGACAGATGAAGGCATGAGGCCCTCCCGATCGAAGGCTGAAGTGACTGGGGGGTGGGCGAGTTGGCGGGGCCGGTGCTCAGGCCCGGGCGCGGCGCACGTCGATGTTGCCGTTGCGGGTCCGGGCGCGGACCTCGACGGTGTCCTCGGTCTTCTCCGGGGTCTCGGAGGCGGTGAGCGTGTTGCGCACCTGCCCGGAGCCGGAGCTGACGTCGAGCCAGGCGGCGGTGCCCTCGCGGATGCCGACCTCGATGGCGCCGTAGGAGGTCTCCAACTGGACGGTGCCGCAGGCGACTTCGGCGACGCGCAGAGTGCCGTGGGCGGTGGTGGCGGCGACCGAGCTCTCGGCGCGCGCGATGTCGATGTCGCCGTTGGCGCCGCTCACCCGCAGGTCGCCGGTCGCGGTGCCGACGGTCGTGGTGCCGTGCGAGTTCTTCAGGACGGCGGGGCCGTCGACGGTGCCGACGCGCAGGCTGCCGGAGCTGGTGGTGATCTCGGCCGTGCCCTCGATCCGGTCGACGGTGATCGAGCCGTGGGAGGCGGTCAGTTGGAGCGGCCCGGTCGTGTCGAGGCGGACGTCACCGGACGAGGTCTTCACGCGGACCTCGCCGAGCCGTCCCTCGCCGAGCACCTGGGCCCAGGCGCCGGTCATGTCGACGCGCGAGCCCGTGGGCAGTTCGACCGTCACGTCGACGGTGCCGGTGCGCCCGACGAGATAGCGCTGCTTGGGCGTCCTGACGGTCAGGACGCCGCTCGCGTATGTGACCTCGGTCTGGTCGGCCGACCGCACGTCCTGGTCCTTCTTCGGGTCGCGGGGCCGCACCTCGACGACCGTGTCGAGGCGGTCGCCCGCGGTGAACTGGATGGAACCGGCGGACACGTGTGCGGTGACCGAAATCGGTTCGGGAGTGTCGAAAGAAGGCATGGCTGTGCTCTCCTCATGAGTCCTTGGGGCGTCCCTCGTGGGACGTGGCGTGGGTGAAGTGAGGCGGGCGCGGGCGCGGCTAGCGCACCCAGCCCGTGAAGCTCTGTCCGATGGTGCGGGTCTTCTCCGTCGTACGCGGCTGCGTGCCACCGTCGACCGCGGCCGACACGGCCCGCACCAGCCATGCGTTGACCGACAGGCCCTCGCGGCTCGCGGCCTCCTCGGCGCGCGCCTTGAGGTGGGCCGGCAGGCGCAGGTTGACGCGGGCGGTGCCGCCCTCGTCCGTGTCGGCGGGGACCGGGGCCGGTGCGGGCGCCGGTGCGTCGAGCGGTTCGGTCCGGTCCTCGTGCTGCGGCAGCACCACCACGAAGTCGGGGTCGAGGCCGCGCAGTCGTACGTCGACCGAGCCGGGGGCGAGTTCACGGGTGATCTCGTCCATGGCGGCGGAGAGCACATTGAGCATGGTCAGGCGGGTGGCCGACTCCAGCGGAGCGGTGAGCCGCTCGGCGAGCTCGCGGGCTTCGTCACCCCCGGCTTCGGCGGCCACGGCCAGTTCCCTGCGGAGTGTTTCGATGTACGGCGTGAGGTCCATGACGCCATAGTGGCACCATTGTGGTGCCACTAGCAAGCCTGAAGGTGCGACACGTGGCGCGGGGTGGGGTTCCGAGCTGACAGATGGGTCCGTCGTTGCAGGTCAGGGGCGGGCGAGGGATGGGCGGGTTACGGTGCCAAGTTGTCGCGGGGTGGTGCCGACTCGGTGCGCATCGGCGACTCGCGCTACCTGGCTGCGGACGGGGCAGTTGCCGCCAACGAACTTGCAAAGCAGATGTCGGCGGTTCGAAACCGTCCGTGCCCACCAGTAGGAAGCACGGCAAAGGCCCAGGTAACCGGCAGCAACCGGGAGCCTGGGCCTTGTTCGTCTGGCAGTGCTGCGGGCGCTGGAGCGCACGCGGGTGGGGCTATGGGGTCACCACGTTGAACGCCTCGTAGATCTTCGGCTCGACGTCGGGCATTCCGGCCTCCCGCAGCAGGGGCGCGAGCTTCTCTCCGAACTGCTGGAACGCCTCTTTCGTCTCCCAGACGTCTGTTACGAACCAGCCCGTGGGGCTGGGCCCGGTGGCGTGGGAGATCAGACCGGGTACCGGCCAGTCCGAGGGCTTCTTGACCGAGCCGCGCCCGCCGGTCAACTTGTTGGTGACCTGCTCGTACTGGGCTTGCGTACCGCCCGGAAAATCGAAGGTGATGATGATCGCCATGCTGAAACCCGCTGTCCCTTGATTGCCGCGGATGCCTTCAGTTGATCAGCACGGGAACCGGGTTGCCCGGGGAGCGCGGCCATCCGGACGTAGGGCTACCCGCCTGCCATTTTCCGGCAGGGGCGCGGAGGCGGTACGCGCCACTGCAGTTACCGCGGCTGCCAGGCTCGTACGAGGTCCTCCGGTCCCCAGTGCGCGGCGAGCGGCAGACCGTCCGCCACCCCACAGCGGGAGACCGCGACCAGTGCCGTGTCCGGTTCGGCACCCGGGACGGCGAGCATGTCGCGCACAAGGGCGTCGTACTCCCGGCGACCGAAAGGCTGGCTTTCCAGCCACTTCACCGAGCCGATGAAGTGGACCTCCCTGCCGACCGGCTCACGATCGGCGCCGACCAGGTCGATCTCGGGTTTGTTCTGGCGGTTCCACCAGCCTCCCACCGCTTCCGTCTCCGGCCAGTCGGCATTGGGCAGCAGCCGCATCAGAGACTCACGGATCATTGGCTCGACCGCGCGCCCACGCCAGGTCGGCCACGACCGCTCGATGCGCTCCAGCGCCACATCGCCCCGTCCCCGCTCGATGAGCGGGATGGCGCGCTGCAGGAATGCCAGCCAGAAGCGCAGGTAGGGGTCGGCGATGCGGTAGCGCTTGTTCTTGGTGTCGGGCTTGGTCGAGAGCGGCAGGTCGGTGGCCAGCACCCGCTTGGCCTGCAGCATGTTCAGCAGCGGCGAAAGCGTGCCGGAGGGCAGCGCGCGGGCGCCGCCGGCCTGAGCGGCGATGGTGCTGAACGTGCGCTCGCCACTGCCCACCGCCTCCAGGACCGCCCGCGCATGCGAGGCTTCGGGGAATTCGCCGAGCAACGTCAGCTCTCCCGCCACCAGCAGCGGCGACAGCGGATTGGCCACCGACTCCCGCATGAAGTCCAGTCGGTTCATGCCCGGCCGCCATGCCTGCACGATCTCCGGAAAGCCACCGGTGATCAGCAGCGCGTCCACCGCCTCTGCCGCGTCCAGGCCAGTCATGGCCTGCACGTCGGCCAGGTGCAGTGGCTGAACGGTCATCTTCGCCGCCCGTCCGAAGAACGGACGCCCGTACGACTGCAACGCCTCCATCACCGACATGTCGCTGCCGACCAGCACCAGCAGGACGGGCTTGGCCGACAGATGCCGGTCCCACACGGTCTGCAGAGCGCCTTCGAACTCTTGGTCCTGCTCGACCAGCCAGGGGACCTCGTCGATCACGGCAATGCTCGGCAGGTCGTCCGGAACTGCCACAGCCAGCGATCGCAGAGCCTGGTTCCAGTCCCCCGCTTGCAACCCGGAGACCAGATCCGCCCCCGGGAGCGGTGACTGTCCCAGCGCTGTTGTGAAGTCCGCCCGCTCGGCGGCCGGATTACGGCCCCGCGTCGCCTGGAACACCACGTAGGGCACCCCCGACCGGTCACAGAACTCCTGGACCAGGCGCGACTTCCCCACGCGTCGGCGCCCTGTCATGATCACGGCCCGGCCCCGAGTGGCCGCGCGACCTTTCGCGACCTCGCTGAGCTGATGACTGAGCATCTCCAGATCCGCAGCCCGGCCTTGGAAGTCCATGACTGCCTCCCTGGCATAGGTAGAACAATTCTTACGTAGATTGAATCTACCATTAGGGCCTTCGGTTCGCAGGAATGGAAGGAGCGCTGACGGACCCGGGTTGATCCCGGTCAGGGCGTGCGGAGGTGGATGAGTTCCGGTCGCCGCGGCGGTCTTCAATATGTACGGACTCGAAGAAGCCCGCCCACGGGCGGCATCCTTGGAGGGCGCAGCCGTGGTTGACGATGAGACGCAGATCCGGACATTGATCGAGCGCTGGGCACAAGCCGTGCACGCCGGTGATCTGGCGGGGGTTCTCGCTGAACATGCCGAGGACATCGTGATGTTCGACGTGCCGCCACCGAGTGACGGGGTACGGGGGATCGATCCCTACCGCGCGACGTGGCCGCCCTTCTTCACATGGCAGCGGCAGGGCGCCTCTTTTGAGATTGTCTCGCTCGACGTCACAGCAGGGGACGACGTCGCCTTCGCGTACGCACTGCTGCGCTGCGGGACTCAGAAGGAGCTGGAAGAAGACTCCGAAAACCGTCTGCGCCTGACGGTCGGGCTGCGGAAGGAACGCGGGCGCTGGGTCGTGGCGAACGAACACCATTCGTTCCCGGCCAAAGACTGACGGAGCGGCCACCGTTCGCCCAGTTGGGAGGCGGGCGCGCACCGTCGTGCCGCCGGCCCGGTCTCAGGCCATCGTCCGCAGGTGCTCGTCGAGGCGCTCGTACTGCTCGACCACTCCCGCCTCCATGCCCATGGCGATCACATTGGCGAGGATCTCCGCCGACGGCCAGAGTGAGGTGCTGGTCAGTGTCGTCCGGCCGTCCTTCTCGTCGAAGGTGAGGGTGGTCAGGACCGCGGGGCCCGGCATCTGTTCGAAGATTTCCGTGTAGACGATGCGCTCGGGCGGCACGATCTCCTTGTACTCGCCCGAGAACACGACGTCGTTGCCGTCGGGGCCCGTCTGGCCCCAGCGCCAGGCGCCGCCCACACGGAAGTCGATCTCGCAGACGGACGTCGTCATCGAGCGGAGGCCGTACCACTGGCGGACGTGTTCCGGCTTGGTCCAGGCCTCGAAGACGAGGCTGCGGGGGGCGTCGAAGACGCGGGTGATGACGAGCTCACGGTCCGACGGTGTGGTCAGCGTCGTCGGGTGCTCACTGGCTTTCGATGTCATTGTTCCGCTGCCTTTCCTGAAGATCGATCAGATACTCGTCGAGCCGGCCGAAACTCTCCTCCCAGAACCTGCGGTAGCTCTCCAGCCACGCGGTGACGTCCTTGAGCGGGCCGGCCCGCAGATGGCAGGGGCGGTACTGGGCGTCGCGGCCCCTCGTGATCAGGCCCGCGCGTTCCAGCACCTTCAGGTGCTTGGAGATGGCCTGAAGGCTGATGTCGAACGGCTCTGCCAGCTCATTGACCGTCGCCGCGCCGTCGGCGAGGCGCGCCAGGATGGCCCGGCGGGTCGGGTCGGCGAGGGCGCCGAACGTGGTGCTGAGCGGGTCGTCTGCCATCTCGTAATCAACCATCCAGTTGTTCAACCGATAGGTTGAGCATGCCTCTCGGGGCACCCACTGTCAACCCCCGTCGAGGCGATACGCTCCGCGCGGATCATCTGTACTGGCGGCTGCTGGACGCCCTCGCGTACGCACCCGACGGGGAGAAACTCGCCGTCCCTGGCGGAAGTTGGGGCGAACGGATCTGACGGCCGGCCTCCTCGCTGGGCGCCTGGAGGAGTACGTGCAGAGCCTCTTCGGCCGTTTCGGCCGATTCCGCCGCCGCGGGACGGCCGCGGGCCGGTCGCGGCTGCCGCACAGGGGTTGACGCGGTCATGTAAAGGGCTCACATTTGACCGCGAACGAGTAAGGAAACTTTCCTAACAGAGAGACCAACCCCCCATGCGTACTCGTACGTTCGCGATCGCCGCCGCCTCCGGCGCCGCCCTGCTCGCCGCCGCCGCGCTGCCCGCTACCGCCAACACCCCGCAGTCCTCAGTCGGTTCGAAGACTCTCGGCACCCGGGAGGGCTCGGTCAGTGCGGCCGACCTGCTGGCCAAGGTCAAGAACTGTTCGCAGATATCCAACGGCAAGTACAAGTCGGACACCGAGACCTCGGCCAACATCCCGGTCTGCGGAAAGAACGGCGCGGTGTTCTGGAAGGCCGACATGGACGTCGACTGCGACGGCCAGGTCACCAGCAAGTGCAACGCCGACACCGACCCCTGGTTCCAGGACGACACAGCGTTCCACCAGTCCAACGGCAAGCCGCTCAACGCCGAGAAGCTGCCGTACGTCGTCGTGCCGAGCAGCAGCAGCATCTGGAACTACTCCAGCGCCGGGATCAAGGGCGGCGGTGTCGTCGCCGTCATCTACAACAACAAGGTCGAGTACGCCGTCGTCGGCGACACCGGTCCCAACAAGATCATCGGCGAGGCGTCGTACGCCACGGCCCAGGCGCTGGGCATCGACCCGAACCCGGAGACCGGCGGCGCGGAGTCCGGAGTCACGTACATCCTGTTCAAGAACTCCAAGGTCTCGCCCATCGAGAGCCACAGCGCCGCGGTGAGCCTCGGCGACTCCCTCGCCAAGAAGTTCCTCCAGGAGAACTAGGTCCTCGCCGGGCCGGACTCGCTCGGCAAGGCGACGCGCGGTCTCGTGGGTGCCCCGAAAGCGCGCTCAGTTCGCCCTTGAACTGCCGGACGCGGCAGGCGCCGTGCCGTATGTTGCGGTGCGACGATCACTGGGGAGGACGCATGGCCGCCGAAGTCGGTGTGCAGGGGACCGTGGCCGTGGGCTTCGAGGGCGTACGGGAGGAGTTCGCCGCCGTACTCGACGAGGGGATCACCACGTCCGGCGCTCAGCTCGCGGCGTACGTCGGCGGGCGCCAGGTTGTCGATCTGTGGGCCGGGGACGGCATGGCGGGCGACTCGCTCACCGCCGTCTACTCCGTCACCAAGGGCGCTGCGCATCTGATCGTGGCGATGCTCGTGCAGGAGGGGACGCTGGATCTCGGCCTCGAAGTCGCCCACTACTGGCCGGAGTTCGCCGCCGAGGGCAAGGGTGCTCTCACCCTGCGACAGCTGCTGATGCACCAGTCCGGGGTGATCGGGTCGGACGGCGGCCTCAGCAAGGCCGAGCTCGCCGACGACGGGCTGATCGCCGAACGGCTGGCGGGCCAGCGTCCGTTCTGGGAGCCCGGCACGGCGTACGGTTACCACGCCCTGGTGATCGCCGCGCTCACCGGAGAGGTGGTGCGGCGCGTCACCGGGCAGTCGGTCCAGGAGCTGTTCGAGGAGCGGATCAGGGTTCCGTACGGTCTCGACTTCTACCTCGGCCTGCCCGAGCCGCTCGAGGCGCGCTGGCTCGACGCCCAGCCGATGGAGCCCACGCGGGAGCAGCTCGCCGAGCTGGTGGCCAACGCCCCGGGGCGCGACAGCCTGATGGGCATCGCCTTCAACGCCCACGCCAAACCGCCGACGGATCTGGTGCGCTTCGCCAACAGGCGTGACGCGCGGGCACTGGGCCAGGCGTCGGGGGGCGGGGCCGGGAACGCGCGCGGTGTCGCGGGGATGTACGCGGCGGCGGTCAGCGAGGTCGACGGCAGGGCGCCCCTGCTGAAGCCGGAGACGATCGCGGAGTTCGGCCGCCTCCACACGGCGGGCACGGATGTGGTCACCGGCGAGGTGGACCACTTCGGCCTCGGCTTCGAGGCGATGGGGGTGCGGTATCCGTTCCTCGCCCCGGACGCCTTCGGTCACAGCGGCGCGGCGGGCGGGATGGGCTTCGCCGACCCGACCACGGGTGTCGCGTACGGCTATGTGCGCCGGCGCTTCGCCTTCCCGCCGGGTGGCGGGGCCGCGGAGAACGACCGTCTGGCGCGGGAGGTGGTGCGGGCGGCGGCCGCAGTCTGACCGGCCCCCGGTGCTTTGGGCGGACGGCTCGGACGGCCGGTCTCCGACGACTGTCAGACCCGCGAGGCACACTGAAGACATGTGCCGCAGCATCAAGACTCTCCGCCCGCCCGTCCTCCCCGAAGAGGCCACGGAGGAGGACATCCGCGCCGCCTCCTTGCAGTACGTACGCAAGGTGTCCGGTTTCCGCGCCCCCGCCGCGCACAATCGCGAGGTCTTCGAGCAGGCCGTCGAGGCGATAGCCGAGGCGACCCGCACGCTGCTCGAAGGGCTTGAGGTGCGCGGGTCCGGTGGTGCTAGGAGGCCGTCTCCGGAGCCGGTGACCGCTTCGGACGCCGCATGACGTAGGCCGCCAGCGCGCCCGCGGCGAACAGGGCGAGTACGGACACGGCCGCGCCGATCCAGGTCGCGCCGAGCCACTGGCCGCCGAAGTAGCCGAGGCCCACGCTGTAGCCCGCCCAGGCCACACCCGCCAGGGCGGACCAGGGCAGGAAATCCCGCACCTTGCGGTGGGCCGCGCCCGCGCCGAGCGAGACGACCGAGCGTCCCGCGGGGGCGAAGCGTGCGATCACGACGAGCGCTCCGCCGCCGCGGCTGAGGGCCCAGCCAAGACGTTCCTGCGCGCTGGTCAGCTTGCGCGAGCGGGCGATGGCCCGGTCCAGCCGGTCGCCGCCGCGCCAGGCGACGCGGTACGCGGCGAGGTCGCCGAGTACGGAAGCGGTGGCCGCGCACAGGACCAGGGCGAGCAGCGAGGGCACTTCGTGCGGGACCTGCCCGGCGGCGGTCTGGACGGAACCGCTTGCGGCGGTGGTCGAACCCGCCGCGGCCGCGGTCGCAGCCGTGATCACCAGGACTCCGCTGGGCAGCACGGGCAGGAAGACATCGAGAAGTACGGACAGCGCCACCACGGCGTAGATCCATGGGCTGCCGGTCAGCGACCCCATACTCTCGAGCACCCGAACTCCCCGGTTTCGTGAAAAGGCCGCGACGTCGCAGGGGAGCGGCAGGGGCGGCAAGTACAGCTGTACAGCGTACGCCTGGGGTTTCCCTCGAGGATCGCCAGGGGGCGGGTGTTGTGATCGTCACGTCCCGGGCAAAACGGAACGCCCGGATCCTCTCTCGAAGAGGATCCGGGCGTTCCGGGGGTGCTAGGCCGCGACCGCCGCGCCCTGCTCCTTGCGCTCCTCGTCCGCCGCCCGGCTCTCGCCGCGGACGAACAGCCGGTCGAGCGCCAGCGCGCCCGGGCCGGTGAAGACCAGCAGCAGGAAGGCCCAGCAGAACATCGCGGCACCTTCGCCGCTGTTCTGTATCGGGAAGAGGCCTCCGGGCTGGTGGACGTTGAAGTACGCGTACGCCATCGAGCCTGAGGCGATGAACGCGGCACTGCGGGTGCCCAGGCCGAGCAGCACCAGTGCGCCGCCGACCAGCTCAATCACCGCGGCGTACCAGCCGGGCCAGGTGCCGGCCGCGATCTTGTCGCCGCCGAGTACGCCGAAAAGCGAGGAGGCGCCGTGGCAGGTGAACAGCAGGCCGACGACGATGCGGAACAGGCCGAGCGCGTAGGGCTGCGCCTTGTTCAGACGGGTGGACAGCGAGGGATGGGCCATGGGGGGCTCCTTCGGTCTGGGGACGTGAACCGATGAGGGGAGGCCCTAGGTTAGGTGAACCTAATCAATGCTTGCAAGTTCAACATTTGGTCGGCGGTCGATTTCCGCCATGGATTCCGTTTCCGAATCCCGATCCGTGTCGCGGTCGGTCGCCTCCGGCTCCCGAAGGGTGCGCAGCGCGGCGCGCGCCACCGCGTCCGCGTCGGAGAGCGTCACCGAGTCCACGCCCGGCCTGGCCCCGGCCGCGGTCACCCAGTGCACGCCCTCGGTGGGCACGCCGATCGCGAAACGCCGGGGGTGCGGGCGGCCCTGACGGTTGATCAGGCGGTACGGGCGCTGCGTCACGTCCAGTCCTCCGGTTTCGTAACCGTCGATCGCGTGCGGGCGGCACTGGCCCGTCGTCAGCAGCCGCCCCAGCAGCTCGTCGCACGTCCGCCGAAGGTCCGGCTCCGGCAGCCGCGCCTCGATCAGCGCCGTCGCCGTGACGAGCGACCCGGGTACGCCGGGCGACTCGGCGGTGAAGACCCCGTCCGCCGTCCCGAAGCTGGTGCGCGGGCCGATCACGTCCAGTACGCCCGCCTCGATCAGCGCCGTCATCTCCTCGATCCGGCGGCGCGGAGGGCCAATGGAGAGGAAGGCGTTCAACGGGGTGTACCAGCGGTCCAGGTGGTCGCGCCTGGAGGTGCCGGAGAGTCCTGCGTGGTCCACGATCAGCCGCAGTTCGTTGCGGAGGTCGCGCAGTACGTCGAGGGCGGCCTTCAGCGGTCCGGCGACATTGCCGAGCGCGGCCTGGGCGGCGTCCTGGCGCAGATGCGCGAGCAGCCAGCTGCGGTGCTCGGCCGGGGTCCTGAAGCTGACGCCGTCGTACGGGCGCGAAATCCGGTCCCAGGACCAGCGGTCCGCGGGCGCGATTCTGAACTCGTCCAGTACGGCGGCCTCTTGGGCGCTGCCGTGGGGGGCGTCGAGATAGCGGTCCCGGAAGGCGTGGGGTGCGATGCCGTCGGGGCCGGCGAGCAGCGCCTCGTAGTGGACCGTCTCCACTTCCTTGGCGACCAGCGGCCATATCTCGGTGAGGAACTCCGGCGGATCGCCCTCGTCCGCGCGCTTGCGGAAGACGGCGATCACATCCGGGGTGAGGGCGAGCGGTTCGTGCCGCCCTGATGCGCCCTTCGCGTTGTCGCCGCGTGCCTGGTACGGGACGCCGCGTCGCGATCCCGCGTACAGGCGCGGTTCGCGGCCGGAGCGGCGGTAGGTGAGCGCGCCGTCCGCGTCGCGTACGAAGGCTCCGCCGCGGCCTGTCGTCAACAGGGCCATGTGGTCGAAGAAGTTGAGGCCGAGGCCGCGCAGCAGGACCGATTCGCCGGGGGCGACGGCGGAGAGGTCGAGGTCGGCGGGGTTGGCGGGCTCGTAGTAGTGCAGGCGGGGGTGGCGGGAGGCGTACTCGGCGAGGTGCGCTTGGGTCTGGCGGGAGACGGCGGGCAGATGCCCCTGGGCGAGGATCACCGCGGACAGGCCGGTGAGGGTGGTGCCGTCGTCGAGCGTGAGGGTCTGCCGCGGTGCGGCCGGGCGCGCGGACTCGTCTCGTGCGTCGGCCCGGGCGGCCCCGTGCGCGGCGTCGGCCTCCGCCGCGCGGGCCGCGGCCCCGAGTCCGGAGTCCCGGGCCGACTGGCGCGCCGACCCGAGCCCCGCGTCCCGAGCCGCCTGGCGGCCCGCCCCCAGTCCCGCCCCCAGTCCCGCCCCCGGCCCCGCCTCCCGCGCCACCTCGTACCGGTCGTCCTCGAGCCGTACCGCCCGTGCCCGGTGCACCCGGACCGTCAGCGTGTCCGGTGCCGCATCCACCGTCCTGCGGAATGCCCACTCCAGGTAGCGGCCGTAGCAGGCCCGCGTCGGGTAGTCGTCCGGGCCCAGCCGTTCGTCCGTGTGCGCCGCCGCCCACTCGTACAGGCTCGGACCCGGGCGGATCGGGCCTTCGCAGACAACGCTGTCGTCCGTGAACAAAGTGACCTGCGAGGCCACCGTGTTCATCAGCAGTTCCGCCGACTGATCTGTCCGCCACACGCGGCCGGGGCCCGGCGGTGCCGGGTCGACCAGGTGAACCGTCAGCCGTGTCCCAGGGGTGAGCTCGGGCAACGACGCGCAGAGCCTCTCGAGGACGGAGGTGCCGCGCGGGCCCGCGCCGACGACCGCGATGGCGTCGCGGGTGTGGGGGATGGCTGCTGATCGCACGTCGTGCACGTCGGACAAAACGGGAACTCCCGGGGCATGTGGGGTGCTTTGAAGCGGAGTGTCCGCCTCATCATGCCGGGGGCGCGCCGTGAGTCGAACCCCTGGGGCGGAGGATCACCCTCCGCTGTGGGAAGGATCACGGTGCGCGGTCAGCTCCCGCTCGTCCGCCGTGACCAGCCGCGCACCACCGCCCGGACCCATGCCACGACCGGCTCCCACCGCCCGCGCCTGATCCAGCCGCAGCCCCGCCGAACGCCCGCGCAGCGTCAGCGTCATCAGCTGATTGCCGAACCACGGACCGCCCGTCCGCCGCCAGTCGACGGGCGGCCTGCCCGCTCTGCCATGACGGACCAGGGCATGCCCGAGCCGTCGTCCCGCCCGGCTCCAGCCGAAGCGGAAGCCGAGCTGTATGGAGCGCGGGATGGAGTTGTGCACGGGCGAGCAGGTCAGTTGCAGCACCCGGGCGTCCGGCGTATCGCCGGGCCACTCGGGCTCGGCGACGTACGCATGGTGCACATCGCCCGACAGCACGCACACCGTCGCCGGGGCGTCCGGGCCGCTGCCCGCCTCCGCGATCAGCCGTGTCAGCTTCTCGAAGGACTCGGGGAAGGCCGCCCAGTGCTCCAGGTCGGCCCGTCTGCGCAGATCCTCGGCGAAGCGCGCCCAGCGCCCGCCACGCTCGCCCCGGCACAGCGCGGCGTTCCAGCTCTCCGCGTCATGGATCAGGGGCGGCAGCAGCCAGGGCAGGGAGGTCCCGATCAGGAGGTGGTCGTACGAGCCGCGGCCGGCCAGCGCCTGGTCGCGCAGCCAGCGGGCCTCTTCGGCGTCCAGCATCGCCCGCCGCTGCTCGTCCAGGACCCGGCCGGCGCGCGTGTCCACCATCAGCAGCCGGGTCCGGCCGAAGTCGCGGCGGTAACTCCAGCGCACACAGGCCGGGTCGGCGTCCGCCTCGGCGGCGAAGCTCCTCAGCCGGTCGGTCCCGTCGGGCGACGCCCGCACGTCCGCGTACAGCTTGTCCGATTCCAGCTCGGCGGGGGAGAGATTGCCCAGGTGCTGGTAGACCCAGTACGACATCAGCCCGCTGAGCACCCGCTCCGGCCACCACGGCGTACGGCGCATCTCGGCCAGCCAGGACGCGCTGGTGTTCCAGTCGTCTATCACGTCGTGGTCGTCGAAGATCATGCAGCTGGGGACGGTGGAGAGCAGCCAGCGCACCTCGGGGTCGAGCCAGGACTCGTCGTAGAGACGGGTGTACTCCTCGTAGTCCGCGACCTCCGCGCCGGGCGGCTCGCGCAGATCCCGGCGGGCGGCGAGCCATGCCTGCGTCGCCTTGGACGTCGCGTCCGCGTACACCTGGTCGCCGAGCAGCAGCAGCACATCGGGCCGCTCGGCCGTGGGTTCGGTGGCGAGCTTTGCGGCGAGGGTGTCGAGTGCGTCCGGGCCGACCGGGTCGTGCTCACCGGCGGGGGCGGACGACCAGCGGCAGGAGCCGAAGGAGACGGTGACGCCCTCGGAGGGCACATCGGGTGTACGGATGGTGCTCGCCGGGAAGCGGGAGCCTTCGAGCGGCCAGACGCGGCGGCCGTCCAGCAGCACTTCGTACGCAGTCGACGTGCCGGGCGTCAGTCCCGTGACCGGGACCAGGGCGTAGTGGTGTCCTGCGATCTGGAACGTGCGCGAGGTGCCCTCAGCACCGTCCGCGCACCGGACCTCGGCCGTGCACGGCCGGTCGGCCTCGACCCAGACGGTCGCGCTCCCGCCCGACTCCCAGTCGACGTACCGCAGTAGTGGTCCCAGGCGCAGCCCGGCCATGTGTGCCCTCCTCTGTCGCCCCGTACGGTACGGAACGACAGGGGAGGGCCACCAGGTTCCGGCCGTGATCGTGGCCGGACCGACAGTCGCTGGTCAGCAGCCGTTCAGGATGCCCTGGAGGGCGCTCTTCTCGGCCGAGTCCACCTTGAGGTTGTAGTAGTACTTCACGTGCACCCACATCCGGACGTACATGCAGCGGTACGAGGTGCGCGACGGGAGCCACTCCGCCGGGTCCTGATCGCCCTTGGACTGGTTGACGTTGTCGGTGACGGCGATCAGCTGCGGACGGGTGAGGTCGTTGGCGAAGGCCTGGCGCTGGGCGGTGGTCCAGCTGCTCGCGCCGGACTTCCAGGCCTCGGAGAGCGGCACCATGTGGTCGATGTCCACGTCGGACGCGGCGGTCCAGGTGGCGCCGTCGTACTCGGAGAACCAACTGCCGCTGACGGCCGCACAGCTGGAGTCCTGGACGACGTTCGTACCGTCGCGCTTGAGGACGACCTCACGGGTGTTGCACGCACCCGACTGGGTGATCCAGTGCGGGAACTTGTCGCGGCTGTAGCCGGTGGAGGAGCCTTCGGCCGACACGGTGAGCTGGCCGAGGTAGGTACGTGCGGTGGCGGCGCTGACCGGGGTGGGAGGGGAGGCCTGAGCTGCGGGGGCGGTGGCCAGCAGGCCGGTGGCGGCAAGTGCGGAGGTTGCGGCGAGTACGGCTATACGGCGGCTGTTACGCGCGTAGACACCAGGCATGCGAACTCCTTTGATGTGGGGGGAGCTTGGCCGTTCGGGCGTGGCCATGGTTGCGGCGCCAGGTTTCCGTGGGGGGTGCGCCAGGTAACAGGGTGGCGACATGGGCACGTCACATCAAGTGTTCTGACGCCCCGGCACATGCCTTGTTGCGTCGTAGGGTTGCCGGGTGCTGCTGACGGTCAATGTCACCTTCGGGGTCGTACTCGCCGTACTGCTGGCCGTCGCGGCGACCGTGGCCGCCGTGGCTCACCTCGGGCGGGCCCGCGAGATCGCCGTCGCCGGCGTCCGCGCGGCGGTCCAACTCGCCGCCGTCTCCCTGGTGATCCGCTGGGTCGTCAACTCCCTGCCGCTGCTCATCGCGTTTCTGCTGCTGATGTACGCGGTCGCCGTACGCACGGCAGGGCGGCGCATCACCAAGAACGGCACCTGGTGGTGGGCCTGGCTGCCGATCGCCGCCGGCGTCGCGCCCGTCGTCTGCGCCCTGCTGCTCACCGGACTCGTGCCGCTCAAGGGCATCGCGCTGATCCCGGTGACCGGAATCCTCATCGGCGGCGCGCTCACCGCGACCGTGCTCGGCGGGCGGCGGGCGCTCGACGAGCTCGGGCTGCGGCACGGCGAGGTCGAGGCGGGGATGGCGCTCGGGCTGCTCGACCGCGACGCCCGGATGGAGGTCGCGCGCCCGGTCGCGTCCGACGCGCTGCTGCCGGGGCTCGACCAGACCAGGACCGTGGGGCTCGTCACACTGCCGGGCGCGTTCGTCGGCATGCTGCTCGGCGGAGCGTCCCCGCTGCTGGCCGGTGCGGTGCAGCTGTTTGTGCTGGTCGCGCTGATGGCGGTGCAGGCGGTTGCGGTGTCGCTGGTACTGGAACTGGTGGCGCGGGGGCGGCTGTACCGGGATCCGGCGTGAAGGGTGTGGTGCCGTACCCTGAACGGAGCAGAAGGGGAGTAGCTCTTCGCCGGAACGTCGACATACTGCCGGGCCTCGTGCCCGGCCGGCGCCCGGAGGCGGCCTCGGTGAGGCCCGCCAGCGAGACCTTCGGCCGCAGTGCCCATGTGTTCATTCATGGCGCTGCCGTGCCGAAGCGACCCCTGAAACGCTCAGGACTCTCGGCAGGGCCGCGCCCGACCGATTGAGGAATCATCCGTGATCAGCTTCACCGTCATGGCGATCACCTTCGGCGTCGTCTTTCTCGCCGAACTGCCCGACAAGACCGCGCTCGCCGGTCTGATGCTCGGCACCCGTTACCGCGCCTCGTACGTCTTCGCGGGCGTCGCGGCCGCCTTCGCCGTCCATGTCGCGCTCGCCATCGCCGCGGGCAGCGTGCTGACCCTGCTGCCGCACCGGCTGGTGCAGGCGGTGGTCGGCCTGCTCTTCCTGGCGGGGGCGCTGATGCTGCTCCTGAAGAAGGACGACGGCGACGAGGAACACATCAAGGCCCCGGCGGACCAGTCCTTCTGGAAGGTCGCCGGGGCGGGCTTCATGCTGATTCTGGTGGCGGAGTTCGGCGATCTGACGCAGATCATGACCGCGAATCTCGCGGCGCGCTACGACAGCCCGGTCTCGGTCGGAGTCGGGGCTGTGCTGGCGCTGTGGGCGGTGGCGGGGATCGGGATTCTGGGCGGGCGGACGCTGATGAAGTACGTGCCGCTGCGGCTGATCACGAGGGTGGCGGCGGGGCTGATGCTGGCGCTGGCGGGGTTCAGCCTGTTCGAGGCGGTGGCGGGCTAGAGCCTGCGGTTCGGGGCCGGTGGTGCGGGCGCCCGTGGTGCGGGTCGCCTGCGGCGGGGCTGAAAGTCAGTCCACGGGGCTGAAAATCAGGCGGATCGTGCCATCCGGCGCCCACTCCACACGGAGCGACGTCAGGTCCTGGACGTGGACGTCCGGGGTGAGTGCCGCCGCGCGCGGGCCCACGCCCACCACCCGCATGCCCGCCGAGCGCGCCGCCTCGATGCCCGCCTCGGAGTCCTCGAAGGCCACGCAGTCCTCCGGGGCGAAGCCCAGTTCCGCCGCGCCCTTGAGGAAGCCCTCGGGGTCCGGCTTGCTGGCGCCGACGCGCTCGGCCGTGACGCGGGTCTCCGGCATCGGCAGGCCCGCCGCCGTCATCCGGGCCTGGGCGAGGGTCTCGTCCGCCGAGGTGACCAGGGCGTGCGGGAGCCCGGCGATGGCGGCCATGAAGGCCGGGGCGCCCGCGACGGGGACCACGCCTTCGGTGTCCGCGGTCTCCTGGGCGAGCATCACGCGGTTGTCGGCGTGGTTCTGCTCCATCGGCCGGTCCGGCAGCAGCGCGGCCATGGTGGCGTACCCCTGGCGGCCGTGGACGACCTTGAGCGCCGCCTCCGGGTCCAGGCCGTGCTCGATCGCCCACCGGCGCCAGCAGCGTTCCACCACCGCGTCCGAGTTGACGATGGTGCCGTCCATGTCGAGCAGGAGGGCGCGGGCGGTCAGGACGGACGGGGCGGTTGCCGGCATCGGCGTACTCCAGGGCGCGGGACAAGAGAACAAGCGGCTCCGCCCGCCGGTCAGGGAATACGGGCGGAACCACTTTGTTCAACCACGATACAAAGAGGAGGTCTGCGCGTCCACTCCGCCTCGTGGCTACCGCGTCTCGGCCTCCAGCGCGCGCCGCGTCTTCGGGCCGTAGACGCCCTTGGGATCGCCCTTGACTTTCCGGCTGTTCTGGAAGAAACGGACCGAGTCCCCGACGGACTGGTCGTACTCCCCGTCCATCGGGCCCGTGTACAGCAGCAGCTTGGCCAGCCGCTGCTGGAGCTCCACGACCGCCGGTCCGCTGTCCCCGCTGCGTAGCGTGCCCGCCCCCTGAGTCTGGGGCGCCACGGACACCGAAGCCGTGGCCTGCGCCGTCGTGGGCGGCGGGGCCGACGGGGCGGCAGGTGCGGACGAGTCGGCAGGGGCAGGGGACGAGGACTGCTCCGGCGGCACCGTATCCCCGTCCGGTGCGGCCCCGCTCTCGGCGACGTTCTGCAGCGTCACATACGGGCGTACCCGCAGCGGATCGAAGACCTCGGCCGCCGATACCTCTGCCCCCTCCGCGCAGACGCAGCCGGGCCCGGCTCTGCCCTCGGTACCGCGCGGCGTACCGCATTCAGGGCACAGGTGTCCGGTCATGGCTGATTCCCTCCCCTTGAGCTGCGAGCGATTATGCAGCGGCCCTTCGCGCCGCCCAACGCCGCCCGGCCTTCAGCCCCGCACGCTCGGCAGGCCATAACCGGCCACAACCACCAGGATGGGGAAGACAGTGGTCAGGAGACCGGCGAGGAGTGAACGGCATGGCTCAGGAAATGAGCACCGAGGCCGTGAGCCCGGCCCCCGGCGAGGGGCAGAAGCCGCAGGCCGTCATGGTCGCCATCGGTGCACTGCTGCTGGGCATGCTGCTCGCCGCCCTCGACCAGACGATCGTCTCCACCGCACTGCCGACCATCGTCAGCGAACTCGGCGGCCTGAACCATCTGTCGTGGGTGGTCACCGCCTACCTGCTGGCCTCGACCGCCGCCACGCCCCTGTGGGGCAAGCTGGGTGACCAATACGGCCGCAAGAAGCTCTTCCAGGCCGCCATCGTCATCTTCCTCATCGGCTCCGCGCTGTGCGGTGTCGCCCAGAACATGCCGCAGCTGATCGGCTTCCGCGCGCTCCAGGGACTGGGCGGCGGCGGCCTCATGGTGCTGTCCATGGCGATCGTCGGCGACATCGTCGCGCCGCGCGAACGCGGAAAGTACCAGGGCCTGTTCGGCGCGGTCTTCGGCGCGACCAGCGTGCTCGGCCCGCTGCTGGGCGGCCTGTTCACCGAACACCTCAGCTGGCGCTGGGTGTTCTACATCAACCTCCCCATCGGCGTCGTGGCCCTCGCTGTCATCGCCGCCGTACTGCACATCCCGGCCCGCCCGACCCGGCACACCATCGACTACATCGGCACCTTCCTCATCGCATCCGTCGCCACCTGTCTGGTCCTCGTCGCCTCACTCGGCGGCAGCACCTGGGCCTGGGGCTCGGCGCAGATCATCTCCCTCGCCGTTCTCAGCGCCGTACTCCTGGTCGCCTTCGTGTACGTCGAGCAGCGCGCCGCGGAACCGGTGCTGCCGCTCAAGCTGTTCCGGATCCGCACGTTCACGCTCGTCGCGGTCATCAGCTTCATCGTCGGCTTCGCGATGTTCGGCGCGATGACCTATCTGCCGACGTTCCTCCAGGTCGTGCAGGGCGTCACGCCCACCCTGTCCGGTGTGCACATGCTGCCGATGGTGCTCGGCCTGCTGCTCACCTCCACCGCGTCCGGGCAGATCGTCAGCCGGACGGGGCGCTGGAAGGTCTTCCCCATCGCGGGCACCGGCATCACGGCCATCGGCCTGATACTGCTCCACCGGCTCGACGAGTCCAGCTCCACCTGGGAGATGAGCGCGTACTTCTTCGTCTTCGGCGCCGGACTCGGCCTGGTCATGCAGGTGCTGGTACTCGTCGTGCAGAACGCCGTCCGATACGAGGACCTGGGCGTCGCCACCTCCGGCGCGACCTTCTTCCGCTCCATCGGGGCCTCGTTCGGCGTCGCCATCTTCGGCACGATCTTCACCAACCGGCTCGAGAACAAGCTCTCCGACGCCCTCGCCGGACAGTCCGTGCCGGCCGGCCTCGATCCCGGACAGCTGGCCGCCGACCCGCGCGCCATCGCCGAACTGCCGCCCGCGCTGCAGCCGCCGGTGCTCCACGCATACGCCTCGTCCATCACGGACGTCTTCCTGTACGCGGTGCCCTTGGTGCTCCTCGCGTTCCTCGTCGCCTGGTTCCTCAAGGAGGACAAGCTCCGCGGCTCGGTCACCGCGCCCGATCCCAGCGAGACCCTGGCGTCCAACCCGGTCGAGCGCTCCTCCCACGAGGAGGTGGCGCGTGCGCTGTCGGTGCTCGGCGAGCGCGAGGGGCGGCGGCAGATCTACGAGAAGATCACGGCGAAGGCGGGGTACGACCTGCTGCCCGCGGCCAGTTGGCTGCTGCTGCGCATCCGCCGCCACGGGACGGTGCAGCCCGCGCTGCTCGCCGACACCACGCCGGTCCCGTTGCGCGCCATCACCGAGGCGGCCCGGCAGGTGGAGGAGCGGGGCCTCGCCCGGCGCGAGGGGCTGCAACTGCTGCTCACCGACCGGGGCGTGGAGACGACCGCCCAGCTGGCGAAGGCGCGGGAAGAGTCGCTCGCGGAGCTGCTGGGGGACTGGTGGGGGCCGGAGCGGCCGACGGATCTGGTGCAGCTGGTGAAGGAGCTGACGGTGGAGCTGTGCGGGTCGGACGCGGAGAGGCCGTACAGTCCGCCGCCGCCGAGGGATCATGCGGCGTGAGACTCCCCGCCCCGCCCTTCCCGACCTGGGGGCAAGCCCTCAGCCCCCCACCGGGGCTCCGCCCCAGGCCCCGTGCGGGGGCTCCGCCCCCTGACCCCCGCGCCTCAAACGCCGGCGGGGCTGGATTTTCAAACGCCGGCGGGGCTGGAATGGTCGGCGCCCCCTACAGCTCCTTGCCGTACCAGATTTCCATGTACGGGCCCGCGCAATACGCCGGGATCTCCCCGTACCCGTGCCGCACGTACAGCGTGCGCGCCTCGATCAGATCAAGGCGCGTATTGAGCACCATCCGGCCGGCGCCGAGCGTGAGCGCCTCCGTCTCCAGGAGCTCCATCAGCAGACCGGCACCCCCCTTGCCGCGGAACGCGGGCCGCAGATACACCCGTGTGAGCTCCGCCCGCTCGGCGTCCAGCATCAGGATGCCGCCGCAGGCCGCCGCCTTGCCCTCGTGGCGGCCGACGACGAACTGGCCCGTGGGGGGCACGAGCTGCTCGACGCCGTCACCCGCGAGGCCCTCGTCGATCTCCTCGGTGGTCGCGGGCCGCTTCCAGTAGCGGCTCGCGACCTCGTCGTAGTACTCGCGCCGCAAGGCGCTCGCGTCGGAGGAGTCGAAGGCCTCGGGGGCCAGGGTCCAGGTCGTCATGACGATTTCTGTACCCGAAGGCGGCAGCCTTTGGCCAATGATTTCCGGCGGTCGGGAGCAGCCGTCAGGCGAAGCGGTCGGGGGAGAGGAAGTCCAGCGGCACCCTGGTGGGCCGGGCCTGGACGAGGTCCGCGAGGGCCTCGCCGATGCCCGTGGCGTGCTGGAAGCCGTGGGCGTTGTCGCCGCCGGCGACGATGACCCGGGGGTCGCCTCCGGGGCGGCCGATCACGAACTGCCCGTCCGGAGTCCGCGTCGCCATGCAGACCGCGACCCGTGCGGGCACCGGCTCAAGGCCGGGAATCCTGGCGGGCAGCATGCCCGCCAGATCGGACCAGTCCTCGGACGCCACGGACCGGTCGCTGTCGTCGGGATCGATCGGCTTGGCCGACACACTGCGGTCCTCCAGGCTCAGCTGGACGTCGTGACCGCCCCCCATTCCGCTGCCTCGCAGGACCCGGACGTCGTCCAGTTCGCGCATGAAGACCGGGAAACTCTCCAGGGTGAAGCTGTCGTCCGGCTCCAGCTGCCGGAACCAGGTGATCGGCATACGTACCGTCTCCAGCGGCAGCCCGGGCACGAGGGAGGAGAGCCAGGAGCCGGCCGTCACGACGACCTGCCGCACCCGTACGGTCTGCTGCGCGGTGTGCAGCAGGACGCCTCCCGCCACCGGCTCGATCGAGGTGATCCGGGTGTCGGCGTACACGCGGGCGCCCGCGCGCCGGGCGAGTGCGACCGCGGAGCGCACGGCCCTTTCGGGGCGTACGATCCCGGCGGACGGCTCCCAGACGCCTATGTGATGGTCGGGCACGGCGGTGTGGCGCGGGTACTGGAAGCGCAGGGCGCGGGCCGTGAAGGTGCGGACGTCGATGCCGTGCTCACGGGCCGCGCGGAGGGTCCCTCCCGCGATGTGTCCGTTCTCCGGGCCGATCAGGAGCCCGCCCGTGGGGACGAACAGCTGCTCCTGCGCCGCGTCTTCGAGCTCCGCCCACAGCTCCCGGGACCGCTGCGCGAGCGGGACCAGTTGAGGGTCTTCGAGGCAGGTGAGGCGGAACATCCGGGCGCCCCCGTGGGACGAACCGAGTGAATGGCCCGGTGTGAAGCGTTCGAACCCCAGGACGTCGATGCCCCGGGCCGCCAGCTTCCACAGTGCCGAGGCGCCCCATGCCCCGAGTCCCACGACCGCAGCCTCAGCGTCCCATCGAGTCATGTCACTCACTCCCGCCTGTCGTCAGGTGCCAAGGGTCCACACGACCACGCGCCCCCGCGCGCAGGCCTGAGTACCGGCTACTCACCTTCCGGCCGCCCCTCACGGTCGGGCCGTTGCCTCTGGGGAGGACCGTCATGCGCCGGGTCGGGGCACCGGGGCCGGGGCGCCGCCAACTCGGGCCGCGGAAAAGGTTTGAGTACCTGAGTACTCATGAAGCCGGGTCCCGGCGCGTGGTCAGCTCATGGCGCCGCGCGGTGCAGCGCGCGACGACCGGTGGAGGTTTGGATGCAATTCCGTGTACTGGGGACTCCCGAGATCTATGACGAGGTCAGACAACGGAGCGTCCAGCTGACCAGCCCCAAGCAGCGGGTGCTGCTCGGGGCGCTACTGGTCCGGATGGGGTCTCCGGTGCCCACGGAAGCGCTGATCAACGAGCTCTGGGGACGCAACGCACCGGACAAGGCCATCAACGCGCTGCAGGCGCATGTGTCCCGGCTGCGGCAGCAGTTGATCGAGGTGGAACCCTCCCGGGCCAATACGCCGCGGCTTGTCGCGCGTGGCTCCGGTTATCTGCTGCAGGCGCGGCCCGACGAACTCGACAGCGTGCAGTTCCGGCTCCTTGTGGCGCGGGCCCAGCGGCAGCTGGAGTCCGATCCGCATTCCGCGTGCGTCCTGCTGCGCAAGGCCCTGAAGCTGTGGCGCGGCCCGGCCCTGGCCGGCGGATCCCACGGCCCGCTGAGCGCGGGTGTCGCCGCGCGGCTGGAGGAGGAGCGGCTGCTCGCTCTGGAAGACCTCTGCGACGCCTCGCTCCGGATGGGCCAGCACCGCCAAGTGATCGCCCAGCTGGAGGAGTTGGTCGCCGACCATCCGTTGCGGGTGCGCTTCCGCGACCAGTTGGCCCTCTCGCTCCAGCGCAGCGGCCGGCCGGGCGAGGCGCGGACGGTGCGCGACACGGTACGACGGCGGCGCGCCGCCGAGGTCGGTGCCGGAGCGGCACCGGTGCTGACCGCTCCCGTACGTCAGATCCACGAGGTGGGGAGCCGGTGGCAGGGGCACGGTGCTGTCGAGCATGCGGTGGCGGAGGAGTACGCAGACGGTGATTCCGCCCACCGCGACGGCGCGAGCAATCTCGAGCTGCTGCGGCTGCGGCGACGGGTCGACCAGCTGACCTCGGAACAGCACACCCTCCGCTCGGAACTCGACCGCCTGATGGCGCTCGTGGAAGAGCGCGCGCCCGGACGGCGCAGGGATTCCGCGTGATCCGGCTCGCGTGATCCGGCTCGCGTGAGCCGGATCTCATGATCTGGCGGCCGCCTGTCGGGCCCGTTTGTCCGGCCGGTTGTCAGCCTGTCAATTGCGTGTCAGATGTGCCCATTTGAATGCCCGGGTGAGTGGCGCCTCAAACTACGATGCGAATCGCTGATGAGTGGTCTGAATTCAATTTTCTGAGAGGAGATTTCCGTGGCCGTACTGCACACGACTCACAAGAGTGCCGGGACACCCGACCAGGTGTGGAAGGTACTTCTGGACTGCGAGGCGTTCCCTTCGTACATGGAGGGTGTCAATGAGGTGACGATCACCGGCGAGGAGGACGGTCGCAGGACCAGCAGCTGGGTGGTCGAACTCAAGGGTTCCGAGATGGAGTGGGACCAGGAGGATGTCATCCATCCCGACCTGCGCCGGCTCGAGTTCCGCCAGACCGACGGGGATCTCGCCCACTACGAGGGCTATTGGCAGGTCGTCGAGGGCAGCGACGGTGTCGGTCTCGAACTGAACGTGGAATTCGACATCGGCCTGCCGATGGTGGCTGAAATGATTCATCCCGCGGTGGCCAAAGCGCTGGAAGGCTACCAGCAGGGGATTGTCAGTCAGAGCCTCTAGGAGGAGAAGCAATGAGTGACCTTCGCTCGGGTGACGCAAAGGAAACCTTCCGGCGCGTGAAGCGCCATTTCTCTCCGGCGCTTTCGGTGGCCGGTAAATTCTCCGGGCAGGGCGCCGTCGAGTCCTCGGCGGACGGCTGCCGGGTGACCCTCTCGGACGGCAGGTCCGTCCTTGACTTCGGCTCGTACGCCGTCGCCCTCCTCGGCCACCGGAACACGGCCATAGTCGACGCCGTACGAAGCCAGCTGGATGTCATGCCGACGTCGACCAGGACGGTCCAGAGCCCGGTGTCCCCGCTGGCCGCCGAGAGCCTGACGGAGTACTTCGGAGGAGCCCTCAACCGGGTCTACTTCGGATGCGGCGGAGCGGACGCCGTCGAGGTGTCCCTCAAGCTGGCCCGGATGGCCACCGGCCGTATGACCGTGATCGCGGTCGACGGAGCCTTCCACGGAAAGACCCTCGGCGCCCTCGCACTGACCCACAACGAACGCTTCAGGACAGGCCTGGAGCCGCTGCTCCAGGGTGTCGTCCATGTCGACCCGTCCGACCCCGAGGCGGTCGCCCGGGTCATCCGTGAACAGGACGTCGCGGCCGTCGTCTTCGAGCCCGTACAGGCCGAGAACGGTGTGCAGGTGCTGGACGAAGCCGTCCTGGCGCAGTGGTGCCGCGACGCCCACGAGCACGGTGCCTTTGTCATCTCCGACGAGATCCAGGTCGGCCTGCGGCGGTGCGGCGCCAAGTCCGTGGCGCTGGAGGCAGGGCTGCCGGTCGACGCCGTACTGCTGGGCAAGCCCCTGGGCGGCGGTGTCGTCCCGGTCTCGGCCGCGGTGGGCACGGACCGGCTCTTCGAGCCCCTGCTGACCGATCCCATGAGGCACACCGCCACCTTCAGCGGCCATCCGCTGGGCACCGCCGTGATTCCGGTGGCGCTGGACACCATCGAGCTGCACGCCGAGGACGGCGCCCGCATCGCCGCGGCGATGGCGGAAGGGCTCGCGCAGATCCAGGAGGAGCACAGCGACATCGTGGTCGCCGTGCGAGGCCGTGGCCTGCTGTGGGGCATCGACTTCCGCTCGCCCGAGCTGTCCGGCGATGTTCTCGCGGGACTCGCCCAGAGCGGTCTGGTCGTCTCCCCCTGCATCAGCCGTCCGACGACCGTGCGGTTGCTCCCGCCGATCGTCGCGACCGACGAGGACGTGAAAGAGGCGCTGTCACTGCTCGCCGGCGCGATCGCAAAGGCCGCCGCCGGCGCCTAGGGGGTGCCTTGCGGATCTTGCTGGGTTCGCGTGCCCTGGCACGCACTCCCCCGTAGCCCTTCGGGCACGGGAGGTGCCCCCATCGCCAGACCCGCTCACTGATCCAGCCTGATCCGAAAGACGCCCCCTAGCCGCGGCACCGAACCGGACGAAAGTCCCGGGGAAGGAACGTAGATAACTGATGACTTCGCTCACGCATTCAGAAGTCACCGAGGAGTTCGCCGAAGATGTCGTCCTGCACGAAGACATCACCGGTTTCACGGCTCCGGATCCGCACGACGTATCCGAAGTGTTCCTCACCGGCGCGACCGGTTTTCTCGGGGCATTTCTGCTGAAAGAACTGCTGGCGCGCGGCCTTGTCGTGCACTGCCTGGTGCGAGCCGCGGACGCCGAAGCGGGCCTCGAGCGGCTGAAGAAGAATCTGAGTACGTACGAAATCGACGACCTCGACCTGGACCGGGTCAGGGTGGTGCGCGGGGATGTGACGAAGCCCCGGCTCGGTATGGAGGAGTCCGCGTATACGGAACTCGCCGGGCGGATCGGCGCCATTTACCACTCCGCGGCCAAGGTCAACTTCCTGACGCTGTACAAGTGGCTGCGCAAGTCGACGGTCGACGGAACCCACGAGATCCTGCGGCTGGCGTGCGCGGCGAAGGCCGCTCTGCACCATGTGTCGACCACGGGTGTCTTCGAGCCCAAGGCCGCCCTGGGGCCGAGGCGGGAGCTCGACCCCACCGGGCCGCCCGAGACGCTGTCGCTGGGGTACACCAAGAGCAAGTGGGTGGCCGAGCAGCTGGTGCGCGAGGCCGGGCGCAGGGGTGTGCCCATCACCATCCACCGCCCCGGCCAGGTGTGGGGCGACACGCGGACCGGGGCCTGCCAGCCCAACGACTTCGTGTGGCGGTTCATCAAGGGATCCATCCAGGCCGGCCTGTATCCGCGTAAGTTCCGGCTCGACATGAACATGGTGCCGGTCGACTATGTGAGCGCCGCGATCGTCGCGATCTCCCGGGACCCGGCGTCGACCGGCAGGGCGTTCCACGAGGTGAGCCCGGGGTCACTGGACTCCAACGAGATCCTGGGCCTCATCCGCAGCTCCGGGTACGAGCTGAAGGAAGTCAGCATCATCAAGTGGATGAAGGCCATTTCGGCCGACGTCAACAACTCCATGTATCCGCTGATGGCCATGATCGTGGACCTGGAGAAGGTCGAGGTCGCGGAATTCGCGGACGGTGACACCCGCGAGTTCCTGAGCGGCTCCGGGGTCCAATGCCCGAGCATCGACGAGAAGGTGTTCGCCGCCTATGTGGCGTACTTCGTCCGTCATGACGTCCTGCCCGACCCCTGTCTGTGAAGCGCTGACAGAACGACGGTGTCCCGCGAGTTTCCTCGCGGGACACCGTCATGTCAGGGACACCGTCATGTCAGCGGACCTCAGGAGGCGGGCCGGTCGACGAAGCGAAAGCTGGACTCGCGGGAGTGGCGATCGGTCTCCGACTCGTCAGTGGCCGGACATTCGGGCTCGGCCGACCGGATCAGCTGCATCGGCGTCATCCGGTTCGTGCCCTCGGACTGCGTGGTCGCCTGCTCCAGTCCCTGCTTGAGATTGTTCCGGGCCGTGATGCCCAACTTGTGGTAAATGCGGTGCAGATGGTTCTCCACGGTACGGACAGAGACCACCAGCTGGTTCGCGATGTCGCGGTTCGACATACCGGTCGCGGCGAGCGCGGCGACCTCCCGCTCCCGCGGCGTCAGCGGCGCGATGTCGCTCTCGCCGCGGCTCTCGCTCACCATCCACGGCGGCAGGGTGCCGCCGAAGCCGCGGAGCATCTCCTGGCAGGCGGCCCAGGCCTCACGGCCCTTGCGGCGCTGGCCGGATGCCCGGTAGGCGCGGGCCGCCTGCGCCGCCGCCTCGGCGGCGAGCGGGAGTGCGCCCATGTCGCGGAACTGCCTGGCAACCTTGGCGAGCGCGTTGCCGTCCGCCTCGGCGAGCGCCTGGATGTGATCGGCCATGACCCGCACCAGGCCCCCGGTGCTCTTCGCGGCGAGCGCCTTGGCCTGGTTGCGGAACCGGCAGGCGGCGCTCTCCTTGAGCCTGGCCGCCAGGTGCAGGGCGATCACCGCCGTGACGGTACGCCCCGACGCGGCCGCCCCTTCGGCCAGCTCGACGGCCTGGGCGACGGCTCCCGAGCGGTCCCCGGTGTGGGCGAGGACCAGCGCACGGTCGTGCGCGATCTCGTCCTCGGCGATCGGGTGCGAGACGGCCTCGCGCTGCACCAGTCGGGCCTCGACGAGGGTACGCAGGGCCTCCGAGTGCATCCCCGACTCGGCGAGCGCGCCCGCCAGTTGGGCCAGTGGCCAGGCCCGCGTCGCCGGCCATTCGTGACCCGTCTCGAAGGCGATCGCCTGCCGCAGCAGAACGACGGCGCGCTGGGGCCGGCCCAGCAGACGCAGCAGCCGGGACCTGGCGATGATGCTCTGCACCAGTACGGGCCAGCGGTCGGTGGAGTCGTACCGGCGCGGGGCGTCCAGGGTGTCGGCCGCCTCCTGCAGATTGCCCGAGAGGTAGGAGCAGCGTGCGGCGACGGCGTCGACGAGGACCAGGGCGTCGGTGTCCCAGTCGTACGAGTGGTCCCGGTAGCTGTTCAGCAGCTCCAGGGCGCCTGCCGGGTCGCCGAGTTCGGTCCGGGCGAAGGCGACCACGGGCACCACCGCCTGGGCGACGGGGAGTCCGGCGTTGTCGGCGTTGAGCACGGTGTCACCGATGGCGACGGCGTCCTCGAGCCGGTTGGACATCACGGCGATCATGGCGCGGCTGCCGTGCAGTACGCCGGCGTGCTCGGAGCCGACGGCCTTGATGGCGTGGGCCAGTACGGCACCGGCGTCCGGCACCCGCCGCAGCCTCCAGGCCAGGTTGATCACCCGGGTGTGCACCGCGGCGATGTACTCGGAGTGCGGCACTTCGACCCCGCATTCGAGTGCCGTGGCCAGGACCGCCTCGGCCTCCTGGTAGGACCCCTTGCCGACGAGGACCTGGCCCAGCAGAAGGGCCGCGCGGATGCAGTCCTTCCGCTCGGAGCTCCTGGCCGCGCGGGTCACCACGCGGCAGAGGTCGGTTCCGTACTCCACGGAGTCCGGCACCGGGCGATAGGGCGCCGAGTCGGCCTCCGAGGGGGTGTCGCGCAGGGCCAGCAGGCACAGCCGTTCCGCGAGCGCGAAGTCCCGGCGCTGGATCGCGGTGCGGGTCGCGGCGAGTAGCTGGTCCCGTTCCGGGACCATGCCCGCCTCCATCCGCAGGGAGACGATGCGCAGGACGTCCTCGACCCGGCGGGCTCCCGTACGTTCCAGGGCGTCCGCGACCTGGCGGCGTAGCCGCTGTGCGGTGAGGTCGGACATCCGGGACGCCACCACCACGCGGCTGAGCGGTACGGCCAGCCGCAGGTCGACGCGTGCCCCGGTGCGCTCGACCTTGACGATGCCGCGCAGGTCGAGCGACTCCGCCGCGTGGGCGAGGCCCGACGCGGCGGCGATGTCGACCTCCAGCGGCTCGGCGACGGCGAGCATGTTGACCAGTTCGTTCTCGTCGTGACTGAGGTCCCGCAGTCCGAGCCGTATGACGTCGGACAGGCGCTTGCCCGGGCGTTCGGTCAGGCCCTGCCAGACCCAGGTCCCGTTGATGCAGCGCAGTGACTCGTCCTCGAGGGCGTGCTCGATGAGTTCGCGCAGCATGAGGGCGTTGCCGTGGGTGGCTGCCCACAGGCGTTGCAGCGTCGCGGTGTCGGTGTGGCCGCCGAGCCGCGCGCGTAGAACGTCGCCCAGCGCGGTGCTGTCGAAGGGAGCCACCTCCACGTGGTCGATGAGCCGGTCGACCCAGAGTTTGTCGATTCCCGCCGGAGTGATCGCGTCCTTGCGGCTGGTGGCGAGCACGCTGAGCCGGCCGGCGGCGACGAGCCGGTGCAGGCGGTGGCCCGAGGCCGCGTCGACCAGATGGGCGTCGTCGATGCCGACGACCGGGCGGTCGGTCGCGGCGCCGTCCAGCGTGGACGGCTCGACGGACTCCAGGCATTCGGCGAGCGATCCGAATCCCTTGGCACGTGTGCCGCTGTTCCAGCTCGCTCCGCCGACCGACAGCACTGTCCGGCCTTCGTCGGCGGCTCGCTCCAGTGCGGTGGAGAGAAGGAGACTTTTTCCCACGCCGGAGCCGCCGACCAGAATCGCTCCACTGCCCCGACCCAGGGCAGTTTCCACGGCGTGGAGTTCGGTATCTCGCGCAGTTATTGGCCAGTGAAAAACAACATCTGTTGACATATGTTCTCAAGCCCCCGCAGGAAGAATGTCAGCACCCTTCGATGAATGTCCCGGAACCCTCAGGTGTCTTGATGTGCCGGCCGGTTAATCGGCCTGTAACCAGGGAGAAACGTGCCTCTTCAACTACTCTGCTCCCCAGTCGGCTGAAAACCAGCGCTGTTTTTCCGTCACTCGGACCTGGTGGGTCAGCAGGACGATTGCAAGTATAGACCGGCATGTTGCAAGCGGGACTTGAATGATTCTGGCGGGGGCGGCAGCTGTTGAATTGCCTGGTGGTTCCGGTATTCAGGTTCGGCGCGGCAGGGGAGCGGCAAGCCGGACCGGCAATTCTGACATCCCGTAGGGCAACACTCCGGTTGAGGGGACTTCAAGCCATGCATTCTGCCGGAGGGTTCCGTTTACCCGGCTTGGGGGAGAGTGGCCCCGTTCGGGCCCGGGCCGGATACCACTTGTCCCCGGTCCAGGACCGGGGACAAGTGGGCCTCGCCATGGCTGAATTGAATATCCGTCAGGAATACTGGCGGGTCAGTCGCCAGCGCTGAGCACGGCTCCGCTCCGCCCAGAAGTCCGCGTACCGGCCATCCGCGGCGATCAACTGCTCGTGCCTGCCGCGCTCGGCGATCCTGCCGTCGTCCAGCAGCAGAATCTGGTCGGCGGCGGCAACGGTCTGCAGCCTGTGCGCGATGACCAGGAGCGTCCGGCCGGCGGTGAGATGACCGAGTGCCTCCTGGACCGCCTGCTGGTTCTCCGGGTCGAGCGAAGCGGTCGCCTCGTCGAGCAGCACGATCGGAGCGTCCTTGAGGATCGCGCGTGCGATCGAAACGCGCTGCCGTTCACCACCCGACAACAGGGCGCCGCCCTCGCCGACCTTGGTGTCCCAGCCGTCGGGCAGCCGCTGCACGATCTCCTCCACCCGGGCCAGCCGGGCGACTTCGCGGATCTCGCTGTCGGTGGCCTCGGGGCGTCCCACCCGGATGTTCTCCATGATGGTGCCCTCGAAGAGGTAGACATCCTGGAACACCACCGAGATACGGGACATCAGGACCTCGGGATCGATGTCCCGTACGTCCACGCCGCCGACCCGCACCACACCGGAGTCCACGTCCCAGAACCGCGGAATCAGCTTGCTGACCGTGGTCTTGCCGGAACCGGAGGGACCGACCAGCGCGGTCATCGTGCCCTCCTCCATGATCAGCGACACCCCGGAGAGCACCGGAGTCCCGTCGTAGCTGAAGGACACGTTCTCGAACTCGATCGCGTTGCCCAGCGGCAGCCGCGGGTCGTCCTGCTGGGGGAGCTGGGGCTGCGCAAGCAGCTCGGAGACCCGGTCGAGCGCGGAGCGTGCCGTACGCAGGGTCGATCCCAGCACCGCGGTCTCGGCGATCGGCTCGGTGAACCGGGCCGACAGGACGAGGATCGCCAGCAGCTTGGCCACGTCCAGGCCCCCGTCGAGCGCCAGATACGTGCCGGTCACCAGGATGACCGTGAACGCCGCCTGGACCACGAGGGCGAAGCTGACCAGACCGGGCACGCCGGTGATAAGCACCCGGCGGGACGCCTCGTACTGCGTGTGCAGGGCGTCGTCGAGTCCGCGCGTCCCGGTGCTCGAACCGCCCCGGCCGAACACCCGCAGTACAGGCTGGAGCTGGGCGAACTCGACCACCCGGCCGCCGGTCACGGCGTGCGCCGCGGTCCGTGCCTCGTCTGCCTTCTGGTTGAGGCCGGCGCTCCACCGGTAGACCACGACGATCACCGGCACGGTGAGCGTGGCCGCCAGCGCGAGGCGCCAGTCGAAGGCGTACATCACCAGGACAACGGTTGCGGGAGTGAGGAAGCTGGTCACCAGGGGCCGCAGCAGATGCGCCGGCACGCCCATGATGTCCATGACGCTCTTCGTGGCGAGCTGGCCGAGCTGTCCGACCCGCTCGGGTGCGAACCAGCCCAGCGGCAGCGAGGCCACCTGGTCACCGATCCGGTGGTGCAGGGTCTTGGAGAGAGTCGCGCCCGCCTGGAAACCGGTGCGCAGACTGTCGTAATAGACCACGCAGTAGAGGAAGGAGACACCGAGCAGCGCCCAGATCCACGGCCAGACCGAGTCGGGGTCGGAGCCGAAGAGCGCCTCGAGGATGGGGACGAGCAGGGCGAAGGCGAAGCCCTGGAGAACGGCACCCACCGCCAGGGCGACGAGCATCCTGCGCAGGGGGCTCCCTTGCTCGGGGCCCACCACATTGAGCAGTTGGCGGATCATCAGCTGTTCCCTCCCACCGGAGCGGCGCTCACGGTCGTGATCAACGTGGGCTGGTGGGGCTGCCACTGAGCCGTCTTCTCATGGGCGTGCCACATCCGCGCGAACCTGCCGCCCCGGGCGACCAGTTCCGGGTGGGTGCCCCGCTCGACGATCTGTCCGTCGTCGAGCACCGCGATCACGTCCGCGTCGACCACCGTCGACAGCCGGTGGGCGATCAGCAGCACGATCTTGCCCCGGGTCAGCTCCGAGAGTGCGTCCTGCACCTTGGCCTCGGACTGCGGGTCGGCGAAGGCGGCCGCCTCGTCGAGCACGATGACCGGGGTGTCGGCCAGCAGGGCCCGGGCGATCGAGACGCGCTGCGCCTGGCCGCCGGAGAACCGTGCGTCCTCACCGATCACGGAGTCGTAGCCGCGCGGCAGCGCCTCGATCTCGTCGTGGACGCACGCAGCGCGGGCCGCGGCCTTGACCTCGGACAGATCGGCGTCGGGCCGTGCCATCCGGATGTTCTCGGCGACCGTGTCCTGGGTCAGCCTGACGTCCTGGAAGACGAACGCGACCCGGCTGTACAGGTCTTCCAGGGCCAGTTCCCTGATGTCGACGCCGCCGATGCTGATGGAGCCGCCGGTCACGTCGCCGAAGCGCGGAAGCAGGGTGGCCAGGGTGCTCTTGCCCGAACCCGAGGGCCCGACCAGGGCCGTGACCGTGCCCGGCGCCAGCTCCAGATCGACTCCCGCGACGGCTTCCTTCTTGCCGTCGTAGGAGAACCGCACGTCCTTGTAGCTGACGTGGTTCCCGGACGGGGTGCGCGGCGCCTCGGAGACCGGGAGTTCGTCGGTGGCGAGGATCTCGCTGACGCGCTCGGCGGCGGCCTTGGCGAAGCGCAGTTCGTAGCTGACGTAGAACAGGGCGAGCACCGGCGCGGTGAGGCCGATGCCGAGCAGGGCGAACGGCAGCAGATCCACGGCGGCGATCCAGTCGTTCGTCACGAACACCGCGCCGCCGGTGAGGACCGCCACCAGTACGGCGATCGGGGACAGCACGATCTCGGCCGCGGCCTTGGAGTTCAGCGTGGAGCGGACCCAGGAGAGGAAGAACGACGAGAAGTCGTCGGCCGCCGCGCCGAACTGCTGGTGCGCCCGGCGGGTCTGGCCGAAGGTCTTGACCACCGCGATGCCCTGCACGAATTCGACGGCACTGCCGTTGATCCGCTCCATCGCCTTGTCGTACTCGGGCAGATGGCTGGCCATCCCGGCCATCGTGATGCTGTACAGACTGAGCCCGATGACCAGCGGGGCGATCGTCACCAGGGTCATCTGCCAGTCGACCCAGAACAGATACGCCAGCGAGGTGACGGGGACGACCGTCGCGGCCGTCATGTCGAGCACCGAGTGGGCGATCATGTGGTGCATCGCGTCCACGTCGTCCTGCACGGCCTTCTTCACCGAGCCGGAGTTGCGGGCGCTGAACCAGCCCAGCGGCAACCGGCCGAGCCGGTCCACCAGGCTGCGCCTGATGTGCAGCTGCAGTTCGTTGTCCGCGAAGTGGGAGATGGCGCCCGATGCCAGCAGAAAGATCAGCCGCACCAGCAGGGCGCCCGCGCCGATCGCGGTGATGGTCCAGGCATCGCTCGAACGGTCGGGCTCGTTGTCGAGCAGCACCCGGCCCAGTTCTGCGATGGCGATGAAGGGGACGACGCCGGCGGCCGCCGAGACGGCCTGGGCGGCGACGGCCAGCCGTAGCCGTCCCTTGATCGGGCGAAGAATCTCGCCAAGTGCGGCCTTTTCCGCGGCCATCCGGTCCTCCAGAGCCTCAGTTAGACGGTGTCTAATAGATGGAATGACTGTACCCGACGCGCGACTTGGTGCGTCAAGCGTTGAGAGGGGTTATGTAGTGCCGGACATCACCCGTGACCGGCGCGGACGGCCGAAGGCCGGGCCCGGGCCGAAGTGCCGTGGGGGATACGGCACTTCGGCCCGGGAGCGATAGGGAGCGGATCAACTCGGAACGGGCACACGCTCGGTGGAGTCCGGAGCCTCGACCCCGTCGCCCTCCTTGATGCCGTACTTGGAGTACAGCTTCTGCAGCGGGCCCGGAGCCCACCAACTGGCCCGGCCCATCAGCTTCATGACGGCCGGCACCAGCAGGATCCGCACCACGAACACATCCAGCAGGATCGCGATCACCATGCCCACACCGAACAGCGTCATGGTCAGCACACCGCTGGTCGCCATGGCCGCGAGCGGCACGCACATCAGCAGCGCGGCGCTGGCGATGAGCCTGCCGATGCTCTGCAGTCCGGTGGCCACCGCGGCGGTGGGCTCGCCCAGCAGGTCGTACTGCTCCCGGATCCTGGACACCAGGAACACCTCGTAGTCCATGGAGAGTCCGAAGATCAGCGCGAACAGCATGATCGGCATGTTGGGCTCGATGTTGCCCGTGGGATCGAAGCCGATCACATCGGCGAGGTGCCCGTCCTGGAAGATCCACACCAGGATTCCGAAGGTCGCCGAGAGCGACAGCAGGTTCATCGCGATCGCCTTCAGCGGCAGCAGCACCGAGCCGAAGGCCAGGAACAGCAGGATGTACGTCGCGACGGCGATGTAGAGCAGCATCATCGGCAGCGTGTCGGCGAGCGCGTCGAGCGTGTCGTCGAACACCGCGGTCTCACCGCCGAAGTACGCCTTGGAGCCCGGCGGGGGCGTCACCTCACGCAGATCGTTCACCAGGTCCCGGGCCGGGCTGGAGACGGCGACACCGTCGAACTTCACCGAGACCCGCGCGGTCGTGCCCTCGGCTCCGGTGATCTGCGCGCCCTTCGCGCCGGGCACCTTGCCGAGCTTGTCGGCGTACGCCTGGAGCGCTGCGCCCTGCTCCTTGGACGTGGCGTCGCCCGCCAGCGTCAGCAGCGAGTCGATGGACTTCACGCCGTCGCCGTCGAAGTCCTTCTCCAGCATGTTGTGAACCTGGCGGCCCTCCGCGGTGTTGGGGAGCTGCCGTGCGTCATTGGCGCCGAAGTCGATCCGCAGGAACGGCGAGGCGAGAGCGATCAGCACGCCCAGCGTGACCACCGTGATCGCCACCGGGCGGCGCATCAGACCATGGGCCAGCCTGTACCAGGCACCCTCGCCATCGGCCGGCGCCGGTGTCCGCGCAGCACGCTTCTTGCGGCGCAGGGACAGGGCGTTGACCTTCGGCCCCATGACCGCCAGGGCCGCGGGCAGCGCGATGATCGAGAAGAAGACGGACAGGACGACCGCGGCCACACCGCCGTACGCCATGGACTTCAGGAAGGCGAAGGGGAAGAAGGTCATTCCGAACAGGGCCACCGCGACCGTGATTCCGGAGACGACCACCGTGCGTCCGGCGGTGGCGACGGTGCGCGAGAGGGCGTCCGATCCGGTGCGGCCCCGGTCCAGTTCCTCCCGGTAGCGGCTGACGATCAGCAGGCCGTAGTCGATGGCGACCGCGAGACCGAGAACGGTGACCAGGCTCATCGCGAACACCGAGACATCGGTGAACTGCGCGATCACCCGCAGGACCGCCATGGATCCGAGGATGGAGAGACCGCCGACGAGGAGCGGAAGGCTGGCCGCGGCCAGTCCGCCGAACACGAGCACCAGGAACAGGAAGAGCACGGGGAAGGAGAAGCCCTCAGCGGCACCGAGGTCCTCGCCGATCTCCTCGCCGGCCTGATGGCCCGTCGGGACCGGGCCGCCGCGCAGGGTCTTGAAGCCCGGCACATCCAGCTTGTCCTTGATCGCCTTGTAGGACTCTTCCTTGATGTTGTCGTCGCTGCCGTGCAGGTTCATCGCGACATAGGTCGCGTGCCGGTCCCGGCTCACCTGCTCCGGCATCTTGGTCATCCAGAAGTGGGCCGACCCGGTGACCACCGAGCGCGGCAGTGAGTTCACCTTGTCGGTGACCGCCTTCTGGAAGGCCGGATCGTCCACGGTCAGATCGTCGTTGCGGTAGACCACGACCGCGTCGGGCGCCCGCTGAGGAAATGCCTTCTCGGCGAGGAGGGCCGCGTGGCGGCTCTCCGACTTCGGGTCTTCGAAGCCGCCCGGTTTCATGTCGCCGAAGACGCCGACCCCATAGACCCCGGACAGTACGGCGAACAACAGCGTGAAGATCAGCAGAGGCTTGCGCCCCCGGTGAATGAACCGCCCCAACCCCTCGAACATCACGTTCTCCCTAGATCGTCAGCGAGCGCAGGTTGCCTTGCCTGGCCTCGACGGTACGGCAACAGTAACACCGTTATCAATCGTCTTCCGGGAGGAGATGGGTGGTGTGGGCGAGTCGCGAGCACGAGTAAGTGGCCCTTGACCTGCGTAAACGGTAGAGGTGATTTCCTCGGGATGAGTGAAGCGTGCCGTGTCTACGCAGAGCGGGCCATCTTGTAAAACACTGTTGCGGTACATTTCACGTATGGCCAGGCTCAAGACTTACGACGAAGCACTCCGACTCAGGCTGATCAACCGCGCCGCCGCCACGGTCTTCGACCGGGGTACCGCGGCGCTGAGCCTGCGTCGGCTCGCAGCCGATGTGAAGACCTCGACCACGGCGGTCTATTCGCTGTTCGGGAACAAGGCTGGTTTGCTCGACAGCCTCTATCGGGAGGCGGCTCGGCTCTTTGTCGCGCGTCTGGCCACCGTCGATTCGAGCGACGATCCCGCCAACGATGTGATTCGGCTCGGCGTCGCCTATCGCGAGTACGCACTCGCAAACCCGCATTTGTACGCGATCCTGTTCGCCGACCGCACCGTCGAGTACGAGCCGACGGACGAGCGCAAGAGCGAGGTCGGAGACACCATTCAGCCGCTCGTGGACGCGGTGGTCCGAGGGCAGAAGGCCGGCCAGTTCAAGTCCGACGCCCCGGCCGAGGTCATCGCGCTGTCCTGCTGGGGCTCCGCCCACGGGCTGGTATCGCTGGAGCTGTCCGGCAACGAGCCCCCCGGTCTGGACATCGGCGACTGCTACGAAGCCACCCTGCGCGCCGTCGTCTCCGGCTGGCGCCCCGACCCCGAATGAGCCTGCCTCGTTGACCGGCCCCGGGGCGACGCGCATGTGCGTACCGTCCGCCGCCCCGGGTCGGGCTCATCCCGTCAGACCGACGCCCTCGGCGAGCAGTACGCCAACTCCCTGACGGGTCCCCGTCCAGCGATCCAGACCGGCCGTGGCATACAGGCGCTCGACGCGCTGTGCGCCCGGGCAGAGCACCAGCCGGCGGATCGTCAGCATCCCGGCTGCGTCCCGCACCGTCCGGCAGTCCGTCTCGCGGACAATCGCCTCGACGGCCGCCGGTGCGACGGTCGGATCGGGTGGGAAGGGCACCGTCCACAGATCGGCGGGCAGTACGGGCGCGAGATCGAGCCGCAGCCCGCCGCCTGCCGTCGCGGCCGCTGCATCCGGGAAGACCACTCCGGACCAGCGCAGCCAACCAGCCTGTTCCGTGGGCCAGTTGCCGCTCCCGTCGTCGTCCGGAACTTCGCTCCGCCCGGCGGGCTCGGCACCGTAGACGAGCGTGACCGACGCGATGTCCGCGCCGTCCCGGTCGCGAATGGTCACGTCGACGCACCACTCGCCGTCGGTGTAGCCGCCGTGCGCCTCGCGGTGCAGATCGAGATGCCCACCGGTGAACCGCAGCCCGTCGAGGCGTACATGGAGATCGCGCAGCTCGCGCAGATGCAGCAGGGGCCAGCCTTCCGGCACCACCCAGTCGCCCGCCGCCACCGCGTGTTCCAGAACGACGCTGACGGGGACGGCGGGTGCCGAGCCGACGCGTACGTCCGACAGACACGGATGCTGCCGGGAGTTCAGACGCAGCGTGGTGCGCAGTGAGCGGAAGATCTCGTACTCCTCGACATCACCGAGGTGATGGTCGAGCGCGTGGAGGCGCGGCAGATCGGGGTGGCCGGTGAGCATGCCGAAGCCGCGGAGCTGGCCGGGGGCGAGCACCGCGCCGATCCTGCCGAGGAACACGGCCTCGTCGGTGTGGCCGGACGCCAGTTCCTCGGTCCAGCGCCGCGCGCCCTCCGCCGGGTCGAGCGTGGAGACATAGCGGACGGCGGCGGAGTAGTTCGCGATCACGCCGAGCCGCTCCCAGGTCGGCCAGCACAGCGTCTGCACCGGCAGGCCCAGGTTGTCGCGCGCCCAGAAGCCGAGGCGGGCCAGGGCCTCGTTGCCCGCCGCGTAGTCGATCTGGCCGACCATTCCGCCCATGCGGCCGGCCAGCGAACCGACATTGCTCAACAGACGCAGCCGGTCGCGTCGTTCGGGGCGGGCGAGGATCGCGGCGACCAGGTTGGCGAAGCCGGTGACCTTGACGTCGACCGTACGCACCACGCTGTCCGCGGACTTGCGGTCGAAACGGACCGGATCGTCGATCCCGGCGTTGTGGATCACGAACTGCGGGCCGTCGCCGAGCGCGGCAAAGGCCTGCTCCACCTGCTCGGCGTCGGTGCAGTCGCAGCGCAGATAGTCGATGCGCAGCCCGTCCGCCGCGGCCCCCGTGAGGTTGTGGTGGACGGTGCGGTCCTCGTCCGCGCGCCTGATCTCGCGGCGGGCCGTGGCGAGTTCCTGCGGTGTACGGGCACCGGAGAGCCGTCGGCGGCGCCAGGCGGCGAACTCCTCGTCGTCCAGGGAACTCACCTCGTCCGCCGCCGGACGCTCGCCGCGGCCCGTGACCACGACGCGGCAGCCGAAGGACTCGGCGAAGGCGCGGGCCGCCGCGAAGCCGACACCGCGTGCGCCGCCCGTGATCAGGACGGTGTCGTCGGGGCCGGGCGGCCGCTCGCCCGGCGGGCCGAGAGGAGCCGGACGGCCGACCAGCACATGGCGGCGGCCGGCCCGGTAGCCGACCTCGAAGTGCCCGGGACGGATGTACTCGCGCTCCACGGCGTCGGCGATCGCCTCCGCGTCCGCACGGTCCAGATCCACGACAACGATCCCGGCGGCGGGCAGTTCGCGCGGCAGACACTTGGCGAAACCGGCCCAGATACCGCCCAGGGGCTGCGGCACCTGCCCCTCGCCGTGGCCCGCGTGCCCGCCGAGATGGGTGACGGCGAGATAGACGTGGCGGCCGAACCGCGGCTCCGTGGCCCACTGCTGATACGCGCTGCGCACGGCCTCGGTGGTGCGCGCGAGCGCCGACCGCCAGGTGGTGTCGCCCAGTTCGTACGTCTCGCCCGTGACGTTGAGGTCGACGATGCCGTCCCAGCCGTCCGCACGCAGCTGCGTATCGGGATCGGAGCGTACGACCAGCGCGCCGCGCTCGCCCAGCTCGTCGGCCACGGCGCCGACCAGGCCCGCCGACTCGCCGACGAGCAGCAGCCGGCGGCCGGAGAGCGGACGGGCCTCCTGCGGCCCGGTGTGCGGGACATGGACCGGCTCCCAGATGAACCGGTCCACCGGCCGCACGAAGGCGTCCGGGTCGAAAGAGGAGAGGTGCGGGCGGATCGCCGGCCACAGATTCGCGGCCGGTGGACCAGTGGTCGTCATCGGTGCCGCTCCTCGGCCATCACATGGATACCGCCCTTGGGGAACAGCGTGATGAACGCGCCCGAAGAGGCGTCGTCGCGCGCGAGCGTGAGCCGGAACCGGCCACACGCCGCGGCGACCGCCTGCTGGAGCAGCGCGAGCCCCATCTTCTTGCCGATGCACTGGCGGCGCCCGCCGCCGAAGGGCAGATAGGCCGAGCGGTCCTGGCTGGGCGCACTGCCCGGCCGGAACCTCTCCGGGTCGAAGCGCTCGGGGTCCTCCCACTGCTCCGGGTTGTAGTGCGCCCCGTACACGGAGACGAGCAGGGGCGTGCCCGCAGGAATGTGATGGTCGGCGAGCACGTCGTCCTCGATCGCCTCGCGCGTGAACTGCCAGACCGGCGGGTGCATCCGCAGCCCTTCGTCCACGACCATCCCGGCGTACGGGAGTTCGCCCAGGTCCGTGGTGACGGGCATCCGGCCGCCGAGGACACGGTCCGTCTCCTCCTCCAGACGGTCGCGGGCCGCCGGGTCGCGGGCGATTTCGTAGAGCGTCCATGACAGGGAGAGTGCCGTGGTCTCGACGCCCGCGAGGAAGAGGGTCACCAGGTCCGCCCAGAGGGCGTCGTCGGGCAGGTCGGACTCCCGGATGAGGGTGGCCACTTCGCCGCCCACGCCGAGGTCGACGTTCGTGGCGGCCTCCGCGATGACCCGTTCCAAGGTGCGCCGTGCCCTGGCCACCCTGCGGCGGTACGGAGTCGGGATGAACGAGGGGATCGCCTTGTCCACCGAGCCGACGTTCTTGAAGATCGCCTCCAGGGCGACGGACACCGCTTCGGCGAACTCGCCGCCGTCCTGCGACAGATCCTTGCCGACCAGGGCATGGCCCATCACCCGGCAGGTCAGCTTCATGGACTCGGTGAACAGGTCGAACGAGCGGCCCGCCCTGGCGTGTTCCGCCCAGCGGTCGAGCAGATCGGCGACGGCCGCATCCGACTCGGCCGCGCGTGCGGCGATCGCGTTCGGGGTGAAGGCGGGATTGACGACCTTGCGGTGGCCGCGCCAGTCGCCGTCGTCCAGGGTGAGCAGCCCCCTGCCCATGAACAGCTCGAACGCCTCGTAGTAGGCGCCGCGCGAGTAGTTGTCGGCGTTGCCCTGGAGGACGCGCCGGATCGCCTCGGGCGAGGAGAGCTGGACCGTCGGATTGTGGGGCAGGATCGGGATCTTGACGACGGTGCCGTGATCCTTCTGGGCACGCAGCGAGAATCCCGGCGGATCGGCGGCGTACCGCACGGTGGAGATGATCGGCGAGGACATCGGGAAGCCCGTGGGCCCCTCGACCTGCCTGGCCCCGGCACCGGTCACCGGGCAGACGCCCTTCTTCACGTTTTCCTCGGTCACGCTGTTGCCTCCTCGGCAGGGCGCCGGCGCTCGCGGTACTCGCCGGTGGACTGGTTCACATGGCCGAGCACGACGCCGGTCATGTCCTTGATCTGGAGTACGACGTCTCCGTCAGCGGTGACCGCGAGGGCCCGGTTGTCCTCCTCGCTCTCGAGATCGAGACGCGAGGGCAGGGAGTAGAGCTCGACCGGGGTGCCCGCGGCGGCGAGTGTGGCGTCGGTGTGGCCGCCGTACAGATCGATACGGCGGATGGTGCGCGGCACGGCCAGCGGGGTCCAGTCGCCGTCGCTGCGGTCCAGGACCGAGACGCGGGCCAGGCCGTCCAGGAGGACGGACGGGACGACGAGTGAGGAGAACCATCGCTCGATGCCGGGCCGGTCGGGTACGTAGCGAGCGCGTCGGCCGTTGGGATGCGTACGGGTGTCGGCGGTGGAGACGAAGACTCCGCTGAGCAGCACCGCCGGATTGGGCACGTGGTACGGGTCGGCCATGCGCTCGGCGCCCTGGTCGTCCCAGTGGTCCCAGCGCGGCGGTGCGACATGCTCGTCGCGCAGCCGTACGCGGGCGGAGAAGTGGCGGCGGTCCTTCACGAGCAGCCGCCCGCCCGGCGCCAGGACGTCACCGGTCACCTCGATGTCGACGACGGACTCCTGCGGTCCGTGGCTGACGAGGTGGGCCTTGATGCGTTTGGTCTCGTCGCGGCCCGGCTTGTAGACGCGCAGGAAGGAGTCGAGCCGGATGTCCTCGAAGACGACCGGGACACGGCCGGGTACGAGGTGCATGGCGGCCTGGGCGGCGAGTTCGGGCACGAAGGTGCCGGGCAGTGTCGGGAAGCCGTTGACCACGTGTTCGTGGAGGTAGGCGTCCCGGTCCTGGTTGAAGGTGCGGACGACGGTGAGCCGGTCGGGAGCACGGTCGACGATGTCGTCGACGAAGAAGTCCGGGAGAGCCGGGATCGTTGGAGTAGTGCGGCAGAAGTCCAGATAGCCGGGGGCGGCCGCTTCGATGGCGGCTCGTTCCGGGTCTCCGAACAGGACCGTGACCGGCGTGTGCTCGGGCTGGTCGAGCTCGTGCAGGAAGTGGTCGATCCCCTCGGCCGTGGGCATGGCGGTGAACTGCGCGCTCTTCGCCAGGAACGTCCGCATGATGGGCGTCGCGCCGAGGCCGACGTCCCGCCACAGGGTCCAGCCGATGGTGAACTCCCGTACGCCGCGCGAAGTGCTGTACAGAGCCGCGGTGTTGAAGTAGTCGTTCGCCGCGCCGTAGTCGGTCTCGCCCGTCTGCCCGGTGAACCCGACGAAGGAGCCGAAGTTGCACCAGCGTCGCGGCCGGCTGCTCCCGAAGGCGGCCTTGAGATTGGCGTACGTACGCACCTTCAGGTCGCGGACGGTACGGAAGTCGCCGAGGCTCTTCTGGTCCACCGAGGCGGCACGGTTGGTTCCGGCGATATTGAGCAGCAGGTCGACGCGGCCACCGTCGGTGATCTGCTGGACGACCTCGTCCACGGCTGTGCGGTCCCGGAGATCGCAGGCGTGGTACGTGACCCGGCCGCTCCCGCAGATCTCTTCGAGGGTCTTCAGGTTCGCCGTGACCTCGCGGGCGGCGGAGAGCCGGTCGAAGGCGGCGTTCGCCTCGCGCACGGTGAGCCGGTCGGGACCTGTCGTCCGGGTGCGGATGAAGTCCTTGCGGGTCAGGTCGGCCTCGGCCGTGGTGACCGCGTCGAGACGGGTGGAGCCGATGACATGGAGGCGGGGGCGCTCGCGGCGGGCCAGCGCGGCGAGGAGCTCGGCGCCGATGCCGCGTCCGCCGCCGGCTGCGACGACGGTGTACTCCGTGGTTCCGCTGTCCGGTCCGGGTCGCTGGGCCCTGGTCTCGCCCGGATCCGGGGCCGCCCGCCACAGCAGACGGGTGCCCCCCGCGAAGGAGACGACAGGCAGCAGCTGTTCGGCCACGGCTTCGGCCGCGGCGTCCGGCTCGGCGGACGCGAGGTCGGTGGCCTCGTGGACGACGGCGACCACCGCGGAGTCCGGCCATTCGAGCGCCAGGCTCTTCGCGAACCCGGTGAACAGGCCGGTGCACGGGTGCGGCACCCTCACCGTGTCGATGCCGCCGAGGACGAGCACGACGAACGACTCGGGCCGCTCGGTGAGTTCGGCACAGGCCTTGGCGGTACGGAAGACCGCGTCGTGCAGGTGGAGCAGGCGGTCCGACGGCCCGGTGTCCCGGTCCTCGGAAGACAGGTCGACCAGGACCCGCACATGCCGGGGCCGGGCGCGCAGGACGTCGGCCTCGAGGGTGTCGTCGTCCTGGAGCAGGATGCTGTCGCTGGGCAGCCGCATGCGGTCCAGTACTGATTGACGATGCGTCAGGACGGCGGTGCCGGACGGGAAGAGTGGCGGTACGGGTCCGTCGGCGCGGGCGGCGGTACGGGGCGCGGGAGCCAGCCTGAGGACGTGCCGGTCGAGGAGATGGGGCTCGGCCGGGGCCGCCGGTTCGGTGCGGGTCCGGGGTGTTGGAGCGGCCGCCATACGGGGTGCGGGGACCGCGGCCGGGACGGGCGCCGCGGCCTGAGCAGCCTCCGGGTGGTGCAGCTGCAGCCGGTGGAGCGGGCCGCCGTCCTGTACGGCGCGTTCGATCACCGCGGTCCCGGCCGGCGCGGGGGCCGTGAGGAACGCGATCAGTTCACGGGCGCCCTCGGCGCCCAGCAGGGTGGTGGAACCCTGACGCGGGGCACTCACACTCCCACGCTCCTTTCCATGACGGCCAGCACGGGCAGACCGGCCTCCTCGGCGAGCGACCTGCGGGTCACGACGAACAGGAAGGCGCCCTCGATGGCGTTCCGTCCCGCGGTGTCGTTCCAGCCGGGCAGCGCCGTTCCGTTGACCCCGGCCACCAGGGCGACATCGATCTCCCGGAAGTCGAGGTAGGAGCCCGCCACGTCGAATGCCTCGATGAGTGAGGCCTCGCCCGCGTCGACCGTGATGTTGAGGCCGCGGAGGTCGAAGTAGTTCGACAGCCTGGCGGCGATGACATTGGGCATCTCGCCCGGGAACGAGTCCTCGGTCGGCGCGGCGATCAGGCCGGTGGCCCGCTCTTCGAGCCGCTGGAGGAACTTCGCCGTCGTGGCCCGCTCGTCGGCACCGGCCACCGCATGGCCGATCTCGTCGAGATAGGCACGCGTCTTGTAGAGGAGGGCGTTACGGGTGGCGCCGGTGTGCCCGACCACGACTCCGGTGGTCTTGTGGTTGTCCAGGCACAACTGACGTACCGCTTTGTCCAGTTCCTGCATGCAGCGCACCATCATCAGCTGCGTACGGTCCGTGGCACGTGCCGTGGGCGGCGGCATACGCAACTGCTGGAACGGCGGCACCGGATAGGTGGTCCCGAACGACGGCTCGGGATCCTGGCCGGTACCGGCCGCCCAGGCCGCGACCGCATCCGCATCGGGGCTGCCGGGCTGGTGGGACGACCAGCCGACCAGGACGAGATCCTCGCCGACCGGGGCGGGCAGCGCGGCGGGGTGGCCGGACCGGGTGCCCCGGTGGTCCTCGGAGATGATCATGTGGGCATTGGTGCCGCCGAACCCGAAGCCGGAGACGGCCGCACGGCGCGGGCGCTCCGCACTGGCGGGCCACGGCACCGGCTGCTCCGGAACCGTGAGCCCTTCCGCCTGGCCCACGAGAGCGTCCGGCAGCCGCTCGAAGCGGTACTGCGCGGGGATCGTGCCGTGCCGCAGGGCGAGCAGGGTGTGGATGACCGAGACCACGCCGGCGGCCCAACCGCAGTGCCCGACCAGGGACTTGTTGGAGGTCACCAGGGTCTTGCGGTCACCGGCGTAGCGCTGGCCGAGGCTGGTGAACTCCGCCTCGTCGCCCGCCGGGGTGCCGGTGGCGTGGGCGACGATCCAGTCCACGTCGTCCGGGCCGAGCCCGCTGCGGTCGAAGGCCCGCTCGATGGCGAGCTCCTGACCGGCGCGGGCGGGGGCGTAGATCGCCTTGCCGCGGCCGTCGGCCGAGAGACCGATCGCCGAGACGATGCCCAGCACCTGGTCGCCGTCGGCGCGGGCGCGGGAGAGCCGCTTGAGCACCACGAGCCCGGCGCCGTCCGAGAACAGCGCACCGTCCGCGCCCGCGTCCAGGGCGCGTACTGCACCGCCCGCCGAGAGGCCGTTGAGCTTGGCGAACAGAATGGAGCCGCTGGGCGCCAGCGCGAAGGAACCGCCGCACACGGCGATGTCGCTGCGTCCGGAGAGCAGATCGCGTACGCCGAGATCCATCGCGTAGAGCGAGGAGGAACAGGCGGTGTCCACCATGTGCAGCCGGGTGGCGGGCGGCAGGATGCCCGCCATGGCGTCCTGGCCGATGCGGTGGGGCAGATACGAGGCCGACGGGTCGTCGCCGCGGCTGAAGCGCCGCCGCAGCGCGTCCCCGATCGGGCCGTCGACGGCGTCGTCGCCGTCCTCGGCCAGGGTGTCCAGCGAGGAGCGCAGGACGAAAGCCTCCTCCAAGTGCTGGCTGCCGTCCGGGGTGTAGCCGACACAGAAGGAGAACCGGTCCTGCTCGTGTCGTCGCACACCGTCGAGCGCCTGGTGGAGGCTGTGCCGCAGCCAGAGCGCGGTGTGATCGAGACCGGCATCGGCCAGACCCTCCGCGCGCAGCCGCTCGTGCGGGCGGAAATCGGTGATGAAGCCGGAACGGCGCTGATACGTCTTGTCCGGGGCGCCGCGGTCGGTGGCATGGAAGCGTGCGATGTCCCAGCGGTCGGCGGGAGCGTCGACGAAGAGCTCGGCGCCGTCCAGGAGGAGTCGCCAGAACTCCTCGGGGGACGAGGCGCCGGGGACGGCCATGCCCATGCCGACGACGGCGATGGGGTCGGCCTCGTCGGCGGTCCCGTCCTCGCGGCGCGAGGAGGGGGCTGCCTCGTCGGCCGCAACCGGCTCCGCGCCCGGTCGGCGCGCCGCCAACTCGGTCCCGGACCGTCCGGAATCCTCCGGCACATCGGCAAGCGCCGCCACGTCGGCCGGTGCGGTCTCGGGCTCTATCACGGCGTCCGCCACGACATCGGCCCATGCCTCGGCCGAAGCCCGGCCCACAAGATCGGCCCGGGTCTCGATGCGGGGCTCGCCCGCAACGCTGGGCCGGGTTGCGGCCATGAGCCCGGCCTGGGGCTCAACGGCCGAGGGTGTCGAGGGGGCTGACGTGGCCGAAGTGGTCGTCTCCGATGCGGCCGAGACGGCCGTCTCCGGTGTCGGGGACATCGCCGACCTGAGCAGTGTCAGGCCGCCGTCCGCCAGGACCGTCTGACCCGTGACCCAGCCAGAGCGTTCCGAGGCCAGGAACAGCACGACCTCGGCCAGATCCTCCGGGCGGCCCAGGCGGGACAGCGGCGTGGCCGCGACCGTATTGGCGCTCACGCCCGTGAAGTCCGGAAACATCTGGCCGACCGGGTTGTCGATCAGGCCGCACGACGCGGCGTTCACCCGGATCCGGTCCCCGGCCAGCTCGGCCGCCAGATAGCGGGTCAGCGCCTCCAGGGCAGCCTTGGAAACGCCGACCGGCAGATAGTTGGCCGGAGTGGTGACCGCGCCCAGCGACGAGACGTTGACCACCGAGCCACCGCGCCCCCGCGCCGCGGCGAGCAGGGGGCGGGCGTACCGGGCGCACCACAGGGGGCCCTTGACGTTCGTGGCGTAGGTCCGGTCGAGGAGGTCCTCGGTGATCTCGTCGAAGGAGACGAAGGAGCCCGCCGCCGCGTTGTTGACCAGGATGTCGAGTCGGCCGTGCTCCTCGCCGATCTCCGCGAACATCCGCTCGACCTGGCCGGGGCGGGCCACCGAGGCCCGCACCACCCGGACGTCGAGGCCGCGTTCGACCAGGCCGTGGGCCTGTTCCTTGGCGGAGTCGTACGAGTGGAAGCAGTTGAGCAGGACCGTGGCGCCGCGCTCGGCGAGCCGCTCGACGATCACCCGGCCCACACTTCCGGCGCCGCCGGTGACAAGAGCGATCCGCCCGGAGAACTCCAAGTCCCCACCTGTTGTGGGGTGGTGCTGGCTCACGGGGCGATCCCGGCGGCCACGAAGTCGACGACCTTGCCGAAGGTGTCGTAGTCCGCCACTCGCAGTCCGGCCGGCGGAGCGCCGAGCCCGAAGCGCTCACCGAGCCTGCTCATCAGTTCGGTCTGCTTGACCGAGTCGATCCCGAGGTCCGCCTCAAGCAGCACGTCGTCGGTGAAGACCTCGTCGGGGTACTCCATCGCCTCGGCGTACAAGGCCCGGACCTGGGAGGTCAGTTCGGTGCGGCCCATGGGTGCCGGGGCACTCGGTGCGGGGGCCTCGACCGGCACCACCGCCGTCACCGGGGCCGTCTGCGCCACCGCCACCGCGCCCGCGCTCAGCGGATCCCGCAGCGCGTCGGCCGCCTTCGCCAGGCCCGCCTCGTCGTCGCGGCCCGCCAGCGGCGCCACCGCATGCACCCCGGGAAGGGCCTCCGTGACCAGCGCGGTCAGCACGCGCCCCGCGCCTGTCTCCACGAACTCCCGCGCACCGGCGTCATGCAGTGCGGTGATCGACGTACGGAAGTCGACCGGCGTCACCAGGTGCAGCGCCAGCAGTTCGGCGAGGTCGTCCCCGTCGCGGTAGAAGCGGCCCAGGATCGGCGAGTACACCGGGACCGTGAGCGGACGGGTGCGGAACGACGCGATACGGACGGCGAGTTGACGCCGCGCTTCGGCCAGCAGCGGGTTGTGGAACGGGTGCGGGGAGCGCAGCTGAGTGGAGTTGATGCCGAGCTGCGCGGCGATCGCCGCTGCCGTGGCGATGGCGTCCGCGGGTCCGGAGACGACGGCCTGGGCCGCGCTGTTGTCGACGGCGAGGACCAGGTCGGGGTGGTCGATCAAGGCCACGACGCGTTCGGCACGCTCACGCCCGCAGCCGAGCGCGAGCATCGCACCGCCGCTGCGGTCGTGCTCGCGCAGCACGGAGATCCGCTCGCACAGCACCGCCGCTGCATCCGCCAGGTCGTAGGCGCCCGCGCAGGTCAGCGCGGCCAGCTCGCCCAGGCTGTGACCGAGGTGCACGGAAGCCTGCGCGCCACGATCGGCGAGCAGGCGGTGGGTGGCGACGGAGGTGGTGAAGACTGCCAGTTGCAGGGTGTCCGGGGCGGACGCCAGCAGGACGGCGGGGCTGGGCGGCGAGGGCCGGAAGACCGTCGACGACACATCGCGGCCGAGCTTCTCCTTGGCGACCGCGTCCACCTCTTCGTAGGTGTCGCGTACGGTGTCGTCGCCGCGCTCCCAGAACCCCGCGAGAGTGCCGGGCCGGTAGGCGCCCTGCCCGGGGAAGAGGGCAACGCTCATGTGCAGTTCTCGGTTCATGGGGGATTCCAATCTCTGCGCTGTCTGCGCTAAATGCCGGATAACTCGGTCCGTTGCAGTGCACCGGGGTGCGGACCCTCGACGGCGATGGCGAGGATGTGCTCGGGGCCGGGGTGGAGCAGCTCGAAGGACCAGCCGTCGCCGGATCTCCCTCGCTGCCCGGGGTCGTTGACGGTGATCCGTCTCGCTGTTCCCCCCGCCTGCGCGGCGAAGGAGAATCCGTCGAGGCTCCGGTGCAGACCGGTGCCGAGAGCTTTGAGGTACGCCTCTTTGAGCACCCACAGCTCGCTGCCCCGGACGATGCGCCCGGCGGGGGTGAGAGCGGCCAGCTCCGCGCGCTCGTCGGCGGCGAAGTAGCGGCTCACGTAGTCGGCCGTTTCGGAGGTGGTGGGGAGCCGCTCCACATCGACTCCGCAGACGCGCCCCTGCGTGACCGCGCAGACGATGAGCCCCTCGGTGTGGGAGAGGCTGAAGCGCACACCGTCCTCGTCCGGTTCGGCCTCGGGCCGCCCGTGCGGTCCGGCCGTGAAGCGCCACCGGTCCAGTGGCCGGCCCGTGCGGTCGCTGAGCGCATAGCGGCACAGCAGCCTGCGGGCCAGGAACCGCCTCCTCAGCGGAGCCGTCAACAGCCGGTCCATCCGGGCCTGTTCGTCCTGGGTGAGCAGACGGGTGCCGCCCAGCTCCCCGGCGAAGGAATCGACGGCATGCTCGGGCAGCAGCCACAGATGGGTCAGCTCCGTGGCGGCCACCTGCTCCGCCACGGTGCTGACCCCAGCGGTACCGGTCACCCGAAGGTCCGTGCGTTGACAAGGTCGGTGAGCCGGAACGCGAGGTCGAGCGACTGCTCGCGGTTCAGCCGGGGGTCGCAGACCGACCGGTAGCGCGCGGGCAGATCGTCGAAGGTGAGCCCCGCGCCGCCGCCGACGCACTCGGCCACATCGTCACCGGTCAGCTCCAGGTGTACGCCGCCGGGGTGCGCGCCGAGTCCGCCGACCACCTCGAAGAACCCGGACAGTTCGTCGAGGATGTCGTCGAACCTGCGGGTCTTGCGCCCGCACGGCGCGCTGATCGTGTTGCCGTGCATCGGGTCGGACACCCATGCGACCGGCAGACCCTCGGCCCTGACCCGCTCGACCAGGCCGGGCAAAACGGCGCGCACCTTTGCGGCGCCCATTCTGACGACGAGGGTGAGCCTGCCCGGCTCGCGCTCCGGGTCCAGCCGGTCGATCAGACGCAGCAGTTCGTCCTGGTCGACGGTCGGTCCGATCTTGACCGCGATCGGGTTGCTGATGCCGGAGAAGTACTCCACGTGCGCCCCGTCGAGCTGCCGGGTCCGCTCACCGATCCACAGCAGATGTCCCGAGGTGGCGTACGGCCTGCCGGTGCTCGAATCGGTCCTGGTCAGCGCCGATTCGTAGTCCAGGAGCAGCCCTTCGTGCGACATGAACAGCTCGCCGGGCGTGTGCCATCCGTCGGTTCCGGTGAAGCCTCCGGCCTCCTCGATCTCGGCGATGAGCGTCTCGTAGCGGGCCCGGTCGGGCGAGTCCACGGCGAACTTCTTGATGCTCTCCAGCGCGTGCCCGAGACTGGCGGACTCGCCCGCGCCGAAGGCTCTGACCAGATTCAGGGTGGCCGCGGACGCGTTGTAGACGCGCACCATCCGGTGCGGATCGGGGGTACGTGCCGGGGCGGTGAACGCGAACCCGTTCACCGCGTCGCCCCGGTACGCGGGCAGCTCGACGCCGTCCCGGGTCTCGGTCGTCGACGAGCGGGGCTTGGCGTACTGCCCGGCCATGCGCCCCACCGTGACCACCGGCAGCGACATCGTGTACCCGAACACCGTGGCCAGCTGCTGCAGGGTGCTCGCACTGCGACTGATCGACGTGGCGTTCACCGCGTCGAGGGATTCGGCGCAGTCGCCGCCCTGGACGAGGAACGCCTCGCCCTGGGCGACGGCGGCCAGCCGCTTCTTGAGGAGGTCGCACTCGCGCGGGACGACCAGCGGCAGGCTGCCGGTCAGGGTTTCGACGGCCGACTCGAGTGCGGCGGGGTCCGGCCACTGGGGCTGCTGCTTGGCCGGCAGCGACCGCCAGGTCTGACCGGCGTGTGCGGAAGGGACGTCGACCATGGGGGTCACGCCGTGAGCTCCACTCTGTGAGGCACCGGCGCGAGCGCACCCGTGACCAGGCTGTCGAGGATTGCCGATCCGTGACGGGTCATCACCGACTCGGGGTGGAACTGAACGGAGGTGAAGCCGGGACCGCGCAGGCCGTGCACCTCGCCCGTGACCGGGTCGCGCGCGACCTCGACGAAGTCCGGGCACAGGGGGCTGTCCAGCAGGTCGCTGCCGGAGCGCGCGGTGAACGCGTTGTAGAAGTAGACCGGCTCCTGGTCGCCAAAGAGATCGATCGTGCGGCGGACGCCCTGGTTCGGGAAGCCGAGCTTGTGCAGGGGCAGGCCGAGCAGTCCGCTGAGGATCTGATGGCTCAGGCACACCGATACGAACGGCACGCGCAGATTGAGCAGGCTGCGGGTCACCGCCCGCAGATACGCGATCTTGGGGTGGCTCTCGTCGCGCGGATCGCCGGGACCCGGGCCGAGTACGACCAGGTCGTAACCGGTCAGCCGGTAGGGCTCGTCGAACCGGCGGACTGCCACATCGAAACCGAGCGCCCGCAGCTGCAGCGCCCCCATCGCGGTGAAGTTGTCCTCGGCGTCGATGATCAGCAGCTTGCCGCGTGTCGCGATCCGCGGCACGGCGGGTGCGAGCCAGAAGTCCGACAGCGCTCTGTTGCGGTCGGTGAGGGCGGCTCTGATCTGCGGCTGTCCGTCGAGGCCCGCGGGGCGGGCGTGTTCGGCGACACGGTTCAGGGCGTCGAGCAGCCCGGCGGCCTTCGCCGCGGTCTCCGCGGCCTCCTTGGCGGGGTCGGAGTCGCGCACCAGCGTCGCGCCGACGCCGATCCGCATCTTCCCCTTCAGGTCCACGTCCGCGGTCCTGATCAGGATCGCGGAGTCCATCCGCCGCCGGTTCGAGGCGTCCCGGCCGATGAGTGCGGCGACGCCGGAGTAGTAACCGCGCCCGTCCGGCTCGAACTTGGCGATCACCTGGCAGGCGCTCTGCACCGGGCTGCCCGTCACCGTGGGCGCGAGCAGGGTCTCGTGCAGGATCTCCCGTACGTCGCGGCTGCTGTGCCCGACGATGCGGTACTCGGTGTGGGCGAGGTGAGCCATCTCCTTGAGCTGCGGTCCGACCACACGCACGTCGTCGCAGACCCGGCTCATCATCTTCAGTTCCTCGTCGAGCACCATGTACAGCTCGTTGGTCTCCTTGCTGTCGGCGAGGAAGTCCAGCACCCCGGACGGGGTCGGGCCACCCGCCGGGTAGCGGTAGGTGCCGCTGATCGGGTTCATCACCGCGACGCCGTCGTCGAGGCTGACATGGCGCTCCGGACTGGCGCCGATGAAGGTGCGCTCGCCGGTGTGGATCAGGAAGGTCCAGTACGCACCGGGCTCGGCGCGCAGCAGCCGGCCCCAGAACGCCAGGGCGGTGCGCACCGACCAGTTGGGGATCTCGGTGACGAAGGTGCGCTTGAGCACGAAGTTGGCGCCTGCGCCATGGCCGATCTCTTCGGCGAGCACCCGGCGCACCAGATCGCCGTACTCCTCGTCGTCGAGGTCGAAGGTGCCCTCACCCATCTCGATCGGCCAGCGCAGCACCAGGTCGAGCACCTCGTCCACGGGCAGCAGCGACTGCTCGTCGACGGGCATCGCCAGCACCGGCTCGCCGTCGTCGTGATGGTCGTAACCGCGCTCGCCGATCACCCGGTACGGCAGCAGCACGAGCGTCTCGTGGGTGCCGGGCTCGCCGAAGTCCGGGACGGGCAGCTCGGCCGTGCCTGCGACCTCGGTGAACTCGCCGAGCAGCAGATCGACCATCTGGTCCGGGCCGCTCTCGGGACGGTGCAGCACCGCGAACGGCCTTCCGCCCCCGGCCAGTTCGTCGAGGGGGGTCATCATGAGTCTCCTACGGACGCGGTGGTCACCGTCGCGAGCGCCTGGAGCACCGTCGCGGTCGGAAGGGTCATTGCGCACCGGGTCGCCGCGTACTGCAGCGCCATCCGGTGGAACTCGGGCGTGAAGTCGGCGATCGCGTCGGCCACCACGAAGGGCTGGATGGTGTGGGCGAAGGCGTCGCACGCGGTGAGCAGGATGCCGACATGCGCGTAGATCCCACAGATGATCAGCTGGTCGCGGCCCTGTTCGGTCATCAGGTCGAGCAGCCCGGAGCGGTGAAAGGCGCTGGCCCGCCACTTGGTGAGTACGGTGTCGCGCTCAGCGGGCGCGACGGCGTCGGGAATGCCCCGGTCCTCGGGCGCCGCGGACATGCCTGGACCCCAGAAGTCCTGGAGCAGACCGCGCTCTTCGGGCGTCATGCCGCCCGGCTGGGCCGTGTAGACGATGGGGACGCCCTGCTCCGCGCAGCTGTCGCGCAGAGCGGTGACGTGGGTGATCAGATCGGTCAGCGGCTGCCTGCCCTCGGCGTACGGGGCGAGGAAGTAGTGCTGCATGTCGTGCACGAGCAGCACGGCCCTGCGGGTGTCGACGGTCCATGTTGCGGTGTTGGCCGGTAGGTCGACGGGCCGCGGCATCGGATAGGAGTCGATCGGCGCAATCGCCACTGGTCGTGTCCTCTTCTCATCGGTCGGTCAGGCTCCGAGCGCGGCGCCGCCGTCCACGGTCAGGTCGTGCATGGTGATGTGGGACGCCCGTTCCGAGAGCAGGAAGAGCACGGCGTCGGCGATATGGGCCGGCTCGGCGATACGGCGCAGCGGGATGCCGACCCGGTAGGCGTCAGGCACTCCCTCGATCGAGGCACGCTCCGCCGCGTCGCCCTGCAGGGCGGTGAGCATCGGGGTCCTTGTCGAGCCGGGGGCGACCACGTTGCAGCGGATGCCGTGCGCGGCCAGCTCCAGGCCGAGGCACTTGGTGAACATCGCCGAGGCCGCCTTGGACGCCGCGTAGGCGGACATCGACATCCGCGGGGTGGCCGCCGCGTTGGAGGCCACCGTCACGATCGACCCGCTGCCGCGCGGCACCATCACGCGGGCAACGGCCCGGCTGGTGTGGAACACCCCGCCCGCGTTGACCGCGAAGGTGGTGTCCCACTCCTCGTCGGTCAGCTGGGCGGCCTGGCCGCTGCGCAGCACCCCGGCGGCGTTGACCAGGTACTCGATCGGGCCGAGTTCGACCTCGACCTTGGCCACCGCGCTGTCCACGTCGCCGCTGTCGGTGACGTCGGTGGCGACGGCGAGCACGCCTACGCCGGTCGAGTCCAGCTCCGCCGCCAGTTCCCACAGCGCCAGTACGTCACGGTCGAGCAGCGCGACCGGTGTCTCGGCCGCCACCAGGGCCCTGGCGATCTCGGCACCGATCCCGCCGGCCGCCCCCGTCACCACGGCGACGCCGGACAGCCCGCCGCTCACCGGGTCACCTGACCGAGTACGCGCCCGACGACCTCGCCGGGCACCCGCAGCGTGCGCGTCGTGAACGCGCCGAGCGCTTCGAGATAGCGCTCCTGCAGACCCGCCTCGTCGACCTCGACACCCTTGCCGCCGGACAGCAGAGTGCGGCCGCCGACGATCACGGTGTCCACATCGGCCGACCCGGCCAGCCACAGGAAGCTCTCCAGCGGCCGGGGGTTGAGCAGATAGCGCCAGTCGTCGGCCTTCACGAGCACCAGGTCGGCCTGCTTGCCCACCTCCAGGCTGCCCACCGCGTCGTCCCAGCGCAGCCCCTTCGCCGCGATCCGGGTGCCCATCGCCAGCGCGTCGCTGGGCAGCACCTCGGTCTGGTCGGCGCTCATCTCGTTGTACATCTGCCAGGCGGCCCGCATCGTCTCGGCGATTCCCGCGCTCGGCATCGACGAGCCGTCCGTCGACAGCGACACATCCAGGCCCGCCCTGCGCAGCGCCGGGACCGCACCGGTCTCGGTCAGCGTCGACTCGCCGGACGGCCCGTACTTGCCGGGGGAGTGGCTGATGTGGGCGCGGGCCTCGAGCAGGAGCTTCTGCTCCTGCTCGTCGAGGAACGCACAGTGCCCCGCCATCAACCGCTCGTCCACGAGGCCGAGTTCGGCAAGCCGGCGCACACCCGTCTCGCCGTAGTAGGTGCGCATCAGCTCGACCTCGTTGCGCAGCGCGCCGACGTGCGTGGCGAACCCGAGGTCGTGCGCGGCGACCAGTTCGGCCATGCCGCGCGCCAGCTCGTCGGTCATGTTCGTGACGTAGGCGATGCTCGGACGGCACCTGATACGCCCCGAGGTGTCCTTGCCGACCAGCTGCAGCAGCGATTCGAAGTTCGCGAGGACGCCGTCGGCGTCCCTGGTGCGTAGATACGTGTCCTGGTCGGGCGGGCAGATCGCGTCACTCGCCCAGGTGCTCGCCGAGAAGCGGATACCGAGGCGCTGCGCCGCGGCGACCATCGAGTGCGGGCGGTTGAGCGAGCCCATATCGCCGAGCGTGGTCACCCCGCTGCGCAGCTGCGTCCACATCGAGTACTCGGCGATGGCCTGTGCCTCGTCCGGGGTCATGCCGTCGATGAGGGCGTCGAACCGGTCGAAGGTGGCGGAGATCTGGTGCATGTCGCCGCCGCCGCCCATGAACGCGACCTGGTCGTCCCGGTCGGAGACGGGCCGCAGCGCACCGCGCATCGGGAAGCGCATGGCGAACATCTCGTGCCAGTGCGCGTTGACGAACCCGGGCAGCACCATCATGCGGCTCGCGTCGACCCTCTTCATTCCGGCCCTGCGCGCCGGGTCGAGAGCGGCGACCGCCTCATCGACCTCGGCCGCGCCGCCGACAGCGGCGATCATGCCGTCCACGGTGAGCACCGCGCCGGGGGCGTGCACGCTCTCCTCGGCGTCAGCGGTGTATACGGTGCCACCGGTGATCAACTGGACGCTCATCACGCCACCCCGGGCTCGGTCGACGCGGGCGGGGCGATGGTGGCGAAGTGCGCGAGCCAGCCGTTCAGCGTCGGCGCTGCGACCAGCTCGTCGAACTGCACCGGGATCCTGCTCTTGCGCCAGCGGCTGACCAGCCGCATGATCTCCAGCGAACTGAGCCCGAGGACCACCAGGTTGGCGTCCGGCTCGATCGCGTCGGGCTCGATGCCCAGCAGGGGCGCGACAGTTGCGCGCAGATCGAGCTCAGTAGGGGTCGGAGTGATGTCCACGTCAGCCTTCCTGCTCGGACGCGGCTATGACGGCCAGCGCCTTCTTGTCGACTTTGCCCAGCGGCGTCAGCGGGAGTTCGGCCACGTACCGCACCACGTCGGGCAGCTTGTAGTCCGCGACGCCGCGGGAGTGAATGGCCTGCTTGAGGTCCGCCAGGGCCAACTGCTCGCCGTCCGGGACGAGATACGCGCAGATCCGCTCGCCGAGGAACTCGTCGGGTACGCCGATCACGGCGGCCTGCGCGATCGACGCCAGCGCGAGCAGATGGTCCTCGACCTCGCCGGCCGAGATCTTGTCGCCGCCGCGGATGATCATGTCCTTGATGCGGCCCTCGATCACCAGGTCACCGTCCTCGGTGAGCCGGGCGAGGTCACCGGTGCGGTAGAAGCCGTCCTCGGTGAACGCGCGCTTGTTGTACTCGGGCACCCCGTAGTAGCCGCGCAGGGTGTACGGGCCGCGAGTGATCAGCTCGCCGATGGAGCCGGCGGGAAGCACCCTGCCGTCCTCGTCGACGATCCGCAGCTCGTCGGCGTCCGAGATCGGCTTGCCCTGGGTGGTGAGCACCGACTCGGCCGGGTCGTCGGGCCTGCTGAAGGTCAACAGCCCCTCGGCCATGCCGAACACCTGCTGGAGCGAGCAGCCCAGGGTCGGCGCGATGCGCTCGGTGAACTCGCGTGTCATCCGCGCCCCGCCGACCTGCACAAGGCGCAGGCTGCTCAGATCGTCCTCACTCCACTCGGCGGCCTCGAGCCACAGCTGCATGATCGAGGGCACCATCGAGGTGACGGTGACGCTGTGCTGCTCGATCAGCGGGAAGCAGTCCAGCGGATTGGGGGTGTCGGCCAGGACGACGGTTCCGCCGGTCTGGAAGGTGCCGATCACTCCGGGGCAGCCGTACGCGAAGTTGAACTCGACCGGCAGCACGGCGAGATAGGTGTCGCTGCTGGTCAGCTCGCACACCTGAGCCGCGCGCTTCGACTGGTAGACGTAGTCGTCGTGGGTGCGCGGGATCAGCTTTGGCAGCGCGGTGGTCCCGCCCGACAGCAGGAAGAACGCCACATCGGCAGCGTCGGGTTCGGGCAGCGGCTCCGGTTCGGCGTTGGCGAGCTCCAGCTCGGTCACCGCGACGAAGCCCTCGCTCTTCTCGCCGAGCACGAACAGCGTGCGCAGCTCGGGGGACTCCGCCTGGATCTCCAGCGCCATCTCGCGGTGGTCGAACCCGCGGTGGGTCTCCGGCAGTACGTAACCGGTGGCTCCGCTGAGTTCGACGAGGTGGGAGATCTCGGTGGAGCGGTGCGCGGGCAGCGAGAAGACCAGCTTCGCGCCGATACGCATCAGGGCGAAGGCGATCGCCACGAACTCCGGGACGTTGGGCAGCTGCACCACGAGCCGGTCGTTCTCGCGCACACCGTGCGCCGCGAACCCGGCGGCCAGCCGGTCGGCCCACTGGTCGAGTTCGATGTAGCTGATCCGGCGGCCGCCGTGCACCAGCGCGGTGGCGGAGCCGTACCGCCGCGCGGCGCCTCGCAGCAGCGCGCCGAGCGTCTCACCGCGCCAGATGCCCTGCTCGCGGTAGCGCTGTGCGACATCGGACGGCCAAGGAGTGCATCCGGCAAGCATTCAGGAGCTCCTACTTGGATTCGGGTGCGGATTCGGTGATGCGTACGACGGCGGCGCCGGCCTCCATGCCGGTGCTTGCGCCGATCAGCAGTACGTGATCGCCGGGCTTGACCTGGCCGGTGCGCCAGACGTGCTCAAGACCCAGGAACAGGTCGGCCGCGCCCGTGTGCCCGATGGTGTTGACGTACTCCCAGACGGCCTTGTCCTCGTCGACGTCCAGCGGCAGCAGGAACATCGCCTCCAGGGCGGGCCGGCCGAAGCCGACGTGGCAGACCTTGGCGACCTGATCGAGCGTCAGGTCCGCCTCCTTGAGCGTGCGCTCGGCGATCTCGGCGACCTTGTCGCCGAAGTTCTTGATCGGCGGGGCCTGGCCCGCCGCCCACTGCTCACGGACCTTCTGGGCCCGCTCGCCGAAGTTGAGGCCGCGTCCGCGCGTGACACCCGGCGGGAAGAGCTCCTCGCCCGCCCGGTGGAGGATCTCCATCGAGGAGTCGGACAGCGAGCCGACCGCGAGCAGCTCGGCAAAGCCGCTCCGCCGCGAGAGCACCACCGCGGAGCCTGCGTCGGCGAGCACGAAGAGACCGGAGGCACGCCACCGCTCCAAGCCCGGAGTTGAGTAGTTGTCGCCCGTGGTGATCAGGGCGGCGTCATGGGTGGGGTTGGCGGTCAGCCGGTTGGCTGCCACCTCCACGGAGGCGAGCATGCCGAGGCAGCCCTGCTTGATCTCCACGGCGGGCACCGGGCGGTCGACGGTGTTGTTGAGGATGTAGTGCACCGCCGACCAGCCGTCGGGGCCCTGGTGGTGGGTGTAGCTGTGCAGCAGGATGCCGATGTCCTCGGGCCCGTGGCCGGATCCGGACAGCGCGGCCCTCGCCGCCTCGATCGCCATGTCGGGGGCGGGTGTCGACTCGCTTACGGCCACGGAACGCATGCCGGACTCCTGCCGGCTCGCCTCGTCGTACAGGCCTTCCGCGACCGCGCGCTCGGCCGGGTACAGGGGCGGCAGATGGCTGCCGATCCCGGCGAGATACAGGTTCTCGGTCCTCATCGCGCCGACTCCTTCGTGGGGTGGATGCCTTCGCGGCAAGCCAACACGGTGGCTGAACGGGCCTCATGAGTAGGCGCTACTCAATCGGACGTATTAGACACTGTCTAACAAAGGGGTTGGGTAAGGGTCCCCTGCGCAGGGGATCCGCTCCCCGCCGGCCTGGGCCCCGTTGGCTGATTTGAGTAGCGACTACTCGGGCCCGGGCTCGAACCGCGGTGTGTGCTGGGCGGGTAGCCGCCGCGTGCCGTCCGCCCGCGGCCCCCGGCACAGACGAGGAGATCCGATGTCGTGGTCGCGTCCGGAACTGGGCGACTGGTCAAGTACCGCCGAACTCACGCAGCTGCAGCGGGCGGAGTTGCCGCGGGTGCTCGCCCAGGCGATGCGCTCGCCGTTCTACGCCGCCCGCCATGACGGCCGCAGCGTGCCGCGCGACGCGGAGGACTTCGCCGGCATCGAGCTGACCACCAAGCAGGATCTGCGCGACCAGTACCCGTTCGGACTGCTCGCGGTGGACCGCGAGAAGCTGGCCACCTACCACGAGTCGAGCGGCACGGCGGGGGATCCCACCGCCTCGTACTACACCGACGACGACTGGGCCGACCTCGCCGAACGCTACGCACGCAAGTGGGTCGGCATCACCCCGTCGGACACCTTCCTGGTGCGCACGCCGTACGGCCTGGTGATCACCGCGCATCTCGCGCAGGCCGCGGGACGGCTGCGCGGCGCCACGATCGTGCCGGGCGACGCCCGTTCGCTCGCCACCCCGCTGCCCCGGATGATCCGCGTCATGCGGGCCCTGGACGTCTCGCTGACCTGGTGCAACCCGACCGAGATCATGATGCTCGCCGCCGCGGCGAAGGCCGCGGGGCTGCGCCCGGACCAGGACTTCCCCGCCCTGCGGGCGATGTTCACCGCGGCGGAACCGCTGACCGAGGTGCGCCGCCGCCGGCTCAGCGAGATCTGGGGCGGCATACCGGTCGTCGAGGAGTACGGCTCGACCGAGACCGGCACCATCGCGGGACAGTGCCCGCACGGCGCCCTGCATCTGTGGGCGGACCGCGCGATCTTCGAGGTGTTCGACCCCGAGACCGGTGCGCTGTCGGAGTCCGGGCGCGGCCAGCTGGTGGTGACCCCGCTCTACCGCGAGGCGATGCCGCTGCTGCGCTACAACCTCGCCGACGACGTCGAGGTGTCCACATCGGAGTGCCCCTGCGGCTGGAAGCTGCCGACGGTCCGGGTGCTCGGGCGGTCGGGGACCGGCTATCCGGTCGGCGGCTCGACCGTCACCCAACAGCGGCTCGAAGAGCTGGTGTTCCGCCTCCCAGGGGGTTACGAGGTGATGTTCTGGCGGGCCATGGCACACGCGGATGTGCTGCGCGTGGAGTTCGAGGCGCCGGACGACAGTCGCGACCAGGCGGTCAAGGAGCTGGCCGAACTGATCGACCGGGAGCTCGGCGTACCGCACCGCATCACCGGACTGCCGCTGGGCACGCTGGTGCCCCGCGAGGCGCTCACGGCGCAGCGCGACATCCTCAAGGCCCGCTATCTGTTCGGCGAGGGCGAGGACTGGGACAAGGCGGTCATGTACGCATGAGCCGCCTCCCGCTGCCCGCCCGCGCAGGCCTCCGGGCGCGCCCCGCCGATTCCGGCCGACTTCTCCTTGTCCCGTCGCCGTCCACCGTGGACGACGCCCGACCCGTAAGCGGTGACCCCCATGGTGAGTGAGTTGACCCCCCTGCCGCCGGCCCCCGAAGACCGGACTGCCATCGTCGGCATCGGCTGCCGCTTCCCCGGTGGCGCCAACTCGCCACAAGAACTGTGGGAGTTGCTGATGGGCGCGGTCGACGCGTCCGGGCCGATACCCGAGGACCGCTGGGCGCCGCAGCGTGCCCAGTCGCGCGAGAACGCCGCGGTGCTGTCGCGGGTGACCTCCAACGGCGCGTTCCTGGGCGACATCAGCGGTTTCGACGCGTCCTTCTTCGGTATTTCGGCCACCGAGGCCCGCCAGCTCGACCCGCAGCAGCGGATGGCACTGGAGGTGGCCTGGGAGGCGCTGGAGCACGCGGGCATCCCCGCCTCCACTATCGCGGGCAGCGACACCGGCGTGTTCGTCGGCGTCGGCACCGACGACTACGGCCGCCGGCTGCTCGAGGACCTGCCCGGAGTCGAGGCCTGGACCGGGATCGGCTCCTCGCTGTGCGGTGTGCCCAACCGGATCTCGTACACCCTCGATCTGCGCGGTCCGAGCGTGGCCGTGGACACCGCCTGCTCGTCGTCGCTCGTGGCGCTGCACCAGGCGTGCGCCAGCCTGCAGCGCGGCGAGGTGCCGGTCGCTCTCGCCGGCGGAATCATGCTGATGGCGGGCCCGGGGCTGACCACCGTGCTCGACATCGCCGGGGCGATCTCGCCGGACGGCCGCTCCAAGGCCTTCGACGAGGCCGCCAACGGCTACGGCCGTGGCGAGGGCTGCGGCATCGTCGTACTCAAGCGCCTCGCCGACGCCGAGCGGGACGGCGACCGCATCATCGCCCTGGTCCGCGGCAGCGCCGTGCACCAGGACGGCCGCACCGACGGCATCATGGCGCCCAGCTCCTCCGCCCAGGCGCATCTGCTGCGCAAGGCGTACGAGTCGGCAGGCGTCGCGCCGCACGAGGTCGACTACGTCGAGGCGCACGGCACGGGCACCAAGGTCGGCGACCCGATCGAGGCAGCCGCGCTCGCCCAGGTCGTCGGCGACCGCGCCCCCGGACAACGTCCGTGCCTCATCGGGTCAGTGAAGACGAACATCGGGCACTGCGAGGCGGCGGCGGGCATCGCCGGGCTGATCAAGACAGCGCTCGCCATGCAGTACGGAATCATCCCGCCGACCCTGACCGTGGACGGTCCGCGCAAGGACATCCCGTGGGCGGAGTCCGGGCTCAGCTTGGTCGGCGAGGCCACGCCGTGGCCGGAGACCGGCAGGCCGCGGCTCGCGGGAGTGGCCAGTTACGGCTACGGCGGCACGATCGCGCACGCCGTGCTCGAGCAGGCTCCGGTCGCCGATGAGCCCGAGCGGACTGAGCAGAGCGAGTCGGGGCTCACCGCCTACCCCCTGTCATCGGCGACGGCACCCGGGCTCGCCGCGCAGGCCGCCCGGCTGGGCGAGGCCCTGCACGCGCACACGCTCCCCGATGTGGGGCACACCCTCGCGCACCGCCGGGCCCACCTGTCCGCCCGCGCCGTCGTGGTCGCGGCCGACCGGGCCGAACTCGCCGACGGCCTGGGCGCGTTGGCCGAGGGCGAGACTCATCCCGCCCTGGTCACCGGCGAGACGTCCGGCCCGCCGCGCCTGCCCGTCTGGGTGTTCTCGGGACACGGCGCGCAGTGGTCGGGCATGGGCCAGGACCTGCTCGCCCAGGAGCCGGTGTTCGCCGCGGCCATCGACCGGCTCGGCCCCATCTACGCCGAGGAGTTGGGCGTCACCCCGCGCGAGGTGCTCAGCAGCGGTGACCTCGGCTCGGTCGACATCATCCAGTCGATGCTGTTCGCCATGCAGATCGGCCTCGCCGAGGTCTGGCGCCGCTACGGCGTAGCGCCGGGCGCGGTGATCGGGCACTCCGTCGGCGAGATCGCCGCGGCGGTGGTGGCCGGAGTGCTGTCCGAGGACGACGGCGCACGGCTGGTCTGCCGCCGCTCGGGACTGCTGCGCAAGGTGGCGGGCCGAGGCGCGATGATCATGGTCGACCGGCCCTTCGACGAGGTGCAGGAGGCAATCGGTGCCACCGACACCCTCTGCGCGGCCATCGCCGCTGCTCCCTCGTCCACCGTCGTCGCCGGTGACATCCCGGCCGTGGACGAAGCCGCCGAACTGTGGGGCGAACTGGGCTGGACGGTACGCAGGGTCGACTCCGACGTCGCTTTCCACAGCCCGCACATGGACGCGATCAGCGGTGACCTCGCGGCCGCCGTCGCCGATCTGCAGGCCGGGCCCGCACAGGTGCCGCTCTACCTCACCGCGCTCGACGACCCCAGGTCGAAGCGTCGGCAGGACGCCGACTACTGGGCGGCCAACCTGCGCAATCCGGTGCGCTTCAAGGAGGCGGTCCAGGCCGCCTTCGAGGACGGCCACCGGCTGTTCCTGGAGATCTCCGCACACCCCGTGGTCGGCCACTCCATCAACGAGACCCTCTCGGGCGCCGGGGACACCCTGGTCACGCCCAGCCTTCGCCGCAACCGCCCGGAGCGGACCACCCTGCTCACCTCGCTCGCCGCACTGCACTGCCAGGGCGTCCCGGTCGACTGGTCGGTCCTGCAGCCCTCGGGGATCCGCACCGAGCTGCCCACCACCGCCTGGCAGCACGCCCGGCACTGGGTCGACGCACGGAGCGGTACCGAGTCACCTGTGGACACCCTGCTCGGCACCGAGACCGGGGTGCACGGTTCCAGGCTGCGGGTCTGGCAGACCACACTCGACCTGCGTACCCGGCCCTACCCGCGCCGCCACCCGGTGCTCAGCACCGAGATCGTCCCGGCCGCCGTGCTGGTCAACACCTTCCTCACCGCGGGCCGCACCGATGTGCTGACCGATCTGCGGCTGCGCCAGCCGGTCGTGGTGCCGGAGCAGGAGACGCGAGAGCTTCAGATCGTCCGCGACGACACCGCGCTGAGTCTCGTCTCCCGCCGGCTCGGCGCACCCGACTCGGCCTGGTCCACCCACACCCTGGCCACCGTCGGCGGGGGAGAGCCGGCCAAGCCGGTACGCATCGGACAGACCCCCGAGACCCTCGACCCCGGCCATGTCATCGAGCGGCTCGCCGAACTGGGCGTCGCGGACATGGGGTATCCGTGGCGGATCGAGGAACTGCGCCGCGGCGAGGGCACATTGACCGCCACCGCGAGCGCCGAACTGGACCGCAGCTGGGCCGCCGTCCTGGACGCCGCCCTCTCCATGGCCTCGGTGATCTTCCCCGGCCCCGGTGTGCTGCGTATGCCTTCGTACGTGGATCAGGTGACCCGGACCGGGCTGCCGCCGCGGACGGCGACGATCTCGGTCCGGCTCGACGAGGACCACCCGACGACCGTGCACGTCGACATCCGCGGTGAGGCCGACGGCGCCGAGTCCGTACTCACCCTGCGCGGGCTGCGCTACAGCGAGCTCGAAGGCGACCTGTCCGGGGAGGAGCAGAGCACCGGCGGCCGCTTCGAACTGGACTGGCAGCCCTTCCCGGTGGACACCGCCGCGCACACCACGCTCCCGGACCGCACCGTGCTGGTGCTCGGCCCGGCCGGCCTGGCCCGTGCGCTGGTCCCCGCGTGCGCCGAGCACGGTGCGACGGTCAGCGTCGACCGTGCCGAACTGGACAGCGCCGACCATGTGCTGTTCGCCCCGCACGCCATACCCGCGGCCGACGTCGCCGTGGCCTTCGCCGAACTGGTCGGCGCGATCGCCGCGCTGCCCGGCCGCAAGCCCACGCTGTGGTGCCTGACCACAGGGGTACGGGACGCGGCCTCGGCCGACGAGCTCAACCACGCCCCGCTGTGGGGCATGGGCCGGGTGGCCGCGAGCGAACACCCTGAATTCTGGGGCGGCGTGGTCGACCTGCCCGCCGGGCCGCTGGAGGAACTGCCCGCCGGGCTGCTGCTGAGCCTGCTGCACCTGCGCCCGGCCGAGCCGGTACTCGCCGTCACCGACGGCGAGGTGCGGGTGCCCCGGCTCGTACCTGCCGAACTGGCCGAGGACAGCGAGGCGTTCACCTGCCGGGCCGACGGTACGTATCTGATCACCGGCGGTCTGGGCGTGCTCGGCCTGGTGCTCGCCGAGCACCTCGCCCAGCGCGGCGCCCGCCGTATCGTGCTCCTCGGCCGGACCGCGGTGCCGCCGCGCGCACAGTGGTCCGACGACGACCCCCGGGTCGCCGCGCTGCGCCGACTGGAGGCCGCCGGAGTCACCGTCACCACCGTGGCCGCCGACATCACCGACCCCGGCGCCACGCGGGCCGCGCTCGACGCGCTCCAACTGCCGCCGATCCGGGGCGTGGTCCACGCTGCGGGCACCGTGCACAGCGCGCTGCTGCACCGGCTCGACGCCAGGCATCTGCGCGATGTCATGCGGCCCAAGGTGGACGGCGCGCTCGTGCTGCACGAGCTGTTCCCGCCGGGGTCGACGGACTTCTTCGTGCTGTTCTCCTCCTGCGGCCCGCTGCTCGGACTTCCGGGCCAGGGCGCGTACGCGGCGGCGAACGCCTTCCTGGACGCACTGGCCGCGCACCGGCGGGCCGCCGGGCACGAGGAGTCGGTGAGCATCGCCTGGACCAGCTGGCGCGGTATGGGCATGGCGACGGCGGCCTCGGCCACCGATGCCGAACTGGCCGCGCGTGGCACCGCGGACATCGCCCCCGACCAGGCGCTGCGCGCGTTCGACCAGACGGTGGGCCGTGCGCCGAGCGCGCTGGTCACCGTACTGAGCCTGCTGCGCGGCCACACCGGCCCGAGGCCCGCCCTGCTGGCGGAACTGGCCCAGGCCGACGCGTCCCAGCCCGCCGAGGTGCCCGACTGGGTCGGTCTCAGCGGGGACGAGCTGGCCGCGTATCTGCTCGACGACGTACGCCAGCGGGTCGCCGTAGTCCTCGGCGTCCAGCCGGCGGCGGTCGGCGTGCACCGCCCACTCACCGAGGCGGGTGTCGACTCCCTGCTGGCGACGGCGGTGAGGGTCGCGCTGGAACGGGATCTGGGGGTGGCGCTGCCGGCGACGCTGCTGTGGAACTACCCGACGGTGAGTGAGATTGCGGGGTTCTTGGCGGGAGTGCTGGGGGAGGGTGTCGCTAACGCGGACGCCTCGGACCGGGCCTCCGCCTGACTGGGGGCCGACCCCCGACCGCCCGCCGGGGCGGAGCCCCGTACCCATGGGGCTCCGCCCCGGACCCGTTGCGCCTGCGGCGGGCTTTCCCCTACCCGCCGCTTCCCGCTGTGACACTTTGCGGCTCCGCCGCGTGGGGGGGCAGGCCCTCAGACCCCCGGAGGCGCTCCGCGCGTGTTCTCGAACGCCGGACGGACTGAATGTGCGGCCGAGCCCCGGCGTACAGCTCGCGTCAGGTCTTGAGCAACGCCTCCGCGCCGTCCAGTGACCGTTCCACCGTCAGTTTGAAGAACGCCAAGTCCTGCGCCGCCAGATCCGCCGGGTCGTCGCTCGCGACCGCCTGCGCACCCGCCGCCGCCAGTCCGGGGCGCGTCTTGTCCGCCACGAACGCGGCCATGGCGCGCCCCATTTCCGCGCGCGCCGCGGGGAAGTAACTGTCCCGGTCGTCCTCGACCGCCACCAGCATGAACGCGCTGTTGAGCAAGTACCGGTAGATCTCGGTCGCGTGCTCACCGAACCCCGCGCCCAGCAGCACCTTGATGCCGATGTCGATGGTCGGCAGCGCGGACGGCACGTTCGGGCCGACCAGGACGAGACGGCGCGCCACACCCGGGTACTGCCGCAGCACGGCGCGCCCTTCGAGCATCAGCGCGCTGAACCAGTCGCGCCACGGCACGTCCACGTCGGGCACGGGAATACGTGCGATCACCCGGTCGGTGACCGCCATGACCACCGCCTCGCGGTCGCCGACGTGATGCGCGACCACGCCCGGCCAGACATCCAGCTTCGTGGCGATCTGCCGGATCGACCAGCCGTCGAGTCCGTGCTCGGCGGTCAGTTCGACCGCGGCATCGATGATCTTGTCCGCCGTGATGGGCGGCAGGCCTGCCGATGCTCGAGAACGGCGGCGGGGCGCTGACCCAGACATGACTAAAAACCTAACGCTGAGGGGGTGTGACCGAAGCGACTTGACGCCCGGCGACCCGCAGGGCATAGAGTCAGCCTAACCTATTAGTCACTGTCTAAGAGATGCCCGCACAGACCGCTCGTCACCGGTGCCGCGTCCTGCGGGCACCGGCCGTGGTGCAGCAGTGAACTACCCGGCCACCGGCCGACCCGACCGGCAGGCCGATGCATTTGTCCCTTTTCTGTCCCGGAATCTGAGAGGCTCCGCGTCATGCGCAAATGGATGCCGCTGCTGGCGGTTTGCCTTGGCACCTTCATGCTGTTGATCGACGTGACCATCGTCAGCGTCGCCCTGCCCCAGATGACCGACTCGCTCGACGCGTCGTTCTCCGATCTGCAGTGGGTGGTCGACGTCTATGTGCTGGTCCTCGCCGCCCTGCTGATGGCGATCGGCTCGCTGTCCGACCTCAAGGGCGCCCGGCAGGTCTACCTCGTCGGCCTTGCCGTCTTCGCCGTCGCATCCCTGGCCTGCGGCCTCGCGGACAACAGCGGTCAGCTGATCGCGGCTCGCGGTGTTCAGGGCCTCGGCGCCGCGGCGATGTTCGCCACCAACACCGCCCTGCTGGCAAGCAATTACCGCGGCCGTGACCGCGGTATCGCGTTCGGCCTGTGGGGCGCTGTGAACGGCGCCGCCGCGGCCGCCGGACCCATCCTGGGCGGACTGCTCACCGAGCACCTGAACTGGCGGTGGATCTTCCTGGTCAACCTGCCGGTCGCCGTGCTCGCGCTGATCGTCGGCCGCAAGCACCTGGAGGGCTCGGCCACCCGCACCGACCGCCGTATCGACCTGCCCGGCACCATCGGCTTCACTCTGATGGCGACTCTGCTGATCTTCGCCCTGATCCGCGCGGGCGACGACGGCTGGGGCGCGAACATCACGCTCGCCCTGTTCGGCGGTGCGGCGATCGCGCTGGTCGCCTTCGTGCTCGTGGAGCGCGGCAAGCGGGATCCGATGCTGGACCTGGCCCTGCTGCGTACGCCGTCGTTCGGCGGGCTGATGGCGGGAGCCGTGGTGTTCAGTGCCGCGGCCTTCGCCAACCTGGTGTTCGTCTCCGTGTGGGCGCAGTCCGTGCTCGACCTCAGCCCGGTCAAGGCGGGTCTGATCCTCACGCCGCTGAGCGGAATGTCCTTCCTGGCCGCCGGGTTGGCGGGCCGGTTCCTCGCGAGCGTCGCCCCGCAGTGGCCGATCGGTATCGGCCTTCTGCTGATCGGTTCGGGCACGCTGCTCGAGATGCTCGTCACCGGCGACTCGGGCTGGACGGCGCTGCTTCCCGGCATGATCGTCACCGGTATCGGCGTCGGTATCGCCTCGCCGACCCTCGCATCGGCCGCGCTGGCCGCTGCGCCGGCGAGCAGGGCGGGCATGGCCGGCGGTGCGGCGAACACGTTCCGTCAGCTCGGCTTCGCGGTCGGTATCCCGGTCGTGGGCGCCATCCTGTCGGGCGTGGTGGGCCGCAACCTCGACGACAGCACGTCGTTCTCCGGGGTCGGCGAGGCGGCCGAACTGGTCACCAGCGGTCAGGCGTCGAGCGTGGTCGCCTCTCTCCCCGAGCAGTCGCGGGCCGCCGCCACCACCGCGATCGAGGACGCCTGGGCTGCGGGACTCGACCAGGTCTTCCTGATCAGTGGTGTCGCGGCCGCGCTGGCGGGAGTGCTCGTCCTGGTACTGGTGCGCCGTTCAGCCGAGCAGCCGGATGCCGGAATTCCCGAGCACGACGGGCAGCCGGCGGCGGCGGAAGGTCCGCTTCGGACCGCCTGATCGTGGTGCGTGGGTCCGCCGGTTGCCGGCCGGCGGACCCAGGGAATTTGGTTGAGGGTTCGACTGGATTCCTACGACGCCACAGTTCATGGTCACTTGGTGTCAACACCCTGGGGCCGTGTTTCGTAAGAGAGTTGGCAATTACAAAATCGGAGTCTTCGCTTCCGCGTAATCTTCACAATAGAGTGACCGGTGGCGAGGCCGCATGCCAGTCCTATTCGAACTGGCGTCGCCAAATGCGCTTGAAGGGTGGGGGGATGGTTGAGGATTGCCAGGGGGGACGGCCTGAGGGCCGCACGCATCAAGGCAGGATTAACACAGGACGAAGTAGCGCGAAGGGCCGAGATCAGCGTAAGGACCGTTCGCCATATTGAACGTGGACAGGTGCAGAATCCGCGCCATGAGACCTTGGCCCGGATGGCCGAGGTGGTCGGATACGACTACGAGGCCGCAGCCCCGGGCCGTGAGTCCGATACGGAGCCGCGGCCGGACCAGCCCGGATTCCTCTACGAGATACGCCTGTTGGGGCCGCTGACGGTCCTGTGCACGGGGCTGCCCGTGGCCATGCCGCTGAAGCAGCGGGCACTGCTCGGGCTGCTGGCCGTACAGCCGGACCAGACCGTGAGCCACGAAGAGATAGCGGATGTGCTCTGGAGCGGTGAAGCGCCGCCCGCGTACCAGAAATTGGTGCACACCTATGTGGCGCGGCTGCGCCGCCTCATCGAGCCGGGGCAGGGACGTCACGGGGGCAGAAGCACCCGCCGGATCAGCACCGTGCGCGGTGGGTACGTCTTCAACAGTAGAGGCGTTGAGCTGGACCTCCGTCAGTTCGAGGAGCGCAGCGCACTGGCCTCGCAGACAGCGGCAGCCGATCCGATGGCCGCACTCGAACTCTTCGGACAGGCCCTGCGCGGCTGGCAGGGGCGGCTGCTACAGGATCTGTCCCAGCTGTGGCAGCACCCCGCCGTCGTCAGGGTGGCGCAGCGGCACATCGATGTGGCCATCGAATTCGCCGATCTGGCAATCCGGTTGAACCGTTCCGCCTTCGCGGTCGAGCATCTCAGGGTCGCGTCGTACGAGGAGCCGCTGCACGAGGCACTCCAGGCGCGGATCATGCTTGCGCTCGCCGGGTCCGGGCGGCGGGCGGCCGCACTGCGACTCTTCACCGAGCTGCGGATGCGGCTGAAGAAGGAGCTGGGCGTAGAGCCGAGCGAAGAGATCTGGCAGGCGCGGAACGCCATCCTGATGCACGACGGCCCCGACGGGCGCACCGATCCGGCTGCCCTGGAACCGCCCTGTGCGGTGACGGTGCAGGGGTACGGCACCGCCCGTGACTCCTGGCCCGCGCCCCCGCCGCCGCCCCGCATGCCGGCAGAATCCGATTCCCGTCCCCGAAGTCTCGCTCCACCGGCACAACTTCCGCCGGTCATCACGCCTTTCATAGGGCGCCAGGAGCAACTGGCGGTACTGGACGGCCTTCTGTCGCACCAGCGCAAGGGGCACCCCTGCGTGGGCATCGCCGCCATCCACGGACCGCCCGAGATCGGGAAGACCGCACTGGCGGTGCGCTGGGCCCATCACCGGCACGAGGAGTTCCCCGACGGGCAGCTCTACGCCGATCTGCAGGGCAGCGCGGACGCCTCGGGCCGGCCGGTGGATCCCTGCACGGTGCTCACCCGCTTCCTGCGCTCCCTCGGTGTGCCGGACACCTGGATACCGGACACCCAGGAGGAGGCGGCCGCCCTGTTCCGCAGCCAGCTCGCCGGCCGCCACTTCCTGGTCGTGCTGGACGACGCGGCGGACGCGGCGCAGGTCCGTGCCCTGCTCCCGGGCACTCCGGGAAACCTGGTGCTGGTGACCAGCAGATCGCCGCTCATGGATCTGGTGACCCGCGAGGGCGCCCAGACCATCGCCCTCGACGTCCTGTCGGCGGCGGAGTCGTACGCCCTGATCGAGACCCATCTCGGTCCGGAGCGTACGGCTGCGGAGCCCGAGGCCACGGCCGAACTGGCGGCGGTCTGCGGGCAGTATCCGCTGGAGCTGCGCATGGCCGTAGCCAGGCTGGCGGCGACACCGCACCTCTCGATCCACGCACTGGTCGCCGAACTCGCGCGAAGGGCGGCGGACCATTCCTATGCGCTGCGCTCCAAGCAGTCGGTGACCTCGAGCCGGGCACGCAATGGAGGGCACGGCCGCTGGCCACGGCTGACATGACCGCTGACAGCCTTGCGCGAGGCTGACAGGACGTCTCTTCCCGTCTTCTCCCACGGAAACACCGCAGCTCAGCACGGGAATTCCGCACAGTGCAGGCCGAAGGATTCTTTACCCACAGGTAAATCGGCCTTTGGCGGTGCGGAGTTCGGTTGCCCGGACAGGGGCTCAGACCTATGGTCAAAGCTCGCGGGTCAAGTCCCGATTAGTGGCCGGTTTCCGGCCCTTGCTGATGAATTTTTGCGCCTCCATGTGTGAGGCGCCCTTACGGGGAATGCCAAGCGTCCCCCGTAAGGCGTGCAATAAGCCGTTGGGAGAGGATGGGAAATGGCGAACGTTACGGCCGAAGAAGCCCAGAAATGGCTGATCGACGAGATCGCACAGCGCCTGGGTGTGGAGCCGACAGAGGTTCCGGCCGACCAGTACTTCGACGAGCTCGACCTGGACAGCACCCAGGCGCTCATCATCGCCGGTGAGATGGAGAGCTGGCTCGGCTTCGAGCTCGGTACGACGGCGCTGTGGTACCACCCGACCATCGAGGCCCTCGCGGCGCACATCGCCGAAGAGAGCGAGCAGCGCACCGCCGCGGCGTAGCGGAGGTGGCGCCGGGCCGGTCGCACTGGTCGGCGCCGCTCGACAGCGCGACCGGCCCCGTCCGTATGCCGGCGCCCTGAATCCGTACAGCCGGTGCCGGCAGGCCCCAAGGGCCTCGTCCCGCGGGACGGGCCGTGTCAGCCCCGTCCGCCGTCCCGTGGGACGAGACGCCCGGCCGGCGGAACCCGAACGGCCTTGCCGAGCACGCCGCATCGCACCAGGCGTCCCCGCACGACGCTGACCCGGTCCACCGCCCCTGACAGCGGCGCGCGCCGCTCGCTCGCGCCGCCGGCCCGAGTGCCGAAGGCGCCGAGACCGAAGTCCCTGTTCGCCCAGATCCAGAGAGACTTGCCGTGAACTCATCGCAGGAATCCGACCTCGACCGTCGGCTCGCCCGGGACCCCATCGCCATCGTCGGCCTCTCCGCGCTCTACCCCAAGTCCAGCAACGTGCAGGACTTCTGGGCGAACGTCGTCTCGGCCGCCGACTGCATCGACGATGTGCCCGCGGACCACTGGGACGTCGACGAGCACTTCGACCCCGACCCCTCGGTGCCCGACAAGACGTACTCCAAGCGCGGAGGGTTCATCCCCGACGTGCCCTTCAACCCGCTGGAGTTCGGGCTTCCCCCCAACACCCTGGAGGTCACGGACGTCCTCCAGCTGCTGAGCCTGGTGGTGGCGCGCGATCTGCTCAAGGACGCGGGAGCCGACCAGCCCTGGTACGACGCCTCGCGCACCGGCGTCATCCTCGGCATCACCGGCGCCAACCAGCTCACCCAGCCCCTCACCGCGCGACTCCAGAGCGGAGTGCTCAAGGAGGTCGTCCGCAGCTGCGGTCTGTCCGCCAAGGACGCCGAGGAGATCGTCGCCAAGTTCCGTCTCGCGTACGCGCCCTGGGAGGAGAACTCCTTCCCCGGCATGCTCGGCAACGTGGTCGCCGGCCGGGTCGCCAACCGGCTCGACCTCGGCGGCATCAACATGACGATCGACGCCGCCTGCGCCAGCTCGCTCGGCGCGGTCCGCGCCGCCGCCAGCGAGCTGCTCGAAGGCCGCTCCGACACGATGCTGGTGGGCGGCTGCGACGCCGAGAACACCATCTTCATGTACCTGTGCTTCAGCAAGACGCCCGCGCTCTCCAAGTCCGGGCGCATCCGGCCGTTCGACAAGGACGCCGACGGCACGCTGATCGGTGAGGGCATCGGCATGCTCGCCCTGCGCCGCCTCGCCGACGCCGAGCGCGACGGCAACCAGATCTACGCGGTCCTGCGCGGCATGGGCACCTCCAGCGACGGCCGGTTCAAGTCCATCTACGCCCCCCGCAAGGAAGGGCAGATGGTCGCGCTGCGCCGCGCGTACGAGGACGCGGACTGCGCGCCGGGCAGCATCGAACTCTTCGAGGCGCACGGCACCGGCACCGCCGTCGGTGACGCCACCGAGCTGAGCGCCCTGTCGGCCGTGGTCTCCGACGGCAACGAGAGCCGTCAGTACGCGGCCGTCGGCAGCGTGAAGTCGCAGATCGGCCACACCAAGGCGGCCGCCGGCGCGGCCGGTCTGATCAAGCTGGCGCTCGCGCTGCACCACAAGCTGCTGCCGCCCACCATCAACGTGGACGAGCCCAACCCCACCATCGACTTCGACTCCGGCCCGTTCTACGTCAACACCGAGGCGCGGCCCTGGATCCGTGACCCGGAGCGGCCCAAGCGCCGCGCCGCCATCTCCTCCTTCGGCTTCGGCGGCACCAACTTCCACATGGTCCTCGAGGAGCACGGCGACGGCGACGACCTGCAGGTCAGGTACCCGGTCGCGGCCGTGCACCTGTGGCACGCCCCGGACACCACCGCCCTCACCGACGCCCTCGCGAGTGGTGCGCCCGCGACCGGAGGCCCGGCCCCCGACGGCCACGCCCGCGTCGCGCTGGTCGCCCGCACCGAGGACGAGCTGAAGACGCTGCGCGAGCTGGCGCTCGGCGAACTGCGTGCGCGGCCCGAGGCGGACGCGTGGTCGCACCCCAAGGGCGTCCACTTCCGCCGCAGCGCCGCACCGGCCGCCAAGGTCGCCGCGCTCTTCGCCGGTCAGGGCAGCCAGTACGTCAACCTCGGCCAGAGCGCCGTCATGGCGCTGCCGCCGCTGCGGGCCGCCTTCGACCGGGCCAACCTGCACTTCGAGGGTGCCGAGCCGCTGTCCCGTATCGCCTTCCCGCCGCCGCTGTTCGGCGACGCCGCACGCAAGGCGCAGGAGACAGCGCTCCAGGCGACCGCCTACGCGCAGCCCGCGATCGGCGCGCTGTCGGCAGGGCAGTTCCGCTATCTCTCCGAACTCGGCTTCGCCGCCGAGGGGTTCCTCGGCCACAGCTTCGGTGAGCTGACCGCACTGTGGGCCGCGGGCGCGCTCGACGACGACGCCTTCTTCGCGCTGGCGCGAGCCCGCGGCAAGGCGATGGCCCCGCCGCCGGAGACCGGCTTCGACGCCGGTGCGATGGCCGCGGTCTCCGCTCCCGAGGAGCGCGTGGCCGAACTCCTCGCCGACCGGGCCGGTCTGGTGGTCTGCAACCGCAACGCGGCCGACCAGATCGTGATCGGCGGCGGCACCGACGAGGTGGAGCGCTTGGTCGCGGCAGCCAAGGACGCGGGCCTGCGCACCAGCCGCCTGCCGGTGTCGGCAGCCTTCCACACCCCGTTCGTCGGCCACGCGGTCGACGCCTTCCGCGGCGATGTGGAGCGCGTCGAGGTCGGCCTGCCGAACGGGACCGTCTTCGCCAACACCAAGGGCGCGGTCTACGGCGACGACATCGCCGCCAATCGCAAGGTCCTGGCCGAGCAGCTGATCAACCCCGTCGACTTCGCCGCCCGCGTGGAGGAGATGTACGCGGCCGGGTTCCGGGTCTTCGTGGAGTTCGGCCCCAAGAGCGTGCTCACCCAGCTGGTACGCCGGATCCTCGGCGACCGCGAGCACACCGTGGTCAACCTCGACGCCGGTCCCGGACGCGACGCGGACGTCGCACTGAAGCAGGCCGTCGCCCAGCTCGCGGTCCTCGGCCTGCCGCTGGCCACCGCCGACCGCTATGTGGCGGCACCGGTGCAGAACGGGCCGACCAAGGGGATGTCGATCCTCCTGAACGGCATCAACTACGTCTCGCCCGAGCGCAGGGCGGCGTACCGCGACGCGATCGACAACGGCTACCGCATCGCCGCACCGGCACATTCAGCCCCTCCGGCGCTTGAGGACCGGGGCCCGGGGCGGAGCCCCGGCGGACCGGCGGTCGCATCGCCTTCGGCCCCCGCCCCGGCGGTCGCCCACGCCCCGGCGGTCGCATCGCCTTCGGCCCCCGCCCCGGCGGTCGCCCACGCCCCGCGCCCCGCCCCGTCCCCCGCCCCGGCGATCGCGGCCGCCCCGGCTGCGGCCAGGACCGGCACCGCCCTCGCCACCGCACCCGCTCCCGTTCAGGCGGCGCCCGCACCCGCCCCCACTCCCACCGTCATGGAGACAGCCCACGTGGACAGTGACCGCCTGGCCGATCTTGTGGCCGACCATCTTTCCCTGCACGACGACTACCTCAACGGCCAGCTGCAGAGCGCCGAACGCCTCACCGGTCTGCTGGAGCGCGCCGCCGACCAGGGGCAGCTCGGCCAGGTACTGGCCGGGGTCAACGCCGTCAAGGAGCACGGCCTGGACATCGGCCGCAGCCACCTGCGGGCCAACGAGATCCTGCGGGATCTGGCCGGCCTGGAGCTCGGCAACGCCCCCGCGCCGGTCCGCGAGACCGCCCCGCAGCAGGTCGCAGCGGCCGCCCTCGCGACGGCCCCGCAGCCGGTGACTCCCGCTCCGGTCCCGGCCGCCCTGACGGCAGCCCCGGCCGCGGCTCCCGCCGCACCGCAGGCGCTGACCGCCGCTCCGGCCGTCGCCGCCCCGGTCCCGGTCACTCCGGCCCCCGCTCCGGCGGCGGTGGTTGTTGCCAAGCCTGCGGTGGATGTCGAGGCGGTTCTGCTGGAGGTGGTCGGTGAGAAGACCGGTTACCCGGCGGACATGCTTGAGCTGGACATGGACATCGAGGCGGATCTCGGTATCGACTCGATCAAGCGGGTCGAGATCATGGGCGTGTTGCAGGAGCGTCTGGGCGAGACGGTTGCTGCCGGTCCCGAGCAGCTCGGTGAACTGCGTACCCTGCGCCACATCGTTGACTTCATGGCGAAGGCCGCGGGTTCTGCTTCCGCTCCCGCCCCCGCTCCGGCGGCGGCGGTTGTTGCCAAGCCTGCGGTGGATGTCGAGGTGGTTCTGCTGGAGGTGGTCGGTGAGAAGACCGGTTACCCGGCGGACATGCTTGAGCTGGACATGGACATCGAGGCGGATCTCGGTATCGACTCGATCAAGCGCGTCGAGATCATGGGCGTGATGCAGGAGCGTCTGGGCGAGACGGTTGCTGCCGGTCCCGAGCAGCTCGGTGAACTGCGCACCCTGCGCCACATCGTTGACTTCATGGCCGAGGCCGCGGGCACCGTCGCCGCCCCGCAGGCCGCTGCCGCCGCTCCGGCCGCTGCACCGCAGGCCGCCGCCGCCCCGGCAGGTCTCGACGCCGCCGGTGTCGAGGCAGCGCTCCTCGAGGTGGTCGGTGAGAAGACCGGTTACCCGGCGGACATGCTTGAGCTGGACATGGACATCGAGGCGGATCTCGGTATCGACTCCATCAAGCGCGTCGAGATCATGGGCGTGATGCAGGAGCGCCTGGGCGAGACGCTCTCCGCCGGACCCGAGCAGCTCGGTGAACTGCGCACGCTCCGCCACATCGTGGATTTCATGGCGGGCGGCGCTGACACGTCAGTCGCCGCCCAGACCTCCGCGCCCCAGGCCGCCGACCCGGCCGCCACTGAGCCCGCCGCCGAGAAGACCCCCGCCGGTATCGGCCGGGCCCAGGCCGCGCTGGTCACCCTGGCCAGCCCCGACCTGCTGGTCGGCGCCTACCAGGAGGGCTCGGGCGCGCTCGTCGTGGACGACGGTGCCGACCTCGCACCGGTCGTCGTCAGCCGCCTCATCGAGTCGGGCCGCCACGTGCACGTACTGCGGCTGCCGGGCGTGGCCCAGCGCATCAGCGGCGTCAAGGACCACTCCCTGTCCGGCTGGGGAGTCACCGAACTCGCCGAGCGCATGGAAGAGATACTCGCCGACCGGATCAGCCTGGTCCTCGACCTCTCCGCCGCACACGGCACCGACTGGACCGAGGGAGTACGCCGCCTCGCCCACACGCTGCTCGTCGCGAAGCACGCGGTCGAGCCGCTGAACACCGCGGCCGCCACGGGCCGGGCCGGCTTCGTCACCGTCACGCGTCTCGACGGCGCGTTCGGCCTCGGCGGAGTCGACGAGGAGCTCGCCCCCGCCGGCGGTGTGGCGGGCCTGGTCAAGACCCTGGCGGTGGAGGCGCCCCAGCTGTTCACCCGGGCCCTCGACCTCGCTCCCGCCCTCACCCCGGAGGCCGGTGCGGCCCTCATCCTGAACGAGGTCCACGACGCCGTCACCGACACGGTGCAGGTGGGCCACGACGGTTCGCGCCGGGTCGGACTCACTCTCGCCGAGCAGCCACTGACCGGAACGCGCGCCGACATCGCAGCGCTCACCTCCGACGACGTCCTGGTGGTCACCGGCGGCGGGCGCGGCATCACCGCCGACTGCGTGATCGAGCTTGCCAAGCAGTACAAGCCGGGACTGCTGCTGCTGGGCCGCACCCCGCTGGACGACGAGCCCCAGTGGGCGCGCGGCGTCGAGGCTCCCGGTCTGAAGGCCGCGGCCGCGGGCCAGTTGAAGGCGGCGGGCGAGAAGCCCACCCCGAAGCGCGTCGAGCAGCTCTACCGGGCCGTGGTGGGTGCCCGTGAGATCAGTAAGACCATCGAGGACGTACGGGCCGCGGGAAGCCAGGTCGAGTACCTGGCGGTGGACATCACCGACCCGGCCGCCGTGGCCACCGCCCTCGCGCCGCACAAGGACCGCATCAGCGGTCTGGTGCACGGTGCGGGTGTCCTGGCCGACCAGCTCATCGCCAACAAGAAGGCCTCCGAGATCGAGCGGGTCTTCGCGCCCAAGCTGGCCGGACTGCGCGCGGTGACCGCCGCACTGCCCGCAGACGCCTTGCGCCATGTGGTGCTCTTCTCCTCGGTGGCCGGATTCTTCGGCAACCGGGGCCAGTCGGACTACGCCATGGCCAACGAGGTCCTGAACGCCTGGGCCTCCTCCTGGAAGCAGCGCCACCCGGCCGCCCGCGTCACCTCGCTCAACTGGGGTGCCTGGGACAGCGGAATGGTCTCCCCGGAGGTCAAGGCCGTCTTCCAGGAGCGCGGCATCGTACTGATCCCGGCGGACACCGGGGCCCGGATGTTCACCGAGCAGTTCGCCCCTGAGCACGCCGGCGACGTGGTGACCGTACTCGGCCCGACGACGCCCCTCTCGGAGCCCGAGCGGACCGCCGTCACGGCCGCGGTCACCGTCGAGCGCAGCCTCGGCGAGCTGGCGGGCGACCCCATCGTCACCGACCATGTGATCGGCGATGCGCCGGTGCTCCCGGCGGCCGTCGCGCTCGGCTGGGCGATCGGCGCGGTCGAGCGGGCCGGTGCCACCGAGGTGCGCCAGGTCCGGGACTTCTCGGTCCACAAGGGCATCGTCTTCGACGGTACGCAGCCCGAGCAGGTCAGCCTGACGACGACCCCGGCCGGGGACGCCGTCCAGGTGGCCATCCGCGCGACCGACGCCGAAGGAGTCGCACGACCGCGTTACGCGGCCGTCGTCGCCCCGGGGACCACGCTCGCCGATGCCACGGTGAACGGACTGCCGGCGCTCGGCTCGGGCCGGGACGCCGCGGGCTTCTACAGCGACGGCACTCTCTTCCACGGACCGGCCCTGCGCGGTGTGCGCCGGGTGCTGGCCGAGGACGAGTCCCGGCTGGTCCTCGAGTGCGCGCTGCCCGAACTCCGGCCCGCCGGAGGCGCCTTCGGGGGCTCCCGCTTCGCGCCCGGTACGGCGGACCTGCTGCTCCAGGCGGGCCTTGTGTGGGTGAGGCTGTTCCGCGGCACCGCGGGGCTGCCCCTCTCCGTGGGCCGGGCCGATCTGCACCACCCGCTGCCGGACGGTGAGACGTTCCTGATCGTGGTGGAGCCCGCTTCGGCGGGCAACGGATCCGGTGCCTCGCTCACCATCACCGCCTGCGCCCCCGACGGACGGGTGCTCACCCGCTTCGACGGCGTATCGGTGGTCTCGGCCCCGCAGTTGGCGGCCAAGTTCATCAGCAGCTGATTCCGCTTCGTAGCTGACGCAAGCGATCGGGTCGGCCCGGACGGCGCTCACCGTGCCCAGCCGTCCGGGCCGGCCGCCCCTCAGAAGGGACCCCAGAGCTCTCATGAGCAAGTACGCCATCGTTGGCCTCTCCTGCCTGTTTCCAGGAGCGGAGACCCCTGCCGAGTTCTGGCAGAACCTCCGTACCGGGGCGGACAGCCGCAAGGAAGGGGGCGAAGAGGTCTTCGGCCCCGCCCTCGACGCCCGGGACACCGACCCGCAGCACGGCATCTACTGCAGCCGGGGCGGCTTCATCACCGACTTCGACTTCGATCCGTCCGGCTATCTCATCGACCCCGGCCATCTCGCGGGGCTCGACCGGATCTTCCACTGGTCCCTGCATGTCGCGAGGGAGGCGCTGCGCGACAGCGGACACGCCGACCGCCCCGAGATCCTGGCCCGCACCGGGCTGATCCTGGGCAACTACTCCTTCCCCACGCCCACTTCCGCACAGGTCAGCGTGCCGCTGGTCCAGGAGGCGGTGCTCGAAGGGCTGCGCCGGGCCGGACACCCGGCACTCGGCGCGCTCGCCGAGCAGGACCTGCGCATCGACCGCGACGGACTGAAGGCGGAGGACCTGCGGGTCAGCGGCTCCCCGTCCTCGGTCGCCGCGACCGCGCTCGGCCTCGGCGGCCCCCGCTACGCGCTCGACGCCGCCTGCTCCTCCGCCCTGTACGCCCTCAAGCTGGCCTGCGACCATCTCGCGGCCGGACAGGCCGATTTGGTGCTGGCCGGCGGTGTGTGCGCACCTGACCCGACGCTGATCCACCTGTCGTTCTCGGACCTGCAGGCCTACCCCCGGGACGGCTTCAGCCAGCCCTTCGACGACAGGTCCGGCGGCATCCTCACCGGCCAGGGCGCGGGCATGGTCGCCGTCAAACGGCTGGCCGACGCGGTGCGCGACGGCGACCGGATCCACGCCGTCGTCGACGGGATCGGTCTGACGAACGACGGCAGCGGACGGCATCTGCTGGTCCCGCAGGGTGGCGGCCAACTCCAGTCGTACGAGCTCGCGTACGAGGAGGCGGGCGTCGACCCGACCACCATCGACTACCTGGAGTGCCACGCCACCGGCACCCCCATCGGCGACTCCACCGAGGCCGACTCCGTGGCTGCGTTCTTCGGCGACGCGGGCAAGGTTCCCCTGATCGGCTCGGTCAAGGGCAACATCGGCCACCTCCTCACCGTGGCCGGGCTCAGCAGTCTGCTCAAGGTCATCCTGGCCATGGGCAACGGCCACATCCCGCCGACCATCGGCATCGATCAGCCGGTCGCCTCCAAGGACGGACGGGTCGGCGACGGCGCTCTGGTCCGCACCGGCCGGGAATGGCCGCGCGGTCAGGATCCCCGCCGGGGAGCGGTCTCCGCCTTCGGCTTCGGCGGCACCAACGCGCATGTGGTGCTCTCCGAGCCGACGGACGAGGCGGTCACGGAGGCGGTCACCGAGGCTGCTGCCGCCGCGGTGCCCGCCCTCGATGTGGTGGGCCTCGGCGCGCACTTCGGCTCCTTCGACTCCCTCGACGCCTTCGAGCGGGCCGTCCACGCGGGCAGCGACGCACTGGGCCCGCTGCCCGAACGCCGCTGGCGCGGACTCGACCAGACCCGGGGCGGCTCGCTGGAGCACGGCACCGGCGTCTCGCCCGACGCGCTCCCGCACGGCGCTTTCGTGGACGGACTCGGCATCGACCCGGTGGACCTCAAGATCCCGCCGTCGGACCTGCGGACGTACAACCTCCAGCACGCGCTCGCCACCAAAGTGGCCGACGCGGCCCTGCAGGACGCCGGCTTCAGCCGCTCCGTGTCCCAGGGCCAGACCGCGCCCGCACCGCGCCGGATCGCGGTCGTGGTGGCCATGGAGATCGAGCCCATGACGCATCTGCGGCTCACCCGCCGCACGCTCGGGGCCTTCGTACGCGAGGAGTTCGCACGGGCCGGGGTCGCGATCGACGAGGAGCAGCTGGCCGCGCTGACGGCCGTGGGCCGCGACGCGGTGGTCGACCCGATCGTCGCCAACGAGGTCCTCAGCTTCATCGGCAACGTCATGGCCAGCCGTATCTCGTCGCTGTGGAACCTGACCGGACCGTCCTTCACCGTCTCCTCCGACGGTTCGGGCACCGCCGAGGCCCTCGAGGTCGCGCGGCTGCTGCTGCTCGACCCCACCATCGAGGCGGTCCTCGTCGGCGCGGTCGACCTGGCGGGCTCGGCGGAGAATCTGCTGCTGCGGCCCGACGTGGTCGCCGAGGCGGGGCTGACCTTCGGTGAGGGCAGCCGAGGCCGCCGTATCGGCGAAGGTGCCGGCGCGATCGTCGTCACCCGGCCCGGCGAGTCCCAGGCACCGGTGTACGCGCGCCTCGACTCGGTCGCCATCCGGCATGCCGCACCGGTGGACGGTGCGGTGCCCGAGGCCGACGCCGCGACCCTGACGGCCGCCGCGGAAGCGGCACTGACCGCCGCGGGTGTCACGGCCGCGGACATCGGCTACCTGGAGGCTCACGCGGGCGGCACCGAGCTCCAGGACCGTGCCGAGATCGCCGCCCTGGCCCGGGTCTACCCGGCCGACGGCGGCAGTGTCGCCCTCGGCAGCGCCAAGGCGCAGATCGGCGACGCCGGTTGCGCGGCGACCATGGCCGGGCTCATCCGGTCCGTGCTCTGCCTGCACCACGGCTACCTGCCCGGCACCAGTGGCTGGAGCCGCCCCGACGGTGAGCTGGCCGACGACTTCGCGGCCTCCGCGCTGTACGTCCCGGACGCGTCCCGTCCGTGGCTGCGCGAGACCAAGGACGCCCGCCGGTACGCGGCGGTCAGCTTCATCGGCGCCTCCGGCGCGCACGGCCATCTCGTGCTCTCCGCCGACGCCACCCGGGGCAGGGCCACGGAGTCGGACTGGCAGTGCGCGGGCGGCCCCGTCGTACTGCCCCTCGCCGCCGACTCCTTCGAGGCGCTGCACGCCTCGATCGAGCAGCATGTGGAGCTGCTGGAAGTCGCCGATCCGTACGCTCTCGCCCGCGAGGCGGCCAAGGAGCTGGCGGGCAGGAAGAAGCTGCGCGCGGTCTTCGTCGGCCGGGGCCGCGCCGAGCTGCGGGCCCAACTGGCGCTCGCCGTACGGGATCTGCCCGCCGTGAACGCCGAGGGCGGCGAGTGGGCAACCCCGGCCGGGAGCTTCTTCACCGCCCGGCCCATCGGCCCCGACGGCAAGGTCGCCCTGGTCTACCCGGGTGCGTTCAACTCCTACCCCGGGCTCGGCCAGGACTTCTTCCGGGCCTTCCCGGGGCTCCTCGACCGGTTCGAGAGCCTGGCGGACGAGCCCGCGCGGCATCTGCGCTCGCCCTCGCTCTACCCGCGCACCCAGATCACCCCCGGGCGGCGTGAACTGATGGGCCTTGAGGCCGGACTGGGCGAGGACATCCCTTTCATGCTCGCCACCGGCACCAGCTTCGCGATCCTCTACACGGACCTGGTCCGGGAGGTGCTCGGCGTCGAAGCGCACGGCGGATTCGGCTACAGCCTGGGCGAGTCGAGCATGCTCTTCGCCACCCGCGGCTGGCTGCCCGAGAGCCGCCGCGACGAGCTGATCAGCGATACGCCGATCTTCAAGCACCGGCTGTGCGGACCGAAGCGTACGGTGCGCGAGTACTGGGATCTGCCCGAGTCCGTCCCCGACGGCGAGGTGTGGGCCAGCCATGTGCTGCTCACCGACGCGGACACCGTGCGCGACGCGCTGACCCGGTACGACCGGGTCCACCTCACGCACATCAACACGCCCAACGAGCTGGTGATCGCCGGAGATCCGGCCCAGTGCAAGGCCCTCGTCAAGGAACTGGGCTGCCCCGCGGCGCGCTCTCCCGTCAACGCGGTCATGCACTGCCCGGTCGTGGACGCCGAAGTCGGCGGCCTGGCCGGTCTGAACGACTACCCCACCGGCTCGTTCGGCGATCTGGAGCTGTTCAGCGCCTACGACTACGAGGCGCTTCCCGGCCTGGACCGCAAGGAGATCGCGCGGCGCATCGCCCACACCCTGCGCTCCCCGATCGACTTCCCGCGTCTTGTGCAAGGCGCCCACGACCGTGGATTCCGCTACTTCCTGGAGGTCGGCCCCAGCGCGACCTGCTCGCGCTGGATCCACGACACGCTCGGCGACGCGGCCCATGTCGCGCTGCCCGTGGACCGGCGCGGGGCGCCGGCCACGAAGTCCGTCGCCCAGCTCGTGGCCCGTCTGGTCGGCCACGGTCTGGAGCTGGATCTGAGCCCGCTGCTGGGCACCGCCGACGAGGCCCCGGCCAGGTCCGCCCGCGCCTCCCGGTTCCGGGTCGGCGGCGGTGACCCGGTGCCCGCGCGCGTCGCCCGGGGTATCGCGGCCACCCGGCCCGTGGCCGAGCCGGTTCAGGCACCCCAGCCCGTCTCCGCCACGGCGCCCACGTCAGCGCCCGCCGCATCCGCCCCTGTCCCGTCCGCCCACGTCCCTGTCCAGCCCGTGCCCGTCCCGTCCGTACCGCCGGAGGACCCCGTCATGCCTGCCGACCCGACTCTCGCTGACGCGGAGGTCATCGCCTTCGACGGCACCCCGATCTCCTTCCTGCCGTGGGCTCCTTCGGCGCCCGGAGCAGCCGGGCCCGCTGCCTCCGGCCCCGTGCCCGCGGCGCCTGTCGCCGTGCCCGTCGCCGCCGTGCCCCAGTCGCCCGCGACGCCCGCCGCCGCTGCCACTGCTGCGCCCGCCACCGCATCCGCCGTCTCGGCTGATCCCGCCGCCGAGCTGGTCCGTGAGATCCGCCGGCAGATGGTCGCCACCCACTCGGTGGTGATGGAGACCCAGCGCATCCTCCAGGGCGCCACGCTCGGCCGGATGGAGGCGCTGCTCGACGGAACCACCACGGCCCCGGCGCCCGCCCCGCGCACCGCCGACGTCGCACAGCAGCCCGCCCTGACGGCGGCCGCATCCGACCAGGCCGTCCGCCCGGCCCTGCCTCCGGCGGCCCCCGCCGTCCCCGCGGCGCTCTCCGCGTCCGGCGGCTCCGCCACGCCTCCGGCCCCGCCCGCGCCCGCCTCACCCGCCGACCGGGAGGTCAAGGAGGGCGTGATCAAGGAAGGCGTGATCTGGGACGAGGCGGATCTGCTGGAGTTCGCCGTCGGCTCCGTCGCCAAGGTCTTCGGCCCGGAGTTCGGCGTCATCGACGGGTACGCCAAGCGCGTCCGGCTGCCCGCACCCCCGTATCACTTCGTCACCCGCGTCACCGAACTCAGCGGTACGACGGGCGAGTTCAAGCCCGCCACCATCACCACCGAGTACGACGTCCCCGAGGACGCCTGGTACGCCGTGGACGGCGGAGTGCCGCCGGCCGTGACCGTCGAGGCCGGTCAGTGCGACCTGCTGCTCGTCAGCTACCTCGGTATCGACTTCCGCAACAAGGGCGAGCGCGTCTACCGGCTGCTCGACAGCACGCTGATCTTCCGCGGCAATCTGCCCCGCGTCGGCCAGACCCTGCGCTACGACATCTCCATCGACCGCTTCGTCCACCAGGGCGACACCACGCTCTTCTTCTTCAGCTACAAGTGCTACGCCGACGGTGAGCTGATCCTCGAACTCCACGACGCCTGCGCCGGGTTCTTCAGCCAGGCGGAGCTCGACACCCCGCTCGGCGTCGTCATCACCGAGAAGGAGAAGGCCGAACGGGCCAAGCTCACCAAGGGCTGGTTCAAGCCGCTCGCGTACACCGAGAAGAACCATCTGACCTCCGCGGACCTGGAGTTGCTCGCCCAGGGCCGCATCGGCGAGGTCTTCGGCCCCGACCATGCCCAGGACCCGGGCATCAACCCGGCGATCCGGCTGCCCGACGCCAAGCTGCGGATGGTCGACGAGGTCACCATCGACCGCAAGGCAGGCCCGCGCGGCCTCGGCACGCTCAGCGCGATCAAGAAGCTCACGCCCGACGCCTGGTACTTCACATGCCACTTCCCGGACGACCATGTCCTCGCGGGCTCGCTGGTCGCCGAGGGCGCGGTGCAGCTGCTGCAGATCTACCTGATGCACCAAGGCATGCATCTGACGCTGCCGGACGCGGCCTTCCAGTGCGTGACCGACGTCCCGATCGAGGTCCAGGTCCGCGGCCAGATCACCCAGGCGCACGAGGAGATCCGCTACGAGGTCGAGGTCATGGAGCTCACGCTCCTGCCGCGCGCCACGGTGATCGCCGATGTGCTGATCTACCTGGGCGACAAGCCGGTCATCAAGATGAAGGGCCTCGGCCTCCAGGTCCGCGAGAAGGAGGGCACGCCCTACCGCCCCGAGGCCGGCGGAGTGCCGAAGTTCCTGGGCCGCCGCAACCGCGACGGCGAAGCGGCGATGATCAACGAGCTGCACCTGGCGCACGCCGCCAAGGGACAGCTGGACATGGCGATGGGACCGGAGTTCGAGGTCTACCGCAACAGCCGCGCACCGTACATCCCCAACGGAGCCTTCCAGTTCGTCGACCGCGTCATGTCCCTCAAGGGCACCCGCGGCGATCTGAGCCCCGGCTCGGAGATGGTCACGGAGTACGACTCCCCGGCCGACGCCTGGTACTACGAGCAGAACTCCCACCCGCACATGCCCAACGCCGTCTACATGGAGAGCTCCCTCCAGGCGGCGATCTTCCTCGGCTACTACCTCGGTGCCACGCTCACCCGGCCCGACGAGCAGTACGCGATCCGCAACCTGGACGGCCGCGCGACCCTGGTCAAGGACATCGACCTGCGCGGCAAGACCATCCGGCACCACTCCAAGCTGCTGATGACCAGCGCCGTCTCCGGTGCTGTCCTGCAGAACTTCAGTTACGAACTCTCCGCCGACGGCGAGGTCTTCTACACCGGCGAGTCGCTGTTCGGCTACTTCAGCGACGCGGCCCTCGCCAACCAGGTGGGCCTCGACAACGGCACGTACGTCGCTCCGTGGATCGAGACCGAGAACGTCGACGCGTCCAGGGTCCGCCGGATCGAACTGCCGGAAGGCGCGCCGGCGTTCACCGACCCGAACGGCGGCCGTCTGCGACTGCCCGGCGGCCGGTTCGCGCTCGTGGACCAGGTCGACGTCGTCGAGGACGGCGGCCGGCACGGCCACGGCTATCTGCACGGGTACCGCGAGATCCGCCCCGACGAGTGGTACTTCGACTGCCACTTCCACCGCGACCCGGTGATGCCCGGCTCGCTCGGCGTCGAGGCGATCCTCCAGGCGATGCGTCTCTTCGTGATCGACCAGAAGCTCGCCGACGGCATCGAGCAGCCCCGCTTCGCGCTGGCCACCGATGTGGAGATGTCCTGGAAGTACCGCGGCCAGATCCTGCGCCACGACCGCGAGCTCCAGTTCGACGTGCACATCAAGGAGGTCCGGCGCGAGGCGGACCGCCTGCTGATCATTGCCGACGCGGATCTTTCGAAGCCGGGCCTGCGCATCTACGAACTCACCGACGTGGCCATCGAGGTCCGTTCCACCACCGCCTGACGGCCCGCCCGCGCCCCGCGCAGCCCAAGGAGCTTCGTTTCCCCATGGATATTCGCGAGACCCCTCTCCGGTGGACCGGAGAGCGGTACCCCAGCACCGACCCGGCCGGGATCTACAACGCGCTGGCCGACCTTGACCAGCCCTGTTTCGTCGTCGTCACCCCGGACGGGATCGGTGCCGTCTCCGGCGGCTCCGTGACCGGCGGCGGCGACGGCCTGCCGCTGCTCGCCGCCGCCCAGCCGCTGCCGCCGCAGCGGCTGGGTTCGGCCGCCTTCCTCGCCGCCCACCGGGTGCGCCAGCCGTACATGGCGGGTGCGATGGCCGGCGGGATCGCCTCGGCCGACATGGTGATCGCCCTCGCCCGCGAGGGCTTCCTCGCCTCCTACGGTGCGGCCGGGCTGCTGCCCGAGACCATCGAGAAGGCGCTCGGCAGGTTCGCCGCCGAGATCCCGGGACTTCCGTACGCCGTCAATCTCATTCACAGTCCCAGCGAGGACCGTCTCGAGCGGGAGGCCGTGGATCTGTTCCTGCGCCACGGCGTGCGATGCGTGGAGGCGTCCGCCTTCATGGACCTCACCCCGCACGTCGTCCGCTACCGGCTGGCCGGACTGCGCACGGACCAGGACGGCCGGGTGGTCGCCGAGAACCGGCTGATCGCCAAGATCTCCCGCTCCGAGACCGCCGAGCGTTTCATGCGCCCGGCCCCGGCCACCCTGGTCAGCTCCCTGCTGGAGCAGGGCCTGATCACCCACGACCAGGCCGCACTTGCCCACCATGTGCCGCTGGCCGACGACATCACCGTCGAGGCGGACTCGGGCGGCCACACCGACCGGCGCCCGTTGCCCGCGCTGCTGCCGACGATCCTGCGGCTGCGCGACACCGTCCAGCGCGAGCACCGTTACGCCGTGCCGATCAGGGTCGGGGCCGGCGGCGGCCTCGGCACACCGGTCGCGGTCGCCGCGACCTTCGCGATGGGTGCCGCGTATGTCGTCACCGGCTCCGTCAACCAGTCCTGCCTGGAGTCCGGGGCGTCCACCGAGTCCAAGGCGATGCTCGCCGAGGCGGGCATTGCCGATGTCGACATGGCGCCGGCCGCCGACATGTTCGAGATGGGGGTGGACCTCCAGGTCCTGAAGAAGGGCACGCTCTTCCCGATGCGGGCCCGTCGGCTCTACCAGATCTACCAGGCGTACGACGGCCTCGAGTCGATCCCCGCCGCCGACCGGGCCAAGCTGGAGCAGCAGGTCTTCCGGCGGCCGCTGGAGGACGTCTGGCAGGAGTGCGTCGGCTACTTCGAGCGGCGCGACCCGGAGCAGCTCACCCGCGCCGCCGGCAACCCCAAGCGCCGGATGGCGCTGGTCTTCCGCTGGTACCTGGGCATGTCGTCGCGCTGGGCGGTCGTCGGCGACAAGGACCGCGCCATGGACTACCAGATCTGGTGCGGCCCGGCGATGGGCAGCTTCAACGACTGGGTGACCGGCAGCTATCTGAAGACCCCGGGCAACCGGCGGGTGGCCGATGTGGCCCACCACCTCATGCTCGGCGCCGCCTTCCACACCCGGCTCGCCCAGCTGCGCAGCGCGGGTGTGCACATTCCGTCGACGGCGGGCGACTACCGCCCGGTGCCGCTGGAGACCCCGGCGCACGGCTCCCCGGCGGGTATGCGATGACCCTGCTCACCCCGGAGGAGCTGGAGGCGCTGCTCGGCGACCCCGGCGACAACACCAATCCGTACGGCTTCGCCGCCGCCGTCGAGCGCGACGAGCGCGACAAATTCCCCACCGCGCTCTGCGAGTTGCTGCGCCGGGCCGGTTTCCACCTCAACTACCTGCCCAAGGAGTGGGGCGGCGCGCTCGAGTCCTTCGACCGCAGTCTGACCCTGGTACGGGCCGCCGCCCGCCGGGACGTCAACATCATGCCCGGCACGATGTTCAGCATCATCGCCGCGACCTGTCTGCAACTGCACGGGACACCGGAGCAGCAGCGCCGGGCGGCGGAGATCCTGACCGGCGGCGGTGCCGTGGCCTTCGCGCTCACCGAGGCGGAGCACGGCAGCGACCTGCTCACCAACGAGGTCCGGCTGACCCCGGAAGGGGAGCTGAACGGCGAGAAGTGGATGGTCGGCCTCGGCATGAGCTGCGAGGCGGTGTACGTGATCGCCCGCACCGGTGAGCGCGGCCCCGGCGCCTTCTCCGCGGTCCTCCTCGACCTGGCGGACATCCCCGACGGACAGCTGGAGCGCACTCCGGCCGTCCGTACGGGCGGCATGCGCGGCATCGACCTCGCCCGGCTGCGCTTCAACGGCCTGATGGTGCCCGAGAAGGCGCTGGTCGGCAAGGAGGGCGAGGGACTTGAGGCGGCCGTCAAGGCCCAGCAGGCCGTACGGCTGATGAGCATGGCGGGCAGCCTGGGCATCGCCGACACGGCGGTACGGCTCGCGCTGGACTTCGCCACGACCCGCACGATCGGCCGCGCGGTCCTCACCGAGTCGCCGCACCCCCGGCGTGAACTGGCCGTCGCCGCCTCGGCGTTGCTGGCAGCGGACGTGGTGGCGCTGACCGCCGCCCGCGGTGTCCATGTGGTGCCCGAGGCGTTCAGCGTCTGGGCACTGGCCGCCAAACACGTAGTGGCGGAGGCTACCGACGAGCTGATCCGCCGCTGCGGCACAGTGCTCGCCACCCGCTCGGTCCTGCGTGAGGGCGAGCGGGGGGCGGGCTTGTTCCAGAAGCTCCAGCGGGACTCGGCGGTGGTCCGGGTGATCGACGCGAGCACCCAGGCCAACCTCCGTTCATTTGCAGGCCAGTTGCCCACGCTGACGGAGGGTGCGGGGGAACCTGACCCGGCAGCCGTGGCCGCGGTCTACTCGCTCGACGCGGAGCTGCCCGCGTACGAACCCGCCAGGCTCGACATGTTCGCCCGCGGTGTCGATCCGGTGCTCGCCGGACTCCCGGACGCCGCCACGGACGTGTCCGATGCCCTGGACGACGACCAGAGCGCGGCCCCGGTCGTCGAGCTGGTCGGGCAGCTGGCAGAGGCCGTGGCCGGGCTCGGCGATCTGACCCGGGCCGCACGGGAGCGCGGCGCCGACCCGAACGCGCTGGTGGACGCCGCCGAGCGGTACGCCTGGCTGCACGCAGCCGCGTCCTGCGTCCACCTGTGGTGGGCCAACCGGGACCGGTCGCTGTACGACACCGAGCCCGGCTCCGCCGGCTGGCTGGGCGCGACGCTCGGCTACCTCCTCGCCCGTGCCGACGGTGTGGACCCCCGTCGGCACGGGGCCGTACTGACACCTGCGCTCGACGCCGTCGTGGCGCTGCGGGAGACCGACCGGCTGTTCTCCGCCCTGCCCGTCCGACTGGCCACCACCCGATAGGAGTTCTTCATGTCCAAGGCCGACCTGACCGCGCTGGCCGCGCGGCTGGAGGAACACCTCGGCGACCCGCACGACGCGGGCAGCCGGATCCCCTTCACCCGGGTGCTGGACCACGACGAGAACCAGGAGTACCCGCACGCCTTCGTCAACCAGCTCCGCCGCTGGGGCGTCCTCGACCACACCCTTCCTGCCGCACACGGCGCCAAGGCCGACGACATCGAGACCGGCTTCAACCTGATGCGGCTCGTCGCCCGCCGCGATGTCACGACGGCCACTGCCCTGGTCATCAACGTCCTCGGCTTCCTGCCCGCGTGGGTGGGCGGCACCGACGAGCAGAAGCGCGGTCTGATCGAGGAGATGCAGCGCGGCCGCGGACTGTCCTGGGGACTGACGGAACGCGAACACGGCAGCGATCTGCTCGCCAACGAGGTGACCGCCGAGAAGGTCGACGGCGGCTATCTGCTGACCGGCGAGAAGTGGCTGATCGGCAACGCCACCGTCTGCGACAAGGTCGCCGTCCACGCCCGCACCGGCAAGCGCGGCGGCCCGGCCGCCCACACCATCCTCATGGTGGACAAGTGGCTCCTCGACCCCGAAACGGTCGAGGAACTGCCCGTCGAGAAGCTGCACGGGCTGCGCGCCCTCGACCTCAGCGGGCTGCGCCTGAAGGGGGCCTTCGTCCCCGACTCGGCGCGGATCGGAGCCGAGGGCCAGGGCCTGGAGCTCGCACTCAAGTCCGGCCAGCTGGCACGCGCCGTGATCAGCAGCTTCGCGATGTCGGCCACCGACACGGCGCTGCGGCTCGTCCTGGACTTCACCGAGGTCCGCGTGCTGTTCGGCGGCACGGTCAGCGATGTCCCCTACAGCCGCCGCCAGTTGACGGAGGCCTTCGCCGATCTGATGCTGGCCGACGCGGTGAGCCTGGGCGCGGTGCGCGCACTGCAGGCGGCGCCCGAGCAGATCAGCGTGTGGTCGTCGGTGGTCAAGTACCTGGTGCCGACGCTGCTGGAAAAGACCATGTCGCAGCTGAACGTGGTCCTCGGGGCCCGCTTCTTCCTGCGGGACCACCCGCACTACGGCATGCACCAGAAGATGCTGCGTGACCTCATGGTCGCCAACTTCGCCGACGGCAACACCGTGGTGAACCTGCGCAACATCGGCCAGCAGCTGAACGCTCTGCTGACCAGCGCCGGCAGTGCCGCCCCCGAGGTCCTTCAGGCATCGGCCGAGAACGCCGCCACCCTCTTCGGCATGGACAGCGGCCTGCCGCCGTACGAGCCGGTGAAGCAGGAGATGTTCAGCCGCGGGCTCGACGACGCGGTCCTCGCCGGACCCGACGGCGTACGCAGCCTGCGCGTCCTGGCCGAGGACGTCAAGGGCAATGAGCGCGACTGGCTGCTGAAGGCGGCCGACGTGGCCGGCGAACTGCTCGGCCGGGCCGGCACGATGGCGGAGCGCGCCGCGGCGCTCAAGGCCGAACTGGGCCGCGATTACGCCCAGTCGACCGAGCTGTTCGAGCTGTCCAAGGAGTACTGCCTGCTCCACGCCACCGCGGCCTGCGTGCTCACCTTCGTCCACTCGCACGACGCGCTGGAGGACCCGCTGCCCAGCGGCGCTCTTCTGCTGCTCCAGCTGGAACGGCTGCGCAAGCACCTCTACCCGCAGGAGTCCGTCACCGACCAGTCCGTCATCGACGAGGTGATGCGCGTACTGCGTCATCTGCATCGCGAGAACCTGCTCTTCTCGCACTGGCAGTTCCCGCTCGCCGAGCGCACCGTCGACGCCGCCGCAACGCGACTCTGACCGGCCGGGGACCGACGCCCATGCATCCCGACCCGACGTTCCTGTGGCTCCTGCCCGAGCGTGCCGTGGACGACTTCGCCGCGGCGCTGGGCGGCACACGGCTGCTCACGGCGCAGGAGCAGGCCGCGATGGAACGACGGCTGACTGCGGGTGCGCGGCGCCGGTACCTCGGTGCGCGGCTGCTGTGCCGTTACGCGCTCAGCGCCCGCACCGGCCGTCCACTGGACCGGTGGCGCTTCCGTATCGGCGGCTTCGGGCGTCCCGAACCCGAACCGGACGAGGAGGGCGTGAGGTTCAATCTCTCCCACACCGAGGGCCTCATCGCCTGCGTCGTCACCCAGGGGCGCGCATGCGGTGTCGACGTGGGCCCCACTCCCGCGCGGGCCGAGCTGGTGTCCCATCTCGGCCACCGGCTCGCCCCCGCCGAACGCGCGGAGCTCGCCGCCGCCGCTCCCGGCGTCCGCGCGGCCCTGGCCGGTGAGTTCTGGGTGCTGAAGGAGGCGTATCTCAAGGCCCTGGGCACCGGGTTGTCCCGGAGCCTCGGCGGATTCTCCTTCGCGCCCCGCGCCGCGGACCGTATCGCCGTTCACGACCCGGAGCAGCCGGCGGGGACCGATGCCCGCTGGTGGTTCGACCTGCTCCATCCCGGCCCGGGGCACGTCCTGGCCGTCGCCACAGAGGACGGGCGGCCAGGAGCCCTGCGCCGCACAGACCTCTATGACCTCTCGCTCTTCGACTCCTCGCTCTCCGACATCTCGTACGTATGAGACCGACCATGAAGGACAAGCTCATGCCGCAGCCCACCACCCCACGTGTCGCCATCGTCGGTGCCGGCGTCGCCGGCATCTCCGCCGCGTATCACCTGCGCGACCGCGCCCGTATCACCGTCTTCGAGCGGGAGGACCGCCTCGGCGGACACGCCAACACCGTCGAGGTCGAGGAGAACGGCAGGATCCTCGGTATCGACACGGCGTTCGTCGTCTTCAACCGTCCCGCCTACACCAACCTCTGCGAATTCTTCGACGAGCTGGGAGTCGAGGCGGTCGAGCACCGCGGGGCCTTCAACTTCTTCGACCTGGACTCCGGTCTCGAGTACGGCACGAAGGAGCTCGGCCTGAGTGAGGAGGAGGTGGCCGGGCGCTACTCCGAGGAGTTCCTGACCATCTGGCAGGAGGCCAGGCGCTTCCACACCGAGGGCCGCAAGGACTTCGTCCGCAAGCGGGCCGACATTCCGCTCGGCGAATACCTCGACCGCGGCGGATACAGCCAGGCCTTCCGTCACTCGTATGTGATCCTGCTCTGCTCGGCGGTCTGGTCGATTCCCGCCGAGCTGATCTGGGAGATGCCCGCGAGCACCGCGATCGCCTTCTTCATGGGGCACGACGAGGGCGGTCTGGGCGGCCGGCACGTGGACTGGCGCACCGTCGGCGGCGGTTCGGTCTCCTACGTACGCAAGGCGATCGCCGCGATCGGCCCCGAGGTCCGCACCGGCGAGGCCGTCAGCCGTATCCACCAGGAGGCCGACGGCGTCACGGTGACCACGGACAAGGGCAGCGAGAAGTTCGACTACGTCGTGGTCGGCGCCCACGCGGACGAGGCGCTCGCGATGCTCGACAACCCCACCGAGCGCCAGCACGAGGTGCTCTCCAAGGTGGAGTACAACTCCTCCACGGTCATCCTGCACACGGACCCCTCGGTGGTGCCCGAGGACAAGAGCCGCTGGGAGGCCTGGAACTACGGCAAGGTCGAGGTCGGCGGACAGCCCAAGACGTACGTCGCGTACTACATGAACAAGCTGCACGGATTCACGGCCGAGAAGGACTACTTCGTCACGCTCGACTATCCGGGAGAGGTCGACCCGGACACGGTGATCGCCGAATTCCCCTACACCCACCCGATCATCAATGTCGATGTGCGCGAAATGCAGAACGACATCTACAACGTGAACGAGGGCACCCGCGTGAAGCTGTGCGGGTCCTACTTCCACGCCAAGCGGCACGGCGTTGACCAGATCGGCTCCCACGAGGCGGGCTACTCCTCCGGAATGGAGATCGCGGCCCAGCTCATCCGCGAACTCTGATCGCTCGACACACAAAGCGCCCCTGCGTACCGCATCCGGTACACAGGGGCGCTCTGTGCGTGGGGGATCACGCGCCGCCGGTGCGCAGAGCCTGCCCGCTGAGAATGTTCGTCAGATAGCCGACGACCGACCGGGCCGTCTGCTGCTCCGCCTCGATCTGGTTCATCTCCCGTCGCAGCCGGGCGACTTCCCCTCTCCCCTCCGAGGGCGCCGGCACATGAGCGCGTGCCCAGCCGTCCGGCCCCTCCCTCTCCGGGGCGAACAACGCGGGGGCCTGCACACTGATCTGCTCGAGGCGGGCGGTCAGCAGCGGGGTACCGCCGTGCGCCGCGGTGAGCCGCTGACGGGCCCGCGTATAGACACGGATCGCGTCGGCCCCGCGCCCGCAGCGGCACAGTGCCAGCATCAACTGGTCGTGGAAGCGCTCGCGCAGCGGTTGGGCGGCGGTCAGTTCCTCGAGCTCCGGGATGATGCGACGGTGCTCCCCGGCGCGCAGGGCGCAGTCGAAGAGGATCTGCAGAGCCTGCAGCCGCTCCTCCTCGAGTCGGGCGACCAGCGCCGCGCAGACGGGACCGTGGGAGCCGCCCTCCAGTGCGGTACCGCGCCAGAGCCCGAGCGCCCTGCGCAGCGAGTCGTACGCGCCCTGCGGATCGTCCGGCGCGATGCGCTGGGCCTGTGCCACCGCCAGGCAGAACCGGCCACTGTCGGTCTCCGCCGGGCGGGCCTCCAGGAGATAGCCGGCGGCCCGGGCCACCAGGCGCGGTGCGCCGGCCCGCTCGGGCTCCACATCGAGGAGGGCCTTGCGGAGCCCGGAAACATGGGCGTTGAGCGTGTTGCGAGCCTTCAGCGGCGGCAGTGCGCCCCACAGTTCCCGGATCAACCGCTCCCTGGGTACGGGGGAGTTGGGGCGGGAGAGCAGGGTGCCCAGCAGCAGTCTCTGTTTGGGACTGGTCAGCGGTATGCGCCGGTGCCGCTTCTCGTCGTACAACTCGGGCGAGCCCAGAATCCGGAACTGCATGCTCTTGCCTCCCCGTGCGCTGTCCACGGCGTTCGCCGTGCTGCGTTCAGCTCACGAGCAGACCACCCGGGCGGCAGGCCGGGCCTGAGTCGCGGGTACTCACCTTCGCCGCCCCGACCGGGGTGTGCGGCGTCGCTCGGGGCACGTGACTTTCCAGCCAAGTGAGTACTGATCACTCACGTACGCGCGGGCGCGGCGTGGTGAAGTGGTCGGCACAAGCTCCTCGCGGGGAGCGGTCAGCCGCCGTACCGGACGGTTGACTCGGCTTCCTGCGCGAGCCGGCGCAGGGCCAGCAGCGCCGGCTCGAGGAGGAACGTCAACAGGACGGCACGCTCGGCCTTTTCGATCGGATCGGCCGGATCCTGGAGCTGATCGAGGTCCAGGGCGGCGGTCTTCCCGGCGAGCTGTGCGTAGGGGATGAGGGACTGCCAGTCGTAGTCCATACCGAGCGATCTGAGGGTGTGCAGTGTCTGGGTTATGACATGCCGGGCCGGGTTGTGCTCCGTGACCTTCCAGCCCATCTCGGCCAGCAGCGCGCTCACTTCGGAGTTGTCGGGGTCGGGGTCCTCGTCCTTGGCGCCGGCGACCGGCCAGACGCCGAAGACGAGCCCGAGCAGTTCATGGGTGTCGGTCTCGACCTCGGAGATGGCGTCGAGTACGTCCTTCGCGGCACTGACGGTCAGTCCGCGCACCCCGATCAGAGCGCGGATCAGCCGGAGCCGCTGGACATGCGACTCTCCGTACTCTGCCTGGGTCGCGGCCGTGGGCCGGCCTGGCGGCAACAGCCCTTCGCGCAGGTAGTACTTGATCGTGGCAGTGGACACCCCGCTGCGGCGGCTCAACTCGGAAATTCGCACCTGATCCCGCTTCCCACTGGCAATTGGGCAGCCCTACTGTCTAATATAGATACTGCCACTCACCAACTGTGGATGCGAGGATACCGTGCCGACTCTTCCTTGGACGACGCCGAACCCTGCCCGACCCAACACCCGCGCCTTCGTGATGGCCTCGCGTCTTGAGGTGAAGTCCAAGAAACACGTGCCGCGCTTCTTCCTGAAGTCCCTCTCCGCCTGGGGCCAGGTGCGCTCCGCGCCGGGAGCGCTCGGGGCGTCCCTGGAGGCCCGGCTCCTGAAGGGGGTCTTCTTCACGCTCTCGGCGTGGGAGGACAGGGACGCGCTGTACAGGTACGCGCGGACCGAGCCCCACAAGAGCGTGATGACCGGCCTGCGGTCCACGATGAGCGGATCGACGTTCACGTTCTGGGAGGTGCCGGTGGAGGAGCTGCCGATCTCCTGGAAGGACGCGAAGCGGCGCATCGACGAGCAGGCTCGCGCCGACGCGGAGAGCGGCGCCTGAACTCCCGGCCCGGGGTCGCCCCCGTCCCCGGGCCGGGTCACACAACACAGGCCCTGTCCGGTCCCGACCGGACAGGGCCTGAGCGCATCAGGCGACCACGCGCGCCAGCAGGAAGCCGTCCCAGCCCTTGACGCCCACCGTCTGCACCGCTGTCGCCTCCAGCCGCGCCTCCCGCGCCACCAGCTCGTACATCCGCCGCGTCCCCACGACCCCCGGGTCCGTGCTCTCCGGGTCCGCCACCGCGCCGCCCCGGATCGCGTTGTCGACAATGATCAGGCTGCCGGGGCGGGTGAGCTTCAGCGCCCACTCCACGTACTGCGGGTTGCTCTGCTTGTCCGCGTCGATGAAGACCAGGTCGAACGGCCCCGCGCCCGGTTCGGCGACCAGTCTCGGCAAGGTCTCCAGGGCCGGGCCCACGCGGACCTCGGCGATCTTGTCGAGGCCCGCGTGCGCGAGGTTCGCACGGGCGACCTCCGCGTGGCCCGGGTTGTACTCCAGGGAGATCAGCCTGCCGTCCTCCGGCAGCGCCCTGGCCAGCCAGATCGTGCTGTAGCCGCCCAGCGTGCCGATCTCGAGCACGGTTCGCGCCCCCTGGATCCCGGCCAGCAGATGCAGCAGCTTGCCCTGGTTCGGCGCGACATTGATGGCGGGGAGACCGGCCGCCTCGCTCGCCGCGAGCGCCGCGGTCAGCGCTTCGTCGGCGGGTACGAGGAGATCGGTGACATAGCGGTCGACTGCGTTCCACTGCTCCTGGGTCATACGTCCACGCTATTTCAGGCAAGCGCGGCTTTCAGGACAACGGCGGCGGCGCGTGAACCGGCGGAGGCGGCACCACCGGCCTCCTTCGCCATGCCGTCGCCCGCCACACCCCCGCGCCCACGAGCACCGCCAGGCTCCCGCCCACCGTCAGCAGCCATACCGGCACACCGCCCGCCGTCAGCAGCTCGTCCTCGTACACCACGCGCCGGAACGGGGTGTCCGCGTCCGAGGCCCGCAGCTCATGGTCGCCGTCGATCCGCTTCGGCTCGGGGAAGCTCTGGTCCAGCGCCGTCAGGAAGGTCTCCCCGCTGCCCGCGAGCCCGGCCAGCGGCCCGTCCGTCTCGACCTTGCCCGCGTATGTCACCACCGGCCGGTTCCCGCCGATCCAGCTCTGTGGCTCCATCCGGTGCGGCGCGAGCACGTAGAGGCCGAGCGACTGCGCGGTTTTCGCGAGCCGCGACAGTCGCATCGGGTAGATCAGCTTCTGGCTTGCGAACCGCAGCCGCAGCGGATCGAGCGTGCCGCGCAGCACCGCGCCCTCGGCTTCGGGCGCCAGCCGCACGGCGACGTACTCCCACTTCTGCGCCACGTACGGCTTCAGCTCGGCGGCCAGCCCGTCCGGGAGCTCGAAGCCGTTCTTCTCCAGCCAGCTTCGCAGCGCCGAAGGGTCCGTCGCCGTCAGCCGTGCGACATCGAAATCGCCGAGGCGCTCGCGCCCCACCACGCCCACCGGGGCCCCGGCGCTCGGCGCCGGAGCGCCCGCACTGTCCGTGTCCGAGCCCGCGAAGGGCCAGTCCTTGTCCCGTGGCCAGAAGTGGTACCGCTTGCGGTGCTCGGGCCCGGTGAGCGTCTCCAGCTCGTCGAAGAGTGCTCCGTCGCCGAGCTCCACCGTCGCCCGGCTGGGCACGGGCATGATCCACGCGGCCTTCGGGGCGTCCCCGTCAACCGTGAAGCGCATGACGATCTGCTCCGTACGGCCGTCCCAGCCGACCACCGATGTCTCCCGGTCGACGGCCATGTGGGACCCCCTGTCCGGGACCATCGCCCCGCAGCCGCAGGCGTACGCCGGGCTGATCAGCGATCCGAGCTGAAGGGCCAGCAGTGCCAGCACCACCAACAGAATCTTCTGCCGCTTACGACCCGGTATGTGGCCACGCCTGAAGTCTTGTATGTTCCCCCGCATGCTTGCTCTGACGACGCCGTGGATCACACGGTTCCAGCGCCGCTCAGCGAGATATTCAGTCAAAACGGGGTGACACTCAGGCGAAGAGGGGGTTGCCTGAGTCTCCTTCATGGAGCAGTGCGACCCTCAACGGACCACAAATCCCGGACGGCACAACGATCCGGGACGACACAACGCAGGGGAGGCTCGGCGCGACGTGGCGAACGCGGAGCACAGCGTGAGCGGGAGTGCAACGACGGACTCGAGGATGGGCGCGGCCAGGGCCGCCCTGTGGCTCGTAGCCGCCGTACTCGCGATACGGCAGACGGCAGCGGTGCTCCGGCAGCCACCCGGTGAGCGGCTCACCGACCTGGAGACCTGGATCGGCGAGAACGGCGTCCTGCATGTGAAGGGCTCGCTCTACGACGCCGACAAGTTCACCGGTACGCCCTTCGCCGGACTGGTGCTCAAACCACTCGCCCGCTCCGCCGAGCAGAGCCTCGGCGTCGCCTGGACCTTCGGCACACTCCTGCTGGTCGTCGGCCTCGGCCTGGTCGTCGCCCGCGCCCTGCCCGGCCCGGTCTCGCGCCGCAGCGGCCTGCTCGCAGCGCCCATCGCCATCAGCCTGCTGATGCTGTCGCTGCCCGTGCGCAACAGCTTCTACCTCGGGCAGACCAGCATAATCCCGGTCCTGCTCGTCCTGCTCGGCTGTTTCGCCGCCCGCGGCGAGAGATCTTCCGGCGTACTGATCGGTGTCGGCGCGGCCCTGCAGCCCACCGTGCTGCTCTTCGCGCCCCTGCTCTGGTTCACCGGGCGCAGACGCGCCGCCGTCACCTCTGCGGGCACGTTCGCCGCCTGCTCGGCGCTCGCCTGGGCCGCGCTGCCCAGCGACTCCTGGACGTACTGGGTGCACCATGTCGCGGGCGCCGGGCTCGGTGCCCGCCCGGACAGCCTCGCCAACCAGTCCCTCCACGGAGCGCTGCTCCGCTCCGGCCTCCAGGGCCCGCTGGAGATCGCCCTCTACGTCGCGCTCGCCGCCGCCGTCTGCTACTTCGGCCTGCGCCGCGCCGTCCGCTACGCCCAGGACGGCCAGCTCCTTCTCGCCGTCGCCCTCACCGGCTGCGTGGCCGTCGCCGTCTCACCCACCGCCTGGCAGCACCAGCTCCTGTGGGTGCTCCTCGCGGTCGTCGGCCGCGTCGGCAAGCGCGCCTCCGACCGCATGCTGTGGCCGGTCCTGATCATCCTGGCGATGACGCTGCCCGGGAAGATGCTGGTGCCCAACGTGGCTGTGCTCTATCCCGTACGCGACAACGTCCTGCTGATCGCCGCCGTCGCCGCGGCCTGCGCGGTGCCCTTCCTGCCGCGCACCTCGCCGTACTTCCGCCGGCCCGTCCCGACGCGGTACGCGATCCCAGCCCCGGCCCGCTGGAGCCGGGTGCCGCTGCTGCCCTACTGGCGGCGCGTGATCAGCCGCCCCAACCTGCTGCTCGAACTCCTGGTGATCCGGGTCGGCTACTCCGCCTACTCGCACATCCGCGCCGCCGCGACCGGCGGTGTCGCCGCTGCCGAGGAGCACGGCCGGCAGATCGTCGCCATCGAGCAGGCGCTCGGCATCGACATCGAGCAGTGGGTCAACCATGCGGTACTGAAGGCGGAGTGGGCCAAGGCCTTCTTCAACTTCTACTACACGTCCTTCCACTTCGTGGTGCCGCTGACGATCCTCGGTGTCCTGTACGTCCGCCGCCCCGCCGACTACCGCTGGGCGCGCGCCTCCCTCGCCTTCGCCACGCTCCTCGCGCTGCTCGGCTTCTGGCTCTACCCGCTGGCCCCGCCGCGTCTGATGCCCGGCATGGAGTTCATCGACACGGTGCACGGCCCGCAGGACCTCGCCAACCCGGACTACGGCGCGATGACCGCGGTCACCAACCAGTACGCGGCGATGCCCTCGCTGCACTTCGGCTGGTCCCTGTGGTGCGGGCTGGTCATCGTCGTCCTCGCGCCCAAGCTGTGGATGAAGCTGCTCGGCCTGCTCCACCCGCTGTTCACGGTCTGCGCGATCGTGGCCACGGCGAACCACTGGGTTCTGGACGCGGCGGGCGGTGCGGCCGTCGTCGGCGCGGGCTTCGGCCTGACGTATCTGCTGGCCGGGCGGCGGCAGCTGAGGCTGCCGGGAGGCGCGCTGCCGCACGCGAGGGCAGGCGCCGCCGCGCAGGCGGAAGAGCCGGTCGCGGCCGCGCCGAAGTAACACGACGCGAACACGCGTGGCCCCAGGGAGTACGGGAAGTCCCGCACCCCCTGGGGTGGATCGTCGCGTTCTTGTCAGGATCCGCCCCCGGCGCCGGTTCCGCCACTTGGCGGACGGACGGGCTGGTGGACGTCCCGGCGGGAGGCAGGGGCGGGGCGTGGGGGTCGGAGCCCCTGCCTCCCACGGCTCGGCTCGTCAGCCGTGGCTGACCTGGAGCTCCTTGATGCCGTTGAGCCAGGCCGAGCGCAGTCGGCGGGGGTCGCCCGCCAGGCGGAGATCGGGCAGAACGTCCGCTATCGCGTTGAAGATCAGGTTGATCTCCATGACGGCGAGTGACTTGCCGAGGCAGAAGTGCGGGCCTCCGCCGCCGAAGCCGAGGTGCGGGTTCGGGTCGCGGGTGATGTCGAACTGCCCGGGTGCATCGAAGACTTCGGGGTCGTTATTGGCCGAGGAGTAGAAGAGCCCGACCCGGTCGCCCTTCTTGATCTGGTGACCGCCCAGTTCGAGATCCTGGGTGGCGGTGCGCTGGAAGGAGACGACGGGCGTCGCCCAGCGCACGATCTCCTCGGCTGTGGTCTCCGGGCGTTCGCGCTTGTAGATCTCCCACTGTTCGGGGTGAGTGAGGAAGGCGTGCATGCCGTGGCTGATGGCATTGCGCGTCGTCTCATTGCCCGCCACGGCCAGCAGGATCACGAAGAAGCCGAACTCGTCGTTGGACAGGTTGCCTTCGTCCTCCGCTGCGACCAGCTGGCTGACGATGTCCTTGGCCGGACACTCCTTACGGGCCGCGGCGAGGTTCATCGAGTACGAGACGATCTCCATCGCCGCCTCGGCGCCGATCTCTTCGGTGATGGCGTACTCGGGATCGTCGTACGCCGCCATCTTGTTGGACCAGTCGAAGATCTTGGCGCGGTCTTCCTGCGGTACGCCGATGAGTTCGGCGATCGCCTGGAGCGGGAGCTCGACGGCGATGTTGGTGACGAAGTCGAAGGTGCCGTCGTCCTTCGCGCCTGCCAGCGCGGTCTCGACGATGCTGCGCGCGCGGGAGCGAAGGGCCTGTTCCAGGGACCGGACCGCCCGCGGGGTGAAGCCGCGCTGGACGATCTGGCGTACGCGGGTGTGCTCCGGCGGGTCCATGTTGAGCATGATCAGCTTCTGGACTTCGATCTGGTCGCGGCTGATCGACTCGTTGAAGCGGATGACGGCGGTGTTGGTGTTGGAGGAGAACAGTTCGGGGTGTGTGGAGACGTGCTTGACGTCGGCGTGCCGGGTAACGACCCAGTAGCCCTCGTCCTGGAAACCGGAGATACCGGCCGGCTGCGCGCACCACCAGACCGGGGCGGTCTGCCGCATCTCGGCGAACTCCGGGTGCGGGATACGGGCTTGGAGGAGATCGGGATCGGTGAAGTCGAAACCTTCGGGCAGATGGGGGCAGGACATCGGCAACTCCAGGTCTGGCGGCGGTGTCGGTGACACGGATTTGTCTGACGACCCATCAGAAGTTGACCGAAAGGTAGTAACGAGTTCTACAAGTGGCAAGGGTCGTGGCGGGATCTGTTGCGTCCGGCGGGTGCAGCAGAGGCGTGCAAGAGTCTTGCGTACCGGGGGTAACTCTCATAAGACTGCACTGAGAACTAGAACGCGTACTAGTTCCAGCTGCGAGGCGCCGGGACGCCCAGCGGCTGTGTGAGGAGAGGACGAGCTCATGGCCGCGGAACCCGTCATCGTCGAAGCAGTACGCACACCGATCGGCAAGCGCGGAGGCGCGCTCGCCAACCTCCATCCCGCCTACCTTCTGGGCGAGACCTACCGCGAACTACTCGGCCGCACCGGCATCCACGCCGACTGCGTCGAGCAGGTGGTGGGCGGCACCGTCACCCACGCCGGCGAACAGTCCATGAACCCCGCGCGCAACGCCTGGCTGGCGATGGGGCTTCCGTACGAGACCGCGGCCACGACCGTGGACTGCCAGTGCGGATCCTCGCAGCAGGCCAGTCATATGGTCGGCAACATGATCTCGGCCGGGGTCATCGACATCGGCATCAGCTGCGGTGTCGAGGCGATGTCGCGCGTGCCGCTGGGATCCGGGTCCAAGCACGGGCCCGGAAAGCCCTTCCCCGACGAGTGGAACGTCGATCTGCCGAACCAGTTCGAGGCCGCCGAGCGCATCGCGCGCCATCGCGGGCTCACCCGCGAACGGGTCGACTCCCTGGGGCTGTTGTCGCAGGAGCGGGCCGCAGTCGCCTGGGCCGAGGAGCGCTTCAAGCGCGAGACGTTCGCCGTGCAGGTGCCCACGACGGAGGAGGAACAGGCCGCGGGCCAGGGCATGTGGCGGCTCGTCGACCGCGACGAGGGGCTGCGCGACACCAGCATGGAGGCGCTGGCCAGGCTGAAGCCGGTCATGCCGACCGCCGTGCACACGGCGGGCAACTCCTCACAGATCTCGGACGGCGCCGCGGCGATCATGTGGGCGTCCAAGCGGATGGCCCGTGCGCTGAAGCTGAAGCCCCGCGCGCGGATCGTCGCCCAGGCGCTGGTCGGGGCGGACCCGCACTACCACCTCGACGGCCCGATCGACGCGACACGGGCGGTGCTGGGCAAGGCGGGGATGTCGCTCAGGGACATCGACCTCGTGGAGGTCAACGAGGCGTTCGCGTCAGTGGTACTGAGCTGGGCGCAGGTCTTCGAGCAGGACCTGGAGAAGGTCAACGTCAACGGCGGCGGGATCGCGATCGGGCACCCGGTGGGGGCCACGGGGGCGCGGCTGATCACGACGGCTCTGCATGAACTGGAGCGCAGGGACAAGGAGTTCGCGCTGATCACGATGTGCGCGGGGGGTGCACTGGCGACGGGCACGATCATTCAGCGGCTGTAGACCGGGAAACGCCCGATCGCCGGACGGGCTCCACATGGAGCCCGTCCGGCGATCGAGTACGCACCCGAAGGGTGTCGGGCTGGATCAGTACCAGCCCTGGGCCTGCCACGAGGACCAGGCGCCACACGGGCTGCCGTAGCGGCTGTTCATGTAGTCCAGGCCCCACTTGATCTGCGTCTTGGGGTTGGTCTTCCAGTCCGCACCGGCCGAGGCCATCTTGCTGCCCGGCAGCGCCTGGACCAGGCCGTACGCACCGGAGGACGGGTTGGAAGCGCCGGCGTCCCAGCCGCTCTCGTGCGACACGATGTTGCTGAAGCACTGGAACTGAGCGTCGTCCTTGATCATCTGCTGGGCGATCACCTTCGCGGACCCCGTCTGAGCGGTGGGGGCGGCAGCGGCCGAGGCCGGGTTGGCGCCCAGCACCATGGCGGCGGAGCTCACCACGAGGGCGGAGCCGACCAGGGCGGTCTTCGGACGGTTGGCGATGCGGCGGATGATCGAGCGGGACACAGAGAGTCCTAACGTCGGGAACAGGGCGGTCGCCCGGGCGTGCCGGACTCTCGTACGTACGAGAGGGATTCCGGCCGCCTGAGTGGCGCTTGCTGCTCTGCGACGAGCACTGGCTGCGCCTTGCGACGTGAACAGTTGTAGCGAGCCGAACAGGCCGTGGCAACGAGCGTTGTTACTAGTGGAGATCGCACCAGGGGCGAAATGCCCGGGGGTCTTGACGAGACGCATTCGTGCAGGTCGCGCAGACAATGGGAGGGTTTGTCCGGAGTGTCGGACGGCTCCTATTCCGCTTAGTACGGGACCAAGGTCCTGTGGGGCGCCTCACCCCGGAGGGACCCTCCCAGGGGCCTGAAATGTGACCTGCGCCTCGAAGTTTGCGCGTCGTGTGGCACGGCGCAGCGCCTTGAGGACGGTGGAGCCGATGGTGAGGGTCAGTACGACGGTGAGCGCGGCGCGCCCCAGGTCCCAGCCGAAGGAGGTCGCCGCGCAGTAGGCCAGGAAGCGGACCAGGTTCTCGTGCACGGGATCGCCGGGATGGAAGGAGACACCGGAGGAGAGGCCGCCGATGTACGTCCAGCCCTGCAGGTTCATGACCGTGCCGTACGCGAACGCGGCGACGGCTCCGTAGACCCCGAGCATCAGCAGTTCCGCGCGGCCGCGCAGGCGGTCCGCGCCCGGCAGGAGCCCGGCGCCCATCGTGAACCAGCCCATCGACAGCATCTGGAACGGCATCCAGGGGCCGACACCGCCCGTGAGCAGGGCGGACGCGAACATCGTGACCGAGCCGAGTACGAAGCCGAAGCCCGGGCCGAGGACCCGGCCGCTCAGCACCATCAGGAAGAACATGGGCTCCAGGCCCGCGGTACCCGCGCCGAGGGGGCGCAGCGCGGCACCCACCGCGGCCAGTACGCCGAGCATCGCCACCGCCTTGGCGTCCATGCCGCTGTCGGCGATCGTCGCAACGACGACGGCGACGAGAAGCGGCAGCAGCGCGGCGAAGAGCCACGGGGCGTCGGCGGAGTGGGCGAGCCCGGAGGCCGCGTCGGCGAGCAGCGGCCAGCCGAAGGCGATCACGCCGGTCCCGCTGATGAGCGCGAGGGCGGCGATGGCGCGGGGGCCCAGCCTGACCGGGCGGGCGCTCACAGGGCCTCCCGGACCTGGGTCACGGTGAGCCACGGCTGCGGGGCCAGGATCTTGGCGACCTGGGGCGCGAAGGCGGGGGACGAGACCACGACCTCGGCGGTCGGGCCGTCCGCGACGACCTCGCCGTCGGCCAGGATGACCACGCGGTGCGCGAGCTCGGCGGCCAGTTCCACGTCGTGCGTGGCCAGGACGATGGCGTGCCCCTCGGCGGCGAGGCCCTTCAGTACGGCGACGAGCCGGGCCTTCGCCGCGTAGTCCAGGCCGCGGGTCGGCTCGTCGAGCAGCAGCAGCGGGGGCCGCCCGGTCAGCACGACGGCCAGCGCGAGCGCGAGGCGCTGCCCCTCGGACAGATCGCGGGGATGGGTGGCGTCCGCCACACCGGGCAGCAGCTCGCCGACCAGGGCGCGGCAGCTGCCGGGGGAGACGCCCGCGTCGGCGTCGGCCGCCGCGCACTCGGCGGCCACGGTGTCCGCGTACAGCAGATCCCGAGGCTCCTGCGGCACGAGCCCGACCCGGCGGACCATCTCGCGCGGGTGGGTGCGGTGGGGGGTGTGCCCGCCGACCAGGACGGTGCCGGAGGTGGGCTCGATCATCCCGACGAGGGCGGCGAGGAGGGTGGACTTCCCCGCGCCGTTGCGCCCCATGAGGGCGATGGCCTCGCCGGGGGCGACGGTGAGAGTGACGTCACGGAGTGCTTCGACGCGGTCATGCCGGACGGCGAGGGCGGTGACCTCGGCGAGCGGTCCGGTGCGGGTCTCCTCGGTCGCGGTCCGCGAGATCCAGCCCCTCCGGCGTTTGAGGAACGGGGTCCGGGGCGGAGCCCCGGCGGGGTCTGGGGCGGAGCCCCAGTTATGGGGAGGGGCGGGGTGGGGGAAAGAACCCGCCAGGCGCCCCCGCAAGCCACCGGCCCTGCGCCTCGCATCCCGTACCGACAGTGGCAGCGGGTCCCACCCCGCCAGCCGCCCCAGCGCCACGACCGGGGGGTGGACGGGGGAGACGGCCATGATCCCGGCGGGCGCCCCGACCACCGGGACCGCGCCGGGCCCGGGCAGCAGGATGACCTGGTCCGCATACTGGACCACCCGCTCCAGCCGGTGCTCGGCCATCAGCACGGTCGTACCGAGGTCGTGGACGAGCCGCTGCAGCACCGCCAGCACCTCCTCCGCCGCCGCAGGGTCCAGCGCCGACGTCGGCTCGTCGAGGATCAGCACCTTGGGGTGCGGGGTCAGCACCGAGCCGATCGCGACCCGCTGCTGCTGACCGCCGGAGAGCGTCGCGATCGGCCGGTCGCGCAGCTCGGCCAGGCCGAGCAGGTCCAGCGTCTCCTCGACACGGCGGCGCATCACCTCCGGCGCGAGGCCGAGCGACTCCATCCCGTACGCCAGCTCGTCCTCGACCGTGTCGGTGACGAAGTGCGCGAGCGGGTCCTGGCCCACCGTGCCGACGAGGTCTGCGAGTTCGCGGGGCTTGTGGGTGCGGGTGTCGCGGCCGCCGACGGTGACGCGCCCGCGCAGGGTGCCGCCGGTGAAGTGCGGGACGAGCCCGGACACGGCGCCGAGCAGGGTCGACTTGCCGACGCCCGACGGGCCGACCAGCAGCACCAACTCGCCCTCGGGGACGGTCAGATCGACGCCGCGGATCGCGGGCGCGTCCGCGTCGCCGTAGGTCACCGACACGTCTTCGAAGCGGATCACGGTTTCTCCTGCGAAGCGTGGACGGGGGCGACGAAGGCGGGCAGCAGGCCGATGAGGACGCTTGCCGCGGGCCAGAGGGGAAGTGTGGGCGCGGTCAGCGGTACGACGCCGGGGTGCAGGGCCTCGGGGTCGTACGCGTTCGCCCAGATCATCAGGGCCGCGACCGCCGCGCCGGAGCCCGCGACGAGCCAGGCCCGCAGGCCCCAGTGGTCGGGGCGGTAGCGGGTGCGCACGGAGCGGCGCCCGCCGAGGCGAAGACCCGCGAGGGCGGCGATCAGCCCGGCGACGAGGAAGGGCAGCCCGTACGAGGCGCCCGCGGCGGCCAGTAGTCCGTACGACCCTGCGCAGACGCCGAGCAGCCCGCCGAGGGTGAGGACGGTCGTGGTGTGCCGTACGGCGGGCGGCACGTGGGCGGTGCGCCCGTATCCGCGCGCGTCCATCGACGCGGCGACGGCGACGGAGCGCTCCAGCGCGCCCTCCAGAACGGGCAGCCCGATCTGGACGAGCGCCTTGATCCCGCCGGTGGGGCGGCCGCGCAGCCGGCGGGCGGTACGCAGGCGCACGACGTCGGCGACCATGTTCGGCGCGAAGGTCATGGCGACGACGACGGCGACACCGGCCTCGTACAGGGCGCCCGGGAGGGACTTGAGGAGGCGCGCGGGGTTGGCGAGGGCGTTGGCGGCGCCGACGCAGATGAGGAGGGTGGCGAGCTTCGCCCCGTCGTACAGCGCGAAGACCAGCTGCTCGGCGGAGACCCGGCCGCCGATACGGATGCCGCGCGCCCAGTCGGGGAGGGGGACTTCGGGGAGGGTGAGGAGCGTGTGCGTACCGGGGATGGGTGACCCGAGGACGACGGAGAAGAGGACGCGGATCCCGATGACGACGAGCCCGAGCTTGACGAAGGCTCCGTAGGACCGGGCCCAGGGGGCGTCGGTACGGCGCGCGGCGACGACGTACCCGGCGACGCCGACGATGAGGCCGAGGAGGAGTGGATTGGTGGTCCTGGAGGCAGCAATGGCGAGCCCGAGTGCCCACAGCCACCATGCCCCGGCGTGCAGCGCGTTGCTGCGGCTTGCTTCGGGCGCGCGCAGCCTGAGCCGCCGGGCCTTGGCGTCCGCGGTGCGGGGGCCGGTACACGAGGCCGTCCACCGGGCAGCAGCGGTCAACACCCCCTGGCCGGGCAGCGCCCACCGGAAGGCCGGGCCCGGCCGCAGGCCGCGGTTCGTCGTCATCGCCTGCGGCGGGACTGCCAGAGCGCCGCCGCGCCCAGCGCGAGCACCGCCGCGATGCCCGCGATGATGCCGAGCGACGGGCCGCCGCCGTCCTCGCTCCCGGTGGAGCGCTTCGGCTCGGACGCGGCGACCTGCTCGCCGCAACCCGACTTCGGGTAACCGGAGATCGCGCACAGCAGCGCCTGGCTGTTGTAGCGCAGCGGCTTCGCCATCGACGCCAGTGCCTCCGCGCTCGTCGCCTCCTTCGGGACCTGCGCGCACACCACGCGCAGCGCGGGCGGCGTCTCGCCCGACGGGGCGTCGGCCGGGGTGCCGGAGTCGATGACCAGGGCGATCCTCTTGGCGTCCGCCTTCGGGGGCGTACCGGCGCAGATCGCCTTGAAGTCCGGCGCCCTGCGCGGCTGCGCCGAGTCCGCACTGTCCGCGCTCACCGAGAAGCGGAAGCCGTTCACCGCACCGTCCTCGGGCCTCGCGGTCGCCGGGCCCTCTGTGGCGTACGTCCACGCAGCGCCACTGCTCTGCCAGAACGACCAGTAGCGGTAACCGGCCGCCTGCGCCGGCCCCGCACCCAGCAACGCCGGCGCGGCGCCGAGCGCGAGGGCCAGCGAGAGAAGTCGCGTACGCATCAGCGCTGCTGGTTCTTCCGGCGGCCGCTGATCAGGATGCCCACGCCCGCACTCGCGGCGAAGAGGGCAACCATCCACCACACTCCGTCACCCGAGTCGGAGTCGTTTTCCGCGGCTGCCTTCTGCGTCGCCTTCTCCGGCGCAGGGCCCGTCGCGTTCAGGCCCGCCACCAGGTCCGTACCCCCGAAGGTCTTCGGGTCGGCCCCGGCCGCATGCGCCGCGAAGATCAGCTGGGCGTACGCCGCCGGGCCCGCGCCCTTCGCCCACGCCGCGGAGTTCTGCTCCAGCCACTCCAGCGGCTTCTTCGCCTGGTCGCCCAGGCCCTGCGCGCTGAGCGCCACGACCGCGTCGGCGGTGTTCCCGAAGTCCGGCTGCGGCTTCGGGTCGGTTGCGCCCGGCATCGGGGGCGTGTCCAGATGACCGGTCTTGGCGAGCGCCGTCGCGAGGAACGCCGCGCCGTTGTGCGCCGCGCCCTCGACCGTCGTCGCCTTCTCGCAGGCCGCGCCCTTCGTGTCCTTGGCTCCGGCGGTCGCCACAAGCTCCTTGCCGTGCGCCCCGAGCACCGCTGCCGAGGTCGAGTCCGCGACGATCCCCGGCTGCTTCGGCTGGTAGACGAACGCCCCGCTGTTCTTCCCGCCGCACGGCTGCGCGAACGTCAGCAGCGCGTCGTACGGCGTCTTGCCGCCCTTCGACTTCACGCCGTCCGGCTTCTCGCCCGCCGCGGCGAGGGCGCCGATCACGATCGACGTGGAGTTGGCGTCGCTGGCCCCGCCGGGGTTGTAGCTCCAGCCGCCGTCCGCGTTCTGTACGGACTTCAGCCAGCCCACCGACTTCTTCACGGCGGCGTCCTGACCGCCGAGCGCGGCGAGCGCCTGCACCGCGGCGGCGGTGGCGTTGGAGTCCAGCGGCAGCTTGGCGTCGCACGGCTTGGCCGCGTCCGCGCGGTACGAGGGGAAGGCCCCGCCGTCGCACTGCTGCCCGGCCAGCCAGTCGACCGCCTTCGCCGCGGGCTTCACGCCCACCGTGTCCTGCGCGAGCAGGGCGAGGGACTGCCGCCAGACGCCGTCGTAGGTCGGGTCGCCCGTGCCGTACAGGCCGGACGGCTGCACGGCGGACGGCGTCGGCGACGGGGTGGGCGCCGCGAAGGCAGCAGGGGCGGCGGCCACGCAGAGCACGGCGGATGCGGCGAGCGCGGCTGCGCTGCGGCGAACGGTCATGGCGGGCGGTGCCTCTCCACTGGGGAGCCGGACGCAGGCACGCTCAGGTACCAGGCTCCGGCTCCGTATACCTCGACGGTGCCGGCCACGCGGCGGGCTGCCGGTGGCACGAGCCGGTCACACCGGTGCACGGGGCATTCCGACTCACCGCCTGCGACGGCGGCTCACGGCTGCGGGTCAGTGCCGGATTTGCACCGGCTTCCCCCCGTACGGGTGTGATGACGACTCGCACACTCTACCGGCCGGTCACCGGCACCCTGAGGGGCGCATCCCCCGGCGCACGGCCGCGCGGAAAGCCGTTCGCAGGGAGCGCCGGGCGTGTGATGCGACGGGCGAGGTCAGACTGCGACGTACGACGTGGGGACGCCGTCCGTCCGCACCTCCGCCCTCCCCAGCTTCACCAGCCTGCGCAGATGCGCCTCCGCCTCCGAGACCGCGATGTTCCGTGATCCGTACGGAATCTGGTCCCAGGGCCGGTTCCACTCCATCCGCTCGGCGACCTGCCACGGCGTGAGCGGCTCGGCCAGCAGCGCGAGCAGACCAGCGAGGCGCTCCTCGTGGTGGGCGAGCAACTCCCGTACCCGGGAGGCGGCGTCGGCGAAGGCGTACTGATGCGCCGGGAGCACTTCCGCGGGGGCGAGGCGGCCGATGCGCTCCAGCGAATCGAGATAGTCACCCAGCGGGTCGGTGACGGTGGCGTCGTCCGGGTCCTCGTACAGGCCGATGTGCGGGGTGATCTCGGGCAGCAGATGGTCACCCGAGAACAGCCTGCCGTTCCCGGGCCGGTTCGCCGGATGATCCTCCTCCAGATGCAGACAGACATGTCCGGGTGTATGCCCGGGCGTCCAGATCGCCCGCAGCCGCCGCCCCGCCAGATCGAGCAGCTCACCGGGCACGATCTCCCGGTCGGGCATTGCCGCGCGCAGCCCGGGCAACGTACGCATCCGCCCCGATGCGCGGGCTTCACGCAACGGGGCGATGTGCTCCTCGGGCGCCCCGGCTCTGGTGAGCTTGCCGGCCAAGTAGTCGAGCCAGAGCCCGGGTTCGGCCTCGCGTGTACGCCGCACCACCGCGCTGTCGGCGGCATGCATCGCAATCCACGCACCGGACGCCTCGCGGACCTTCCCGGACAGACCGTGATGGTCGGGGTGATGGTGGGTGATGACCACGCCGTGCACCTCGGCGACGGCGACCCCGACGGACCCGAGCCCGGCGGCAAGCGTGTCCCAGGAGGCCGGATCGTCCCAGCCGGTGTCGATGAGGACGGCGCCGCGGTCGGTGTCGAGCAGATGGACGAGGGTGTGGCCGAGCGGATTGTCCGGGATGGGCACCTCGATGGACCAGACGCCACCGCCGTGGTCGATCACCTGCGTCATGAGGCTCTCATCTCTCTTCGGCGGCACGGCCATCGGCCAACTATAACTAGAACTGGTTCCAATAGTCGCCCAAGTCGACCGTTATTCATGGGGAGTCGGCCGGACTGGGCCGCCCAGCCGCCGAACGCGCCGATGGCGGGCTGAGGCTGGTGGGGAAACCACTGGTCGGGGGCTCTTCGGTCACTGCCGTGGACTACTTGAACTAGAACTGATATCAGTTCTGAAACAGTGTCAGAAAGCGCCGGGCAGCGGGAGGCAGCAGCCATGACCGAGCTTGTGGAACACGGAAAGCTGTTCATCGGCGGGGAGTTGGCCGATCCCCTCGGCGGGGACGCCATCGAGGTCGTCTCGCCCCACACCGAGCAGGTCATCGGGCGCGTGCCGCACGCCTCCCGCGCGGATGTCGACCGGGCCGTGGCCGCCGCGCGCGAGGCCTTTGACCATGGGCCCTGGCCGCGTATGAGCCTGGACGAGCGGATCGGCGTCGTTTCGCGGATCAAGGACGCGATCGCCGTACGGCACGAGGAGATCGCCCGGTCCATCAGCTCGCAGAACGGCTCCCCGTATTCCTGGAGCGTGCTTGCCCAGGCGCTCGGCGCGATGATGGTCTGGGACGCCGCCATCACCGTCGCGCGGGGCTACGAGCACGAGGAGCGGCGGGCCGGGGTGCTCGGGCCGATTCTGGTGCGGCGGGAGCCCGTTGGGGTTGTGGCGGCCGTTGTGCCGTGGAACGTGCCGCAGTTCACCGCCGCCGCCAAGCTGGGGCCCGCGCTGCTGGCCGGGTGCACCGTCGTGCTCAAGCCCTCGCCCGAGTCGCCCCTCGACTCGTACATCCTCGGCGAGATCGCCAGGGAGGCCGGGCTTCCGGAGGGCGTTCTGTCGATCCTGCCCGCGGACCGCGAGGTGAGTGAGTATCTGGTCGGGCATCCCGGGATCGACAAGGTGTCCTTCACCGGGTCCGTCGCCGCGGGCAAGCGGGTCATGGAGGTCGCCTCGCGCAATCTCACCCGTGTCACTCTGGAGCTCGGCGGCAAGTCGGCGGCCGTCATCCTGCCGGACGCGGATCTGGCGTCGGCGGTCGCCGGGATCGTGCCCGCCGCCTGGATGAACAACGGGCAGGCGTGCGTGGCCCAGACCCGTATCCTCGCGCCGCGCAGCCGCTACGACGAGATCGCCGAGGCCTTCGCGGCCGCCGCCTCCGCGCTGGTGGTCGGCGATCCGCTCGACCCGGCGACCCAGGTCGGGCCGCTGGTGGCCCGGCGCCAGCAGCAGCGTTCGCTCGACTTCATCCGGATCGGCCAGGAGGAAGGCGCCAAGATCCTCACCGGCGGCGGGCGTCCGGCCGGTCTCGACCAGGGCTGGTACGTCGAGCCGACCCTCTTCGGCGGGGTCGACAACTCCATGCGTATCGCCCGCGAGGAGATCTTCGGACCGGTCATCTGTCTGCTGCCGTACGGGGACGAGAGCGAGGCCGTGAAGATCGCGAACGACTCCGACTACGGGCTCAGCGGCAGCGTCTGGACGGCCGACGTCGAGCGCGGTATCGACTTCGCACGGCAGGTCAGGACGGGGACGTACAACATCAATACGTTCAGTCTCGACATGCTCGGGCCCTTCGGCGGCTACAAGAACTCCGGTCTGGGGCGGGAGTTCGGGCCCGAGGGGTACGGCGAGTACCTGGAGCACAAGATGATCCACCTGCCCGCCGGATATGGGGAGAACTGATGGGGGACCGCTGGCACGTCGAGGTCGACCGGAGCGTGTGCATCGGCTCCGGGATGTGTGTGGGGCACGCCCCGGACGGCTTCAAGCTCGACTCGGGGCGGCAGTCGCATCCGCGGGCCGACGACACCGATGCGAATGAGCGCATTCTCGCGGCCGCCGAGAACTGCCCGGTCGAGGCGATCGCGATCACGCTGCTGGAGAGCGGGGAGCCGGTCTTCCCGCCCGAGGAGTAGTCCCGTGCGCCAGTCCTGCGCGGTAATCCCGCGCACTGGTCCCGAGGGGTAGTCCCCCGGCGCTATTTCTTTGCGGACTCGCCGTACGCCGCCACGGCGGCACGGCGGGTCTGTGCAAGGATCACCCCCGTTCGGCGATATGCCCTATATCACGGGGGTTTGAGTCATGGCTGGAGACAGGCGTTCGGGCGTTGGCCGCAGAGCACTCATGCGTGCCGCCGCCGGCACCTTCGCCGGGGTCGCCCTTGCGGGGAGCGGCGCGCCCCCCGCCGTCGCGGACGGCATGCCGCGCTCGCTCGTGCTGAGTCTGCCCGGGACTCCGGGCGGCATCGAGCCGCCGGTGCCGCTGCCGCTCCCGCCGCTGCCGGAGCAGCTGGCCGAGGGCACGATCTGCAGGCCCGCCCCCGGCACGGTGATCCCGTACGCCGACAGGCCGGTGAACCCGCAGGCCGTCCGGGAAGCCGTGCCGGAGGATCTGCCGTTCGACTTCAGGACGTCCGGCTTCCGGTGCGTGACCGACCTGCCCGAGGCCATGCGGCCGTGGCGTGACCGCCCCGTCAAGTGGGCGGACATCACGCCGAACACCGAGAACACCTACCTCGATGCCCAGGGCGTCATCCAGTACCGGCAGAGCAGGACCACGGCAGGGTACGACCAGCCGGTCACCCAGGCGCAGTTCGGGCTCGGCTGCGTGGCCTCCTACCGCACCGAGACGGACCCCACGCGCAAGGCGCTCTTCCTCACCCGCGCCAAGGCGCAGGCGGGCCGCCTGATCGACAAGCGCGTGGAGGCCCGCGGCGCCTGGTACTTCCCGTACCCGTTCGACTTCACGCACGGCACCCACAGCGGTATCTCCTACAAGGCGCCCTGGTACTCGGGAATGGCGCAGGGTGAAGCGATCAGCCTCTTCCTCCAGCTCTCGCAGCTCGCCGGGATCACGGCGCAGGAGCGCGCGCTCTACAGGACGGCTGCCGACGGCGCCTTCGCCTCGCTGCTGCTCGCCAACGACGGCAAGCCGTGGGTGGTGAACCAGGATGCCGGTGGATACGTGTGGATCCAGGTGTATCCGATCGACGCCCCGGGCACGTCGGACTACACCTACAACGGCATGGTCTTCGCCATGTTCGGGCTCTGGGACTACTTCGTAGCGACCGGCAATCCGCTGGCGGAGCAGCTGTACGACGGTGGGCTCACCACGATCCGGGACTACTTCCCCCGGATCCGTAACCCCCGCTGGTACTCGTACTACTGCAACACCCACCGGATTCCGACGCCGACCTACCACCAGCACCACATCAATGTCTTCCGTCAGGCGCACTGGCAGACCGGCAGCACCGCCATCGCCCGGCAGCACGACCAGCTCCTCGACGACTTTCCCCCGCCGGTCACGTCCGGAGTCATCGCCTTCGCCTCCGGCTCGCACACGCTCTACCGGTTCGACACGCTCGGCGCCCCGGGCTACGGCTGGTCCGAGCCCCGGAACGACGCACAACTGGCCCAGCGGACCGTGACGTTCTCCAGCGCCACGCAGTTGCCGTCCAGTGTGCGCCGCCGCATCAGAGGGCGCGGGATCTGCTACCGGATCAACTCCGGTGCGTATGCGGGCTGGTGGGTCACCGAGAGCTTCCCGAGGGTCTACCTGCGCGGGGAGTACTGCACCACGGTCTACCGTCCGGACCGCACCGCGACATTCCCCGCGAACGTCACGGTCACCTGCTACAAGTTCGCCGCCGACGGCACCGTCACCAGCACCAGGACCGTCCGCTTCGCCAACAACTCCAACGCACCCTTCGGCCGCCGTGCCTTCATCAACGGACGTGCCATGGTCCGGATCACCGCAGGTGCTCTCACCGGCTACTGGGTGGCCACCGCGGACATCACGCTGGACGGCGCCTGACCTCTCGTCCCGCAGCAGGCCCTCGTCCCGCGGCGGGTCCCGCGGCGGGCACGCTCGTCAGGTCGATCAGGCGGCAGACCGTCTCGATGTCGATCTTCACCTGGGCGATCGACGCACGCCCCGACAGCCAGGTGATCAGCGCCGAGTGCCAGGTGTGCTCGATCACGCGGACCGCTGAGAGCTGCTCCGGCGTCGGGTTCTCCAGGCCCATCGCGTCCAGGATGATCGCCGTCGTCTGCCGCGAGACCGTGTCCACCTCGGGGCTGACGCTGCGGTCCGCGAAGGTCAGCGCCCGCACCATCGCGTCCGCGAGATGCGGCTCGCGCTGCAACGCGCGAAAGGCCCGCATCAGCGTCTCGGAGACCCGTTCCGCCGCGCTGTCACCGGCCGGGGGGCGTTTGCGCAGCGTCGTGTGCATGTGCTGGAGCTGGTCCTGCATGGTGGCGACCAGCAGATGGATCTTGGACGGGAAGTAACGGTAGAGCGTGCCCAGCGCGACGCCTGCGGCCTCGGCGACCTCGCGCATCTGCACCGCGTCGAAGCCGCCGCGGCTGGCCAGCTGCGCACTGGCGTGCAGGATGCGACGGCGGCGCGCCTCCTGGCGTTCTGTCAGGGGCGCCGACGCAGGCCCCGCCGACTTGGCTTCCGCTGTCATATGTCCCGTTCCATGCGCGAGTCCGGATCGCACAGCATGGCAGCGTGCCCGTCGTGGCGCGAATCACCTGATCCGGCCCTTACAGCGGCGCTACCTGCCGGTAGATTCGAAGCTCCTTGAACGATCAAGTCTGAAACTTGTTCTAGATTAGCGTGAGCGGTTACGCTCCGGCGAAAACGCAGTGAGAAGGGGGCCGTGAGTGACCGCTGAGGCCATAGAGGCCGGCCCTCGTACGGGTCGGTCCGGCGGCGGTGACGAGCCGCTGCGCATCGCGCTCCTCACCTACAAGGGCAACCCCTTCTGCGGCGGTCAGGGCGTCTACGTACGCCACCTCTCGCGTGAACTCGCCCGCCTCGGGCACAGTGTCGAAGTGATCGGCGCACAGCCCTATCCCGTACTGGACGAGGGCGTGCCGCTCACCGAGCTGGCCAGCCTCGACCTGTACCGCAGCCCGGACCCCTTCCGCACGCCCAGGCGCGGCGAGTACCGCGACTGGATCGACGGCCTCGAAGTCGCGACGATGTGGACCGGGGGCTTTCCCGAGCCGCTGACCTTCTCGCTGCGTGCGCGGCGTCATCTGGCCGCGCGGCGCGGCGAGTTCGACGTCATCCACGACAACCAGACCCTGGGGTACGGGCTGCTCGGCGACCTCGGTGCGCCCCTGGTCACCACGATCCACCACCCCATCACCGTCGACCGGCAGCTGGAACTGGACGCCGCGGAGGGCTGGAAGCGGCGGGCCTCCGTACGGCGTTGGTACGGCTTCACGCGGATGCAGAAGCGGGTCGCGCGGCGGCTGCCGTCCGTACTCACCGTCTCCGGCTCCTCACAGCAGGAGATCGTCGACCACCTCGGTGTACGGCCGGAGCGCATCCAGGTCGTCCACATCGGGGCCGACACCGATCTCTTCTCGCCGAATCCGGCGGTGGCGGAAGTGCCGGGGCGCATCGTCACCACCTCCAGCGCGGACGTCCCGCTGAAGGGCCTCGTGCACCTGGTCGAGGCGCTCGCGAAGCTCCGTACGGAGAACCCGGCCGCGCACCTCGTCGTCGTCGGCAAGCGGGCGGAGGACGGGCCGGTCGCGCAGCTCATCGAGCGGTACGGGCTGAAGGACGCGGTCCGGTTCGTCAAGGGCATCACGGACGCCGAGCTCGTCGATCTCGTACGCAGCGCTCAGATCGCGTGCGTGCCATCGCTGTACGAGGGCTTCTCGCTGCCCGCCGCCGAGGCGATGGCGACGGGGACGCCGCTCGTCGCCACGACCGGGGGCGCGATCCCGGAGGTCTCCGGGCCGGACGGGGAGACCTGCCTCGCCGTGCCGCCGGGCGACGCGGGTGCGCTCGCGGCCGCTCTCGGGCGGCTGCTCGGTGATCCCGAACTGCGGTCCCGGCTGGGGGCGGCGGGCCGGGAGCGGGTACTGGCGCGCTTCACCTGGGCGAGGGCCGCGCAGGGCACGGCGGAGCTGTACCGCGAGGCGATCGCGGCGCGGGGCCGTTCGGTGCGGGGGGTCGCTCGGTGACCTTTGCCCGCTCCGCGGTCACGCTTCCCGGCCGCTCCGCGGTCACGCTTCCCGGCCGCTCCGCGGCCACCGAGGTGGGCCGGAGGCCCACGGCCCGAGCAGGTGCCCGGCGCCCCGTCGGCGTTGCCCGCTCCGCGGCCCCGTATCCCGGCCCCTCCGCGGCCACGGATGTGGGCCGCAAGCCCCGGGCGTGCTCGGCCGCGGCCCCCGCAACTCGAACCGCCCCCGACCGCGAAAGCAGGTCCACGTGCTGACCGTCGACTTCTCCCGCTTCCCGCTCGCCGCAGGCGACCGCGTGCTCGATCTCGGCTGTGGCGCCGGGCGGCACGCGTTCGAGTGCTACCGGCGCGGCGCCCAGGTCGTGGCCCTCGACCAGAACGGCGAGGAGATCCGCGAGGTCGCCAAGTGGTTCGCCGCCATGAAGGAGGCCGGTGAGGCCCCCGAGGGTGCCACCGCCACCGCCATGGAGGGCGACGCCCTCAATCTGCCCTTCCCGGACGAGTCCTTCGACGTCGTGATCATCTCCGAGGTCATGGAGCACATCCCCGACGACAAGGGCGTACTCGCCGAGATGGTCCGGGTGCTCAAGCCCGGCGGACGCATCGCCGTCACCGTGCCCCGCTACGGGCCCGAGAAGATCTGCTGGGCGCTCAGCGACGCGTACCACGAGGTCGAGGGCGGCCATATCCGCATCTACAAGGCCGACGAGCTGCTCGGCAAGATGAAGGAAGCCGGTCTCAAGCCGTACGGCACGCACCACGCGCACGCGCTGCACTCGCCGTACTGGTGGCTCAAGTGCGCCTTCGGCGTGGACAACGACAAGGCCCTGCCCGTCCGCGCGTACCACAAGCTGCTGGTCTGGGACATCATGAAGAAGCCCCTGGTCACCCGGCTCGCGGAGCAGGCGCTCAACCCGGTCGTCGGCAAGAGCTTCGTGGCGTACGCGACCAAGCCGCATCTGCCCGCGGTGGCTGCCAAGTGACGTCTCCCGGGCGAACGGAACACCTTGTCCTGCCCGGGGTGCTCACCGCCGAGCAGGCCGCCGAGACCGTCGCCGGCATACGCGCGGTGCAGCGCGAGGATGGTGCGATCCCCTGGTTCCGGGGGCACCACCTCGACCCGTGGGACCACACCGAGGCGGCCATGGCGCTGGACGCGGCCGGTGAGCACGAGGCCGCGGCCCGTGCGTACGAGTGGCTGCTGCGGAACCAGAACCCGGACGGGTCCTGGTACGCGGCATACCACGACGGCGAGGCGGACCGGCCCACCGACCGTGGCCGCGAGAGCAACTTCTGCGCGTACATCGCCGTCGGCGTCTGGCACCACTATCTGGCCACCGGTGACGAGGTGTTCCTCGACCGGATGTGGCCTGCCGTGTTCGCGGCGATCGAGTTCGTACTGGGGCTGCAGCAGCCCGGCGGCCAGATCGGCTGGAAGCGCGAGGCGGACGGGACCCCGGTCAACGACGCGCTGCTGACGGGCAGTTCGTCGGTGCACCAGGCGCTGCGGTGCGCGCTGGCGATCGCCGAGGAGCGTGAAGAGCCGCAGCCGGACTGGGAGTTGGCGGCAGGGGCCCTGGCGCATGCGATCCGCAGGCACCCGGAGCGCTTCCTCGACAAGAGCCGGTACTCGATGGACTGGTACTACCCGGTTCTCGGTGGTGCGCTCTCCGGTCCCGAGGCGAAGGCGCGGATCGAAGAGCTCTGGGACGACTTCGTGGTGCCCGGGCTCGGGGTGCGGTGTGTGCTGCCCAATCCCTGGGTGACGGGTGGCGAGAGCTGTGAACTCGCGCTGGCGCTGTGGGTGATGGGGGAGTCCGACCGGGCGCTGGAGATCCTGCAGTCCGTGCAGCATCTGCGCGCGGACGGGGGCATGTACTGGACGGGGTACGTGTTCAAGGGGAACAGGGCGGTGTGGCCGGAGGAGGTCACGACGTGGACTGCGGGGGCGTTGCTGCTGGCGGTGGCGGCCCTCGGGGGCGACGAGGCGACGGTTGCGGTGTTCGGCGGGGAGCGGTTGCCGCGGGGGCTGACGCCGGACTGCTGCTAGGGCTGCGCAGCGGCAACCCCACTACCTGCGCAACCGGCCCGCCACCCCGTGCCCCACCACCAAATACACCACCGCCGCCAGGCCGTACCCGGCCACCACCCTCGCCCACGCCTCGTCGAACGTGAACAGGTCGTAGGACCAGCCGGCCAGCCAGCGGGCCGCGTCCTGGATGAAACCCACCAGGTCGTTGGCGCGGTTGGCGTCGAGCAGGTACATCAGGATCCAGAGGCCGAGGATGACGGCCATGACATCGGCCACGATCGTGATGACCTTCGCGGCCTGCTGCGTTCCGTTGCGATGACTTGGGCTCATACGCATCGGGTTGCCGATTGTGAGCCTGTGAAACCAGGACCGGCGGACCTGCGTCACCCGTTCGGGCTCGCCCGAGTGGCGCAACGCCCCGCCCCGGGCGAGGCTGGCGCCACATGTATCAGGGAGGTCTGCCATGTCCGGTTCCGGTCCGATACGCCGCGCCCTGATCGCGCTGCTGATGTGCTGCGCTCTGCTCGGCGGGGCCGTGGCCTGCGGAAACGACAGCAGCAGTTCGGCCGCGACCCCGACCGGCTCCGCGCAGGCGCAGAAGTTCGCCAAGACCAGGTTCGTCGCCAACGCGGGTCTCGCCGCCGGGGCGACGTACCAGTGGATCGTGAAGCCGTACCGCGCAGGCAAGTTCAAGAAGGGCGCGGACGGCCGGACGTTCGCCCTGGTGAAGGCGGGGCTTGCGGGGACGTTCGCGTACAACAGGCTCAAGGCGGCCGTGAACAACGCCAAGGGCGACCCGCTGCTCTCCAAGGCGGTCGCCCCGCTCACCGCGGGTATCGAGTCGCTGAAGAGCCTCGGTACGAAACTCCGCAAGGGCGACGCGAGCGCCGCCGACGTCGGCGCTTTCGAGGACGTCATCACCAACGTGAAGGACGCGGGCAAGAGCGCGGGCGCCGTGGTCACCGACAAGGTGCCGAGCACGTCCCAACTGGGCGGCTAGCCTTCGAGTTGAGGCTAGGAGTTGAGGCTAGGAGTTGAGCTCCGCCAGTACGCGCAGCGTGTGCGGGTCCGGCGCCGTCACCAGCAGGTCCGTGACCGGGCCCTTGCGCCACAACTCCAGCCGTTCCGCGATCCGCCCGCGCGGCCCGACCAGTGAAATCTCGTCGGCGAAGGCGTCGGGCACCGCCAGCACCGCTTCCTCGCGGCGGCCTTCGGCGAACAGTTGCTGGATGTGCCTGGCCTCCGACTCGTATCCCATCCTCGCCATCAGGTCAGCGTGGAAGTTACGGGCCGCATGCCCCATGCCGCCGATGTAGAAGCCGAGCATCGCCTTGACCGGCAGCAGCCCTTCGGCGACGTCGTCGCAGACCTTGGCGCGGGCCATCGGGGCGATCAGGAAGCCCTCGCGCAATCCGGTCAGCGACGCCTCGTACACATCGGTCCGCAGCGGGGACCAGTACAGCGGGAGCCAGCCGTCGGCGATGCGCGTCGTCTGGGCGATGTTCTTCGGGCCCTCCGCGCCCAGCAGCAGCGGCAGCGAGGCGCGCAGGGGATGCGTGATCGGCTTGAGTGGTTTGCCGATGCCGGTGGCGTCGTCGCCGCGGTACGGATGGGAGTGGTAGCGGCCCGCCAGCTCAACGGGGGCCTCCCGCCTGAGGACTTGGCGGATGACGTCGACGTACTCACGCGTCGCTGTGAGCGGGCTCTTCGGGAACGGGCGTCCGTACCACCCCTCCACCACCTGCGGTCCCGAAAGACCGAGCCCGAGCATCATCCGGCCGCCGGAGAGATGGTCGAGGGTGAGCGCGTGCATGGCGGTGGCCGTCGGCGTACGGGCGGCCATCTGCGCGACCGCCGTGCCGAGGCGGATCCGGGAGGTGTGCGCAGCGATCCAGGTGAGCGGGGTGAAGGCGTCGGAGCCCCAGGCCTCCGCCGTCCATACGGAGTCGTAGCCGAGGCGCTCGGCCTCGCGGGCGAGCTCCAAGTGGGCGGGGTCCGGGCCGCGGCCCCAGTAGCCGAGGGCGAGTCCGAGTCGCATACCAGGTCCCCTCCAGTACGTTTCTGACGGTGCGTCAGTCAGGCAAGCGACTGTACGACAACGGCCCCCCGCCCGGAAGGGCGAGGGGCCGCGGTACTCAGTGCGTCAGCCGCGCTGGATGCCGCTCGTGTCCTGCAGGACACCACGACGGCCGTCCTGCGTCTGGGCCACCAGGCCAGGACCGCGCTGCTCGACAGCGAGGTACCAGGTGCCGGGCGCGAGCTCGGCGATCGGGGTCGGCGCACCGTCCTCGCCGAACAGCGGACGGGCCACCGGCACCGCGAACCAGAACGGCGTGAAGTCGGCCGGACCGCCGGCCTGCTGCGGCGCGGCCGGGGCCGGCTGCTGCTGACCCGGCTGCGGCTGGGCGCCGTACGGCTGGGGCTGACCCGGCTGCGCACCGTAGGGCTGCTGCTGGGCGCCCGGGTAGCCGTAGCCGCCGGGGACGCCCGGCTGCGCGCCGTACGGGGCCGCGGCGGGCTTGGGGGCGCCGACGAGCGGAGCCTTGAAGGCCGGGACGAGCAGCGAGCAGACCGCACCCGCCGCGAGCGCGAGCGCCGCGATGAAGCCGAGGATGAGGCCGGTGCCCGCGTCGACGCTGCTGCCGACGTCCAGGGAGCCCGCCGGGTCGAAGATCGCGCCGAGCGAGCTCCAGGCCGTGAAGAGGGTGAAGGCGACACCGAGCTGGCCGAGGTCGAGACCGATGACCTTCGGCGGCTGCGGCAGCGCACGGGAGGTGACGATCAGTGCCGCGCCGATGATGCCCGCCAAGTAGACACCCAGGAGCAGGGACCCGTTGTCCCAGGCGGTCGGCACGTCGCCGCAGTTGGAACCGGAGCAGTCGAACGTGTCGAGGAACGAGGCGATGAACAGCAACACCGCTGCTCCGATCACCACGCCATCGCCTCGAGTGAGGGAGCGGATGTTCACGTAAAAGTCCTTCGTCGGTCGTCTCATCGGGGCGGTCGTCGCTGCCGCCGGTGCGGCGGTGTGCACGGCGCGGAGCTCGGGGGTGACTCCCCATCGTAGAGGTGAATCTATCGTCTGCCCGATCCGGCCGTCTGCCGGGTATCGCAGTTACCGCACGAGGTGGCTGGTGTTACCCCACGAGGTAGCCGGTGATGCCGTCCGCCATTCCCTGCGCGGCTTGTTGGCGCCAGGCCGAGTTTTTCAGCAGGGCAGCGTCCAGCGGGTCACGCATATTGCCGCATTCGATGAACACCTTGGGCACGGTGGACAGATTCAGGCCGCCCAGATCCTTGCGTACGTCCAACCCGGTTCCGTCGCCGACGTAGTTGGAGGGTGCGCTGCCGGTCGAGTACACGAAGCGTCCGGCGATGCGCTCGCCCAGTTCACGCGAGGGGCCGACGATTTTCGTGGTGTCCGCCGCACCTGCCTTGACCAGGGCGGGAAGGATGACATGGAAGCCTCGGTCGCCGACTGCCGCGCCGTCCGCGTGGATGGAGATGATGGCGTCGGCTCCGGCCTTGTTGCCGATCCTGGCCCGCTCGTCGACGCACGGACCGAACGCCCGGTCGTTGTCATGGGTGAATGTGACCGTTGCGCCCTGCTTTTCCAGGAGCGTGCGAAGACGTTGTGAAACATCGCGGGTGAATTCGGCCTCGGTGTAACCGTCGGCGGTCGCCGTGCCCGTCGTGTCGCATTCCTTGCGATTGGTTCCGATATCCACGAGTTTGTTGATCTCGCTCGTGTGCTTGAAATTGCCGGGGTTGTGCCCGGGGTCGACGACCACGACCTTCCCGGCCAGCGGCCTCGCCCCGCTGTTCTTCCCCGCCGAGGGAGACTTCGCGGGCGACGTCGACGGCGAGGTGCCGGGGGAGGACGCAGGCCCGGAGGCCGTCGCGCCCGGCTTGCCCGCCGTGGTCTGCCCGCTCGGCAGCGGCAGCACCTTCGGCGGCTCGTTCTCGTCCGGGCCGCTCATCGTCTGCCAGACCAGCCACCCCGCCAGCGCGGTCGGCACCAGCGCGGCGATCGCGATGGTGAGATTGCCGCGACCGATGCGGCGCGGCCGGGCGGAGGGCTCGTTCTCGTCGTACGACACCCTCGCGATGCTAGGCCCTGTCCGGCCGGTCTTGCCGGGTTCGCGTGCCCTGGCACGGCACCTCGCTGCGTTGTCGTCAGTCGCCGACGCTCCGCGTCGGCTCCTTCCTCCGCCTTGCGATGCACCACGCCAGACCCCGCTCACTGATCCGGCCTGATCGACCGGACAGGACCTAGCTGGGCCGCTCAGATCCCCGTTCCCGTACGGCGCAGGACGCGCAGGGAGTCCGTCGCGGAGACCTCGGTGAACGCGCCGGACGCCAGTGCCCGCAGGTACACGCGGTACGGGGCCTGGCCGGTCCACTCGTCGACCGGGTCCGGGAACACGTCGTGGATCACCAGCAGGCCGCCGTCGGCAACATGCGGCGCCCAGCCCTCGTAGTCCCCGCCCGCGTGCTCGTCGGTGTGGCCGCCGTCGATGAAGACAAGTCCGAGTGACGTACCCCACACCTTCGCGACCTGTGGTGACCGGCCGACGACCGCAATGACGTGGTCCTCCAGGCCGGCCTTGTGCAGGGTGCGGCGGAAGGTCGGCAGGGTGTCCATCCTGCCCACCTCCGGGTCGACCACGGTCTCGTCGTGGTAGTCCCAGCCCGGCTGCTGCTCCTCGCTGCCCCGGTGGTGGTCGACCGTGACGGCCGTCGTGCCCGCCTCACGCGCGGCGTCGGCGAGCAGGATCGTCGAACGCCCGCAGTACGTGCCGACCTCAAGGAGCGGCAGACCGAGCGCGCCCGCCTCCGTCGCGGCGGCGTACAGGGCGAGACCCTCCCGTACAGGCATGAAGCCCTTGGCGGCCTCGAAGGCGGCGAGGGTCTCCGGCTTGGGCGCGGCGGCCATGGTTCCTCCAGGTCGTACGGGGTGTCCGGCCGCCCATCGTGCCTCACGCGTCGCACTCGAACCACATCGTCTTGCCGCCGGGTGCCGGTTGCAGGCCGCCGCGCTCCCCGTGGAGGATTCGGCGGCACTGATCGCCCGCGTAATGGAGGAGCGTTATGGCCACGAACCAGGACCTGACGGGCGCGCGGTGGCGTAAGTCGTCGTACAGCGGCGACACCGGCGGCCAGTGCATCGAGTGCGCCCCCCTCGGCGCCACCGACTGGCGTAAGTCGTCCTACAGCGGCGACACCGGCGGCGACTGCGTCGAGGTCGCCGCCCAGCCCTGCCGTATCGCCGTCCGTGACTCCAAAAACCCCGACGGCCCCGCCTTCGCCGTCACCCCGGCCGCCTTCGCGGCATTCGTCGCTGCTGCCGCCCACGGCGGTCTCTGACAAGCTCCGCCCCGGTTCTGGCTCGTACCGGGGCGGAATGGACAGCAGCAGCGCTCAGGAGAAGACCACCGAGCGCAGCTTGAGCCGATCGCCGGCACCACCGCCGGGCCGGAGGGTGTAGTAGACGCCGCCGTCGCAGTACGCGTCGAGGAAGACGGTTGCGGTCGCGTCCGTGCGGTTCTTGGGCGCCTGGGCGGGCGGGACCTCGTCGTCCGCCACCTCCGGCAGGGTGATGCACGCCCCGCTCTCCGGGTCGCCGAATGTGGTGGTCTGCAGTTCGCCGTCCTCATCAAGGTAGGTGTAGTTGAACTCCCCTGTGGCGGCACTGGCCGAGGAGGCGGGCAGGCAGTGCGAGCGCGAGGGCGCCGACGGCGGCGGCCACGGTCTTGCGAAGTCGCATGAGCGTCCATTCGTGTGTGGGCTTCGGACCCTCTGTCCGCTTCCCCTGTGGACGTCACGTGATGTGCCACCCACTCGAACGGGTGTAGCTGTATCGATCCTTCAGCCAGTATCTGACCTACCGTCAGATTGAAACGTGTTCTAGTCTTGGGCTCATGGGCATCGGAATCACGCACGAGCAACGGGAGTTGGCTCAGGCCGTACGCGGCTGGCTGGCGCGGGCCGTACCGCCCGAGGCCGTGCGGAAGCTGCTCGACGCGCCCGGCGACGGGACCGGGCGGCCCGGCTACTGGGACGGTGCGGCCGAACAGGGGCTGCTCGGCGTCCACCTCGCCGAAGAGCAGCGCGGCGGGGGCGGGACGGTGCCCGACCTCGCCGTCGTGCTGGAGGAGACGGGGAGGGCCGCGCTGCCGGGGCCGTATCTGCCCAGCGTCCTCGCATCCGCCGTGCTGGCACGGGCCGGCCGGGGGGACCTGGCGAGCGCACTCGCCGGCGGGGAGCGCATCGGGGCCGTCGCGCTCGGCCCAGGGACGCTCGCCGTCACCGAGACCCAGGACGGCTACCGGCTCGACGGCACCGCGCCGCCCGTGCTCGGCGCCGGGCAGGCCGATCTGCTCGTACTCGAAACCGGGACCGGCTGGATCGCGGTGGACGCGGACGAGCTCACCGTCCGAGTGCACGAGAGCGCCGACCCGACCCGGCCCACCGCCGAGGTGACCGCGCACGGTGTGACCGTGCCCCGGGGCCGCGTACTGGACATCGACACCGCGCTCGTACGGGACCTCGCCTGCGTGCTGTACGCGGCCGAGGCGTGCGGGACCGCATCCTGGGCGCTGAACACCGCAGCCGAGTACGCGAAGGTGCGCGAGCAGTTCGGGCGGCCCATCGGGCAGTTCCAGGCGGTCAAGCATCTGTGCGCCGACATGCTGGTGCGCGTCGAGCAGGCGCGCGCACTGACATGGGACGCGACACGCGCGGTGGACGAGAGCGCCGAGGTGCGCGGACTCGCGGCCGCGCTGGCGGCGGGCGTCGCGCTGGACGCCGCGTACTCCTGCGCCAAGGACTGCATCCAGGTGCTCGGCGGGATCGGCTTCACGTGGGAGCACGACGCGCACCTGTATCTGCGCCGGGCCCTTGTCGCGCGCCAGCTCCTGGGACCCGGCGACAGCCACCGGCTGCGGGCGGTCCGGCTCGCGGCGGGCGGGGCGCGGCGGGAGCTGAGGCTGGAGCTGCCGACCGAGGCCGCGGCCTACCGGGGACCCGCCCGGGCGGCGGCGATGAGCGTACGAGGGCTCGACCCGGCCGCCGTACGCCGAGAGCTCGCACCCACCGGGTATGCCGCCCCGCATCTGCCGGAGCCGTACGGCCTGGGCGCGGGAGCGGTCCAGCAGCTCGTCGTACAGGAGGAGTTGACGGCCGCCGGGGTGCAGGTGAGCGATCTCGGCATCGCGACCTGGGTGGTGCCGTCGCTCATCGCGTACGGGACGCCCGCCCAGCAGGAGCGATACCTGCGGCCGACCCTGCGCGGCGATCTGCGCTGGTGCCAGCTGTTCTCCGAGCCGGGCGCCGGATCGGACCTGGCGAGTCTGCGCACCAGGGCCGAGAAGACCGGGGACGGCTGGCTCATCAGCGGCCAGAAGGTGTGGACGAGCTCCGCCCAGCAGGCCGACTACGGCATCCTGCTCGCCCGGACCGACCCCGACGCGCCCAAGCACAAAGGGCTCACCTACTTCGTGGTCGACATGAAGCGGACGGACGGAATCGACATCCGGCCGCTGAAGGAGATCACCGGCGACGCCCTGTTCAACGAGGTCTACTTCGACGGTGCGCTGCTGCCCGGCGACGCCGTCGTTGGGCAGATCGGCGAAGGCTGGAAGGTCGCCCGCAACACTCTCGGCAACGAACGCGTCCACATGGCCGACCAGTTGACCTTCGACACGGGCCTTGAGGCGCTGCTCGCGCGGGCGACCGGCCTGGACGGCGCGGACCGGGTGCGGATCGGGGCGCTGGCCGCCGAGGCGCACGCCCTCGCCTGCATCGGCCTGCGGACCACGATGCGACAGGTGTCCGGGCTCGAACCGGGCGCGGGTGCGTCCGTACGCAAGCTCGTCCAGACCGTGCACCAGCAGAAGACCGCCGAGCTGGCCCTCGAACTGCTCGGGGCGGAGGGCGCGTTGTGCGAAGGAGCAGGCGCGCGGGCCGTGCACGGCTTTCTCATGTCGCGCTGCCTGACCATCGCGGGCGGCACCACGCAGGTACAGCTCAATGTCGTCGCCGAGCGCATCCTCGGCCTGCCCAGGGACTGAGAGGAAGACATGAAGGCGTACATCGTCGGGGTCGGTACGACGAAGTTCGAGAAGCCCGAGACGCGGGACTGGCAGTACTGGGACATGGCGAAGGAGGCGGGGACGCAGGCGCTTGCCGACGCGGGGATCCTGTACGACCTCGTCGAGCAGGTGCCCGTCGGGTACTGCTTCCAGGCCTCGACGGCGGGCCAGCGCGCCGCGTACGAACTCGGCCTGACCGGGGTGCCCGTCTACAACGTCAACAACAACTGCGCGACCGGCTCGACGGCGCTGATGATGGCGCGGCAGTTCGTCGAGGGCGGCATCAGCGACTGCGTACTGGCGCTCGGCTTCGAGAAGATGACGCGCGGGGCGCTGGGCGCGGGCGCCGACGGCGGCGCCCGCGGCGGAGCCGCTGATGTCGGGGGCAAAACGTCTCCCGTCGCCCGTCACTACGGGGTCATGGCGGCCGCGCACGGCTTCGAGATGAGTCCGCCCACCGCCCAGATCTTCGGCAACGCCGCCCGCGAGCACATGGAGCGCTACGGCACCACCGAGGCGCAGCTCGCCGCCGTCGGCGCCAAGAACCACCGGCACTCGGCGAACAACCCCGACGCTCAGTTCCAGGACGTGTACTCGGTCGACGAGATCCTCGCCGCGAAGACCATCCACCGGCCGTTGACCAAGCTCCAGTGCTCACCGACCTCCGACGGCTCGGCCGCGGCCGTCGTCGTGTCCGAGCGCTTCGTCGTCCGGCACGGTCTGCACGACAGGGCCGTGGAGATCGCCGCCCAGTCCATGACCACCGACACCGAGGAGTCCTTCGCCTCCGGGTCCTGCATCGACGTCGTCGGCAAGCCGATGTCACGGGCCGCCGGGCGGCAGGTCTTCGAAACCTCCGGGCTCGGCATCGAGGACGTCGACGTCATCGAGCTGCACGACTGCTTCTCCATCAACGAGCTGCTCACATACGAGGCGCTCGGCATGTGCGCGGACGGCGAGTCGGGCAAGCTCGTGGAGAGCGGGGCGACGACCTACGGCGGGCGGTGGGTGGTCAACCCCTCCGGCGGTCTGATCTCCAAGGGCCATCCGCTCGGCGCGACCGGGCTGGCCCAGGCAGCCGAACTCGTCCGGCAGTTGAGGGGCGAGGCCGGCCCGCGGCAGGTTGCCGACGCGCGAGTGGGACTCGCGCACAACATCGGGCTCGGCGGGGCCGCGGTGGTCACCCTCCTGCGGTAGTCCTAGGGCCTGGGCGTCTGCCGCGTACATCGATTTTCGGATGTACGGACCACTCGGTGGCTGCGACCATGACGGTCATGGTCCAAGCCCCGTCAGACGCCCGCCAGTCCCTCATACCGACAGCCACCGCCCGGTCCGCGCGGACCTGGGCGGTCATTCTCGCCGCGTGCGCCGGACAGTTCCTCGTCGTGCTCGATGTGTCTGTCGTCAATGTCGCTCTGCCCTCGATGCGCACCGGCCTCGGGCTCTCCACGACCGGCCTGCAGTGGGTCCTGAACGCGTACTCCATCGCCTTCGCCGGGTTCATGCTGCTCGGCGGGCGGGCCGCGGACATTTTCGGGCGCAAGCGGATGTTCCTCGTCGGGCTCGGCCTGTTCACCGCCGCGTCCGCCGCGGGCGGGCTCGCGCAGGAGGGCTGGCAGCTGCTCGTCGCCCGGGCCGTCCAGGGGCTCGGCGCGGCGGTGCTCGCGCCCGCGACCCTCACCATCGTCACGGCTGCCGTGCCGCCGGGCCCCGCGCGGACCCGGGCGATCGGCACCTGGACGGCCGTGGGCGCGGCGGGCGGCGCGGCCGGGGGGCTCGTCGGCGGTGTGCTCACCGACCTGCTGTCCTGGCGCTGGGTGCTGCTGATCAATGTCCCGGTGGGGGCGCTGGTGCTGGTCGGCGCGGCGATCTGGCTCACCGAGAGCCGCGACGGTGACGGGCGCAGGCTCGACCTGCCGGGGGCGGTGCTCGTCACCGGCGGCCTCGCGGCGGTCGCGTACGGAATCGTGCAGACCGAGGAGTCCGGCTGGAGCGCGCCCGCCACCCTGCTGCCGCTGTTCGGAGGGCTCGCGGTGCTCGGCCTCTTCGTGGCGGTCGAGGCGCGGACCGGGGCACCGCTGATGCCGCTGAAGGTGTTCCGCTCGCGGGCCGTCTCGGCGGCGAACACCGCCATGCTGGTGTGCGGTTCGGCGTCCTTCGCGATGTGGTTCTTCATGACGGTGTACGCGCAGAACGTGCTGGGCTACACCCCGCTCGAGGCGGGCCTCGCGCTCATCCCCAGCTCGGCCGGCGTCATCGTCGGCTCGAAGCTCGCGCCCCGCATGATGGTGCGGGCCGGTGCGCGGAACGTCGCGGTCCTCGGCGCGCTCGTCGCCGCGACCGGCTTCGGCTGGCAGTCGACGATGACCGCCGACGGCACGTATCTCACGGCGATCCTCGGCCCCGGCATCCTGATGATGATGGGCGTCGGCCTCGCGGCCACCCCGCTCGCCGCCCTCGCCACGTCGGGCGCGGCGCCGGGGGACGCGGGCCTGGTGTCGGGCCTGATCAACACCTCGCGCACGATGGGCGGCGCGCTGGGCCTCGCGATCCTCTCCACGGTCGCGGCCGCGCGCACGGCGGGGGGCACGGGGGCGGAGGCGCTGGCGTCGGGGTACGGGCTGGCGTTCCGGGTGGGGGCGGGTGTGTTGGTGGGAGCGGCGGTGCTGATGCTGTTGTGGCTGCCGGGGAGGCGGGACGCGTAGGGATCGCGGGGGAATTCTTCAGCCCGTCCGGCGTTTGAGGACACGCGCGAAGCGCGTACGGGGTCTGGGGGCTTGCCGCCCCACGCGGCGGAGCCGCAAATGTCACAGCCGGGATGGGGGTACCTCCCACGGCCGCCAGGCCGTAGGGGGAGGGCGGGGTGGGGTGAAGCCCGCCGCAGGCGCCCCCGCACCGCCTACAGCCAGCCCTGCTGGCGTGCCGAGCGCACCGCCTCCATGCGGTTGCGCGTGCCCGTCTTGCCGATCGCCGACGACAGGTAGTTCCGTACCGTCGACTCGGACAGATGCAGCGTCCCCGCGATGTCCGCGACCGTCGCCCCGTCCACCGACGCGTTCAGCACATCCCGCTCCCGCGCCGTCAGCGGACTCGGGCCCGCGCTCAGGGCCGCAGCGGCCAGGGCCGGGTCGATCACCGTCTCGCCGGTGAGGACCTTGCGGATCGCCGCGGCCAGTTCCTCGACGGGCCCGTCCTTGACGAGGAAGCCCGCCGCCCCGGCCTCCATTGCGCGGCGCAGATAGCCGGGGCGCCCGAAGGTGGTGAGGATCAGCACCCGGCAGTCGGGCACCTCGTCCCGCAGGTCGGCGGCCGCGTCCAGGCCGCTGCGGCCGGGCAGTTCGATGTCGAGGAGCGCCACATCGGGCCGCGAGGTGAGCGCGGCATCGACGATGGCGTCGCCCCGGCCCACCTGGGCGACGACCTCGATGTCGGGCTCGAGGCCGAGCAGCAGCGCGAGCGCGCCGCGCATCATGCCCTGGTCCTCGGCGAGGAGTACACGTACGGACTTGGCGGGCCGGTGATCCTGGGGCATCTCTTCCACGGCGTAAGCGTATGGCGGATCGCGGGTTTCGGCGGCCCGGCGTAGCAGGTCAACGCGGTCCCGGCGCGGGGACGATCAGCAGCTCGGCGCCGACTGGAGTGCGTCCACGGGGAGTTGGGCCCGTACCCGGAAACCGACCCTCGGCGACGGACCCGCCTCCAGGGAACCGCCGGCGGCCGCGAGGCGCTCGGTGAGCCCCTTCAGACCGCTGCCGCCGGCGGTGGGCACCACATCGGCGCCGCGCCCGTCGTCGCTGACGGTGAGGCGCACCCGCTCCGGCGTGCCCTCCAGGGTGATCTCGCACCGGGCGGCGCCACTGTGGCGTACCGCATTGGTCACCGCCTCACGGACCACCCAGCCCAGCAGCGCCGCCGTCTGCGGTTCCAGCGGCGGGCCCGACTGGCGCACCACCGGTTCGATGCCCGCGGCCGTGAGCGCCGAGCGGGCCCGGTCGAGTTCGGTGGCGAGGCTGCCCTCGCGGTAGCCGGTCACCGCCTCGCGGATCTCCGTCAGGGCCTGGCGGCCCACCGACTCGATGTCCGTGATCTGCACCAGCGCGGCGTCCATGTCGCGCGGGGCGAGGCGGCGCGCGGCCTCCGACTTGACCACGATCACCGAGAGGGTGTGGCCGAGCAGATCGTGCAGATCGCGGGAGAAGCGCAGCCGTTCCTTCTCGACGGCGGTTCGGGCCAGTTCCTGCCGGGTCTCCCGCAGTTCCCGCACGGTCTCGGACAGGGCGAGGATCGCGGCGGTCACCATGCCGGAGATGAACGTCCCGTACGCCACGTTGATTGCGCCCCAGCCGTCCCGCACCCCGGCGATCACCCCGGCCAGGGCGCTCAGCCCCAGCACGGTGGGGCCGAGCCGCCGCCCTCGTACGACCGAGCCGACGGCCAGGCCGAGGAGCGGGAAGAAGAGCAGCCAGGTGCCGCCGTAGCCGATGGCGAGCCCGCAGGTGACCGCGGTCATCGCCACCAGCAGCCGGCGGGTGGCGGGCGCCTCACGCGCCTCCTTATGGAAGGCGCGGAACACCACGGAGATATAGAGGGAGTTGAAGACCAGCAGACCGAGGCCGCCGATCCAGGGGTTGGGGGTCTTGCCCTGGAGGAGGTTGGAGAACGCGCCCATCCCCATCAGCAGCCACGGCAGCAGCGCGAAGCCGTTGGGCGGGCCCATCTCCTCGGGAGCGCGCCCGCCCGCCTTGCGCCTGTTCCCCATGGCGCGCCATTCCGCCTTGCGCCCAGGCCAGTCCGCCTTCCACTCCCATGTGAAGGCGCCCGTCCGGCGGGTGCGGCTCTTGTGCTGCCAGCGCATGATCACTCCTGTCACGCCGTCCTCGCGGCCCGACGGTATGAGATCACCGCGTACGAGCCGAACGCCAGCAGCCAGGCAACCAGCACAGCCACCGTGGTCAGTCCGGGAGCGCTGCCGTTCGTCGTCGACCAGCCCAGGTCCGCGAAGCGGTTGGCCGGGGTGTACTGCGACAGCGAGCGCAGCCAGCCGGGGAACAGTTCCACCGGGAACCACAGTCCGCCGACCACCGAGAGCCCCAGGTTGCAGGCCATGTTCACCACGCCCGTCGTCTGCGAGGAGAGCCGGTAGCCGTTGCCGAGCCCGAGCAGCGTGAAGGGGAGTGCGCCGAGCCAGAGGAGCACGGTGAGCGCCGGCCACTGCCAGAGGTCCAGCCGTACGCCGTTGAGCAGACCGCCGGCCGCGAGGACGCCGATGATCGAGGGCAGTACGGTCACCGAGCCTGTGATCGCACGGCCGGTGACGACCTGGCGCGGGCTCATCGGCGTGATCCGCAGCTGCCGCAGCCAGCCGAGAGCCTTGTCCTCGGCGACCCCGCCGCCGGTGGACAGGGCCGCGCCGACCGCCCCGTACGCGGCCATGCCGACCATGGAGGCGGTCTTCCACTCGGATGCGTTCTCGCCGAGGTTGGTGAAGAGCAGGTACATCATCACCGGCATCGCGATGCCGAAGACGACGAATCCTGTGTCGCGCAGCGTGCGGCGGACTTCCAGGGTCACGTACGCGGTGATCATCGTGCTGTCTCCAGTTCGGGCGAGTCGGAGGCCGAGGTGAGGGCGAGGAAGGCGTCTTCGAGTGAGACCGGGGCGACTTCGAGGCAGCGGATCGCGCCGAGCCCGGCGAGTGCGACGACGGTCGCGTCGGAGTCCTCCGTACGCAGCCGGGCACGGTCGCCGCGGACCTCCACCGATGTGACGCCGGGGAGCAGGGTGAGCCCTTCGGTGCCCCGGCCCGCCAGATCGAAGGAGACGAGATTGCCGCCGGCCGAGCGCTTGAGCTGATCGCCGCTGCCGTCGGCGACGATCCGGCCGCGGTCGACGACGACGATCCGGTCGGCGTTGTCGTCGGCCTCTTCCAGATAGTGGGTGGAGAAGAGCACGGTGTTGCCGCGGGCGGCGTATCCGCGCATGGACTTCCAGAAGGCGTGCCGCCCCTCGACGTCGAGGGCGGCGGTCGGCTCGTCCAGGATGATCAGCTCCGGATTGCCCGCCAGCGCGATGGCGAAGCGGACGCGCTGGACCTGGCCGCCCGAGAGCCGGTCGGCGCGGCGGTCCGCGAGATCGGTGAGCCCGGCCAGCTCCAGCGCCTCGGCGACCGGCAGCGGTCGCGGGTAGGTGCGGGTCACGAAGGTGACCACCTCGCGCACGGTCACACGGGGGATCGGGCGGCCGTCCTGGAGCATCGCGCCGACCCGGCCCGCGGCGACCGCGTGCTCGGGGGCCCGGCCGAAGAGCTCGACCCGGCCGGTGTCGGGCTCGTTCAGGCCGAGCATCAGGCTGATGGCCGTGGACTTGCCCGCGCCGTTGCGGCCGAGCAGGGCGACCGTCTCGCCGCGCCGGATGCCGAGGTCGATGCCGTCGACGGCGCGTACATCGCCGAAGGCTTTGGCCGCCCCGGCGAAGTTCACCGCCGTCTCGCGGTCTGTTGTCTGCGTCATGTGGATCACGCTACGGAGCGGGCGGCGGGTCCCGGCAGATGCGCATGTACGGACTCCGCAGTGACAAATGTCCTGGGTGGCTCAGCAGGTCACCCGGCAGGTGGGCCAGTGCTTCTGACATGCCGTCAGCAGTCTTCACAAGTATTGGGCGCTGCGTTATACATAGGGGCCACCGACCCTAGAACGCGTTCTAGAACAGGCGCCGGGCCGGTCCCGTACGACCTCGGTGCGGCCGACGGTGCGGACGGCCGCGCCGAGGTCTTCCACTCATCAAGGAGCAGCCTCCTCATGCCCATTGATGCCGCCAAGGCCGTCGCCGCCGAACCCCGCAGCGCCGAGATCCGCTGGGACCGCAAGGACGTCCAGCTCTACCACCTCGGCCTCGGCGCGGGCATCCCCGCCACCGACCCCCATGAACTGCGCTACACCCTCGAATCGAAGCTGCATGTGCTGCCGAGCTTCGCCACCGTCGCGGGCGCGGGCCAGGGCGTCGTCGGCGGACTCAGCGGCCCCGGACTCGAGATCGACCTGGCATCCGTACTCCACGGCGGACAGACGATCCGGCTGCACCGGCCGATCCCGGTCGAGGGGAAGGCCGTCTCGACCTCGCGCGTCGCCGCCGTCTACGACAAGGGCAAGGCCGCGGTCCTCGTGCTGCGTACCGAGGCGGCCGACGACGACGGGCCGCTGTGGACGAACGACTCCCGGATCTTCGTACGCGGGGAAGGCGGCTTCGGCGGCGAGCGCGGACCCTCCGTACGCGTGGAGCAGCCGGAGCGCGAGCCCGACAAGACCGTCGAACGCGGCATCCGCGAGGACCAGGCGCTGCTCTACCGGCTATCCGGCGACTACAACCCTCTGCACGCCGACCCCGAGTTCGCCGCGCGCGCCGGTTTCGACCGGCCCATCCTGCACGGGCTCTGCTCGTACGGAATGACGCTCAAGGCGGTCGTCGACACCGTGCTCGGCGGGGACGTCGGCCGGGTCCGCTCGTACACCACACGCTTTGCCGGGGTGGTCTTCCCCGGCGAGACCCTGCGTATCCGGATGTGGGCCGACGAGGGCCGCGTCCAGGTGGCGGTGACCGCCGTCGAGAGGGACGACGCGCCCGTCCTCGCCGACACCGTCGTCGAACATTTCTGAGTCCTTCCGAGTTCTTCCGAGAGGAGCCGCACCGTGCGCGCAGCCGTACTGCACGAGATAGGGCAGGACAAGCTCGAAGTCCTCGACGACGTCGAGGCGGTGGGCTTCGGCCCCGGCAAGGTCAAGATCCGGGTCCGGGCCACCGGACTGTGCCACTCCGACATCTCCGCCATGAACGGCGTACTGCCGCAGCCCGCGCCCTTCATCCCCGGGCACGAGGGCGCGGGCGAGATCATCGACGTCGGCGACGGCGTGGACGGCCTCGGCCAGGGCGACCGGGTGCTGCTGTGCTGGCTGCCCGCGTGCCGCGTCTGTCCCGCCTGCAAGCGCGGCCAGACCGAACTGTGTCTCGCCGGATTCATGAACGCGGGCACCCCCAACTTCAAGCGCCCCGGCGGCGATCTGTTCGGCTTCGCCGGCACCGGAACGTTCACCGAGGAAGTCGTCGTCGACGCGGGATGCGCCGTGCCGATCCCCGACGACGTGCCCTACGACATCGCCGCGCTCATCGGCTGCGGAGTGACCACGGGCCTCGGCGCGGCCATCAACACCGCGGATGTGGAGGCGGGTTCGTCGGTCGCCGTCATCGGCTGCGGCGGCGTCGGCATCTCGGCGATCCAGGGCGCGCGGCTCAAGGGCGCGGCCCAGATCATCGCGGTCGACCCCGTGGCGACGCGTCGCGAATCCGCTTTGAAGTTCGGCGCCACGGAGGCTGTTTCGCCCGACGAGCTCGCCGACGCGAAGCAGCGCGTGACCGCGGGCGAGGGCTTCGACTACGTCTTCGAGGTCGTCGGCAAGTCCGCCACCGCGCGCACCGCGTACGAGACGACCCGGCGCGGCGGCACCCTGTGCATCGTCGGCGCGGGCGCCATGGACGACTACCTCCAGCTCAACATGTTCGAGCTCTTCTTCGACGAGAAGCGGATCCTGCCGTCCATGTACGGGGGCGGGGACGTGCTCACCTCGTACGAACGGGCCATCGTCCTGTGGCGGGCGGGCCGAATCGACCTCGAAGGCCTCATCACCCACCGCGTACAGCTCGCGGAGATCAACGACGCGCTGGCCCAGATGCGTACGGGCGAGGCGCTGCGCACCTGCATCGAGATCTGAGAGGACGTTGATGTCACTCCCACTTGAGGGCCTGAGCGCGATCGTCACCGGCGCGGGCCGCGGCCTGGGCCGGGCGGAAGCCCTCGAACTCGCCCGGCTCGGCGCGGCCGTCGTCGTCAACGACTACGGCCGCCCGGGCCGCGACGGCTCGGGCGAGGCGTCCGCCGCACCCGCGGAGGACGTGGCCGCGGAGATCCGCGCCGCCGGCGGCCGGGCCGTGGCCCACCTCGGCGACGTCTCCGACTTCGAGTCGGCGCGCGCCCTCGTCGAGCTGGCCGTCACGACGTACGGCAAGCTCGACATCCTGGTCAACAACGCGGGCATCCTGCGCGACCGGATGGTCTTCTCGATGACCGAGAGCGAATGGGACTCGGTGATCCGCGTCCACCTCAAGGGCCACTTCAACACGACCCACTTCGCGTCGGTCCACTGGCGCGAACGCTCCAAGACGGCGGGCGGCCCGGTCTACGGCCGGATCGTCAACACCTCGTCCGAGGCCTTCCTCGCGGGCTCGGCGGGCCAGCCGAACTACGCGGCGGCGAAGGGCGGCATCGTGGGCCTGACCACGTCCACGGCCCTGGCGCTGTCCAAGTACGGCGTCACCGCCAATGTGATCTGCCCGAGGGCTCGTACGCGTATGACGGAAGACGTCTTCGCGGGCTTCGCCGAACCGGTCGACGGCGGCCTCGACCCGCTGGCACCGGAGCATGTCGCCCCACTGGTGGGCTACCTCGCCTCCCCGGCTTCGGGAAACGTCAACGGCCAGCTGCTGGTGGTGCACGGCGGGATGGTGGCGGTTGTGGAACGCCCCAGGGTGGCGGCGAAGTTCGACACGTCGAAGGAGGCGTTCAGCTATGAGGAGCTGGAGGGGGTGCTGGGCGCGTATTACGCGGAACGGCCGGCGGGCGAGACCTTCGCGGCGGCGGAGGTCCTGGGCCTGAAGCGGGGGGAGGCCGCCAGCGTTTGAGGCGCGAGGTCTGGGGCGGAGCCCCAGTTCAGGCGGGGTGGGGGCAGGCCCGCCGCAGGCGACCCCACCCCAGAACCCGCGTCAGCCCCGGCGGCCCCCCTCCGGCCGCCGGTGCTTGCCGTGCGACGGAGTCGCAGAGTCCTCCGTCGTGGCCGCACCACCCCGGTGCTTTCCGGCGCCGCCGGCTTCGCCCCCGGCGCCGCCGCCCGCCGGTCGCGGACGCTCCTGGCTCGTCGCCGTGTCGGTTCGGGCTTCAGACATGTGGAACGTTCACCCCGTTGATATCGCTGACTTCGTGTCACAAGGCCCCGGTCACAACCCGGCACCGGCCGCCCCGGCCGCAGAGTTTAACCAGCGGCCGTACGCCCGGTGAGAGGCGCCTGCTGCAAGGGAACCGGCTTGCGCACAACAGGAGTCCCCGCACCCCCGGACGGTTCCCCACCTGCGCATTCCGCTTGTGCCGGTTCCGTGATCACCTCGTGCGCAAGCGCCGACGCGTCGATCCGTGCCACCCCGCACGGCACCGCCCCCGTCGCGTACGGCAGTTGCAGTACCCCTTCCCGGCTCCACAGCCCGGCACCCGCCAACCACCCGTCCGGCGCGGCCAGTTGGTGCAGCCGCCGCCCCGACGGGCGCCAGATGCCCAGCCAGCTCCCCGCCGCCCCGTCGATCCGCAGCGCCACGCCGCAGCTCTCCGGCATCAGCACCTGACCCGGCTGCACGGCGAACGGCGTCACCGCGCAGTCCGCGAGCCGCAGGCACTCCGGGAAGCGCACCGGACGCAGGCTGCCCAGTACACCCCAGCCGAGCCGGTCGTGGCCCGGCGCGTTCGAGCGGATCAGGAGCAGGCCGCTGTCCGGGTCGGCCAGCAGCAGCCGGTCGTCGCTGTCCTCGGTGATCTGGAGCAGCGGCGTCACCTCCCCGCCCCGCTCCAGGTCGACCGCCACCGCCTTGACCGGGCCGTCGTCCACCTGCCGGTCCAGGGCGAGCAGCCGGCCCGTACGGTCCAGCCACACCCCGCCGGAGCAGCGCCCCGGCACCTCGGCGACCTGCTCGGGACCGAACGCCCCGCCCGCCACCAGCCAGATCGCGGTCGACTTCGCGCCCGGCGCCAGGGCGTAGGCGCACACACCGTCCGGCGCGGGCGGAAGAAGGGTCAGCTCCGCCGACTCGACCCCGCCGAGCGGCAGTTCACCGGTCCCGGGGCCGGTCGGATACAGCAGCGAGAACGCGTGCCGCCGCTCCACCCGCCGCCGGATCAGCACCCGCCCGTCGGCCATCGGCAGCACTTCGGCGTCCCGCTCCTCGGGCTGCCCCAGCGGCAGGGGTACCGCATAGGGCTCGGGCCCGTCGAGCGTCCACCGCTCCGGGAACAGGGCCTCACCGGCCCCCGCCAGCCGGGCTGCGTAGGACCCGCCTGCGGTGATCGTGAACCCCGTACTCGCCACGGCTCCGTCCTCCGCGGCGGTCTCAATGGCACAGACTGTCATCGGCTCGTCACCTCCGGCCACGAAGCTAGGTATCGCACTTCCTGCCGAACAACACGAGACCGCCCACTTCACACATAAGGGTGGCCAAGCCGGGATTCGCCTGAGGGGCAGGGGGCGAGTGTGCTCAGCGGGAATCCGGTGCCTGAGGTGTACGCGCAGGCACCCGACCAGCCCCGAGAGGCGCAGAAGCAGCCGAGGGTCACACAGCGGGCCCAGGAGCCCAGGCCACCGGGGCACGGAGCGCAGGTAACCTGTCTGCGTGCCCCGTCTGTCTGAAGTCATCGCCGCGCTCGACGCCCTATGGCCCCCCGAGCGGGCCGAACAGTGGGACGCCGTCGGCACCGTCTGCGGCGACCCCGACGCCGAGGTCACCCGCGTCCTGTTCGCCGTGGACCCGGTCCAGGAGATCGCCGACGAGGCGATCGGGCTCGGGGCCCAGCTGATCGTCACGCACCACCCGCTCTATCTGCGCGGTACGACGACGGTCGCCGCCTCCCACTTCAAGGGCCGGGTCGTACACACCCTGATCAAGCACGACATCGCCCTGCATGTCGCGCACACCAACGCCGACACCGCCGATCCCGGCGTCTCCGACGCCCTCGCGGGCGCGCTGGACCTGCGGGTCACCGGCCCCCTCGTACCCGAGACCGGCCTCGGCCGGATCTGTGAGCTCGACCATCCCGAAACCCTCGCCGAGTTCGCGGCACGCGCCGCCAAGCGACTGCCCGCCACCGCGCAGGGCATCCGCATCGCGGGCGACCCGGACGCCCTGGTGCGCAGGGTCGCGGTCAGCGGCGGCTCCGGCGACAGCCTCTTCGACGTCGTAAGGGCCGCGGGCGTGGACGCCTTCCTCACCGCGGACCTGCGCCACCACCCGGCCTCCGAGGCCACCCAGCACTCACCCCTGGGGCTGGTCGACGCCGCGCACTGGGCCACCGAATGGCCCTGGTGCGAGCAGGCGGCCGCCCAGCTCGACGCGATTTCCGACCGGCACGGCTGGGGCCTTCGGGTCCACGTCTCGCACACGGTCACCGACCCCTGGTCCTCCCACCACTCTTCTCCTGGAGCCCCCAACTGAACGCCGCGCCCGCCGACCAGATCCGACTTCTCGACGTCCAGGCACTCGACGTACGGCTGTCGCAGCTCGCCCACAAGCGCAAGTCGCTGCCCGAGCACGCCGAGATCGAGTCGCTCACCAAGGACCTCACGCAGCTGCGCGACCTGCTGGTCGCCGCGCACACCGAGGAGAGCGACACCGCCCGCGAGCAGACCAAGGCGGAACAGGACGTCGACCAGGTCCGCCAGCGCGCCGTACGCGACCAGCAGCGCCTCGACTCGGGCGCGGTCACCTCGCCCAAGGACCTGGAGAACCTGCAGCACGAGATCGTCTCGCTGGCCAAGCGCCAGGGCGACCTGGAGGACGTCGTCCTGGAGGTCATGGAGCGCCGCGAGTCCGCGCAGGAACGTGTCGCCGAGCTGACCGGGCGGGTCTCCTCCGTCCAGGCCAAGGTCGACGACGCCACCGCGCGCCGGGACGCCGCGCAGGAGGAGATCGACGGCGAGATCGCCTCGCTCACCAAGGAGCGCGAGGTCGTGGCGGGCTCCGTGCCGGCCGACCTGCTGAAGCTGTACGAGAAGCTGCGTGTCCAGCAGGGCGGGGTGGGCGCGGCGCGCCTCTACCAGCGCCGGTGCGAGGGCTGCCAGTTGGAGCTGAACATCACCGAGGTGAACGAGGTCAAGGCGGCGTCCCCGGACACGGTGCTGCGCTGCGAGAACTGCCGCCGCATTCTGGTCCGTACCTCCGAGTCGGGTCTGTAATGCGGGAGTTCGTCGTCGAGGCGGACGGCGGCTCCCGGGGGAATCCGGGCCCCGCGGGGTACGGCGCGGCGGTGATCGACCCGAAGACGGGGGAGACGCTGGCCGAGGCGGCCGAGTACATCGGTGTCGCGACGAACAACGTCGCCGAGTACAAGGGCCTGATCGCGGGGCTGAAGGCCGCGAAGGCTCTTGATCCCGATGCCTCTGTCCGGGTCCGGATGGACTCCAAGCTCGTCGTCGAGCAGATGTCGGGCCGCTGGAAGATCAAGCACCCGGACATGAAGCCGCTGGCGGCCGAGGCTGCGCGGATCTTCCCGTCCTCGCAGGTCACGTACGAGTGGATCCCGCGCGAGAAGAACAAGCACGCGGACCGGCTGGCCAACGAGGCGATGGACGCGGGCAAGAAGGGCAAGCAGTGGGAGCCGTCGCGCTCCACCGCGGCCCTTGACGCGCGCGACGCCGAGGCGGCGCGGGTGGTCGGCGACGCGACGGCGGGAGCGGCGAAGGCGAGGGCGGCGCTTGCGGGCCGCGGCGCTGCGGACGACGCGGTGGCCGCGCCTTCCGCGGCGGCGCCGACGGTCGGGTGGGGGCCCGCCGACCTGGGTACGCCGGCGACGTTCGTGCTCCTGCGACACGGCGAGACGCCGCTCACCCCGGAGAAGCGCTTCTCGGGCAGCGGCGGCACCGACCCGTCCCTGTCCCCGGCGGGCCAGCGCCAGGCGGAGGCGGTCGCAACCGCCCTCGCCGCGCGCGGCACGGTCCAGGAGATCGTCAGCTCCCCGCTGAAGCGCTGCCGCGAGACGGCGGAGACGGTCGCGACCCGGCTGGGCCTCGACGTCCGTATCGAGGACGGCCTGCGCGAGACGGACTTCGGCGCATGGGAGGGCCTGACCTTCGCGGAGGTCCAGGAGCGTTACGCCGACGACCTGTCGGCCTGGCTTGCCTCCCCGAAGGTGGCACCGACGGGCGGCGGCGAGAGCTTCGCGACGGTGGCCCGCCGGGTGGCGGCGACGCGGGACAGACTGACCGAGCGTTACGCGGGCCGTACGGTCCTGCTGGTCACCCATGTGACACCGATCAAGACCCTGGTCCGCCTGGCCCTGGGAGCCCCGCCGGAATCGCTGTTCCGGATGGAACTCTCGGCGGCGTCGATCTCGGCGGTGGCGTATTACGGCGACGGCAACGCATCGGTGCGCCTGCTGAACGACACGTCGCACCTGCGCTGACGACGAGGGGGCGGCCGCGCCGAACGCAGGGGCCGCGTCCGCCCGGCCTGCGGCGCGAAGCTGAGGGCGGCGCGGTTTCCGGGAGTCGACGGGGTGCCCCGCACCCCCGCGCTCTCAGACCCGGTCGCGCAGTGCCGAGGCCTCCGCGGCCAGGGACTGGACCCGCGCCCAGTCGCCGGCCGCGATCGCGGCCGGCGGCAGCATCCACGTACCTCCGACGCAGCCCACATTCGGCAGTGCCAGATACGACGGCGCCGACGCCAGTGAGATGCCGCCCGTCGGGCAGAAGCGGGCCTGGGGGAGCGGGCCCGCAAGGGACTTGAGGTATGCCGTGCCGCCCGACGGCTCGGCCGGGAAGAACTTCATTTCGCTCACCCCGCGCTCCAGCAGCGCCACGACCTCCGACGTCGTCGAGACCCCCGGCAGGAACGGCACGCCCGACGCCTTCATCGCGTCCAGCAGCCTCTCCGTCCAGCCGGGGCTCACCAGGAACCGTGCCCCGGCCGAGACCGCCGCGTCCGCGCCCTCCGGCGAGATCACCGTGCCCGCGCCCACCGCCGCGTCCGGGACCTCGGCGGCGATCGCGCGGATCGCGTCCAGGGCCGCGGGCGTCCGCAGGGTCACCTCGATCGCGGGCAGACCGCCCGCGACCAGCGCCCGCGCGAGCGGTACGGCATCGGCGGCGTCCTCGATGACGACGACGGGAACGACGGGCGCGAGGTCCAGGACGGAGGTCATGGCCCCATCCTGCCGGGCGGCCACACGTGACGCAACGATCGTTGCAGAGGGTGCAATCAGTGGATCTGCGTGACCACCACATCCAGCGCCCACGCCCGCCCCGCACGCGACGGCGCCTCCGCCTCCACCACGTACCCCAGATCCCGCAGCGCCTCCACCAGCTCAGCAGGACGGGACGGCTTCGCGCCCGCCGTCAGCAGGTCCCGTACCAGCCGGCCCTTCGTCGCCTTGTTGAAGTGGCTGACCACCGACCGCTTCTCGACCCCGTCGACCATCTGCGTATGCAGCACCCGCACGGTCGCCGTACGCCCCGCCACCTTGCCCTTCGGCTTCCACGCCGCCGCATACGCCGAGGACCGCAGATCGAGTACAAGACCGTCGCCCGCCGCCTCCGGCACGACGGACTCCATCGGCCCTCGCCAGTACGCCCCCAGCGCCCCGAGCCCCGGCAGCTTCACGCCCATCGAGCAGCGGTACGGCGGAATCCGGTCGGCGATCCGCACCGCACCCCACAGCCCCGAGAACACCAGCAGCGACTGCCGCGCCCGGCGCCGTGCGTCCGGCTCGAGCGTCGCGAGGCCCAGCGCGTCGTACAGGACGCCCGTGTAGATCTCCCCGGCCGGCCGGGTCCCTACGGTCCGCAGCTCCACGTTCTTCGCGATCTCGCCACGCAGGCCCTCGCTCAGCCCGAGCACCTCCCGCGCCTTGTCCTCGTCGGCGGCGCACAGCTCGACCAGTTCGTCCAGCACCGCGGCGCGCGCCCCGGCCAGACCCGGCAGCGACAGCGACTCCGGCTTCAGCGGAGCCCCGCGCCCGGAAGCGGCCTTACCTTCCGACGGCGGCAACAGCACGAGCACGGCACAACTCCTTCGTACGTACGGGGGTGGGGGGTGCGGCCCCCGCGCCAGCGTACGGGGTGCCAACGTCCGCACCCGGCCATACGCTCGGTCCATGCCCCGTCGCAAGATGCATGTGACCGGCGCAGCCGAGGCTCCGCTGCGGGCCGCCCTGCGAGAGCTGCGTACGACGCTCGACGTGCCGGAGGACTTCCCGCCCGAGGTCGTCGCCGAGGCGGAGTCGGCCGCCGGGTCCCCGCGCCTGCCGGACCGCGACGCCACCGATGTCCCCTTCTTCACCATCGACCCGCCGACCTCCGTCGACCTCGACCAGGCGATGTACCTTTCGCGCCGCGACGGTGGCTTCCGGGTGCAGTACGCGATCGCCGACGTCGCCGCCTTCGTCGCACCCGGCGGTCTGCTCGACGCCGAGGTCCACCGCCGCGTCCAGACCCTCTACTTCCCGGACGAGAAAACTCCGCTGCATCCGGCCGTGCTCTCCGAGGGCGCGGCCAGCCTGCTGCCCGATCAGACCGCGCCCGCGCTGCTCTGGCAGATCGACCTCGACGCCGAGGGCCGGACGGTCGCGACCGACGTGCGGCGCGCACTCGTACGCAGCCGGGCCAAGCTCGACTACGAAGGCGTGCAGCGGCAGATCGACGCGGGCACCGCCGAGGAACCCCTGGCGCTGCTCAAGGAGATCGGGCTGCTGCGCGAGAACTTGGAGCGCGAACGCGGCGGGATCTCCCTCAACGTCCCCGAGCAGGAGGTCGTCGAGCGGGACGGCGCGTACTTCCTCGCATACCGCGCCGCGCTCCCCGCCGACTCCTGGAACGCGCAGATCTCGCTGCTCACCGGCATGGCCGCGGCCGACCTCATGATCGCGGCGGGCACCGGCATCCTGCGTACCCTGCCCACCGCCCCGGACGGCGCGGTGGCACGGCTGCGCCGCTCGGCGAAGGCCCTGGGCATCGACTGGCCGCACCATGTCTCGTACGCCGACGTGGTCCGCTCCCTCGACCCGCACAACGCCCGCCATGCCGCCTTCCTGCAGGAGTGCACGAGCCTGCTGCGCGGCGCGGGCTACAGCTCCTTCACGGGCGGCGAACTGCCCTCGCCCGCCGTCCATGCGGCGGTCGCCGACGAGTACACGCACTGCACGGCGCCGCTGCGGCGGCTCGTTGACAGGTACGCGGGCGAACTGTGCGTGGCCTTCTGCGCCGGGCAGGGGGTGCCGGAGTGGGTACTGGCCGCACTGGACGACCTCCCCAAGGAGATGGCGGACGGCTCCCGCCGCGCCAACACGGTGGAGCGCGAGTGCGTCGACATCGTCGAGGCGGCGCTTCTGAAGGAACGGGTCGGCGAGGTCTTCGACGCGTACGTGGTGGATGTGAAGGAGGGCGAACCGGCCGTCGGCACGGTCCATCTGGAGGACCCGGCGGTGGTGGCGAGGATCGCCGGCGGCGATGCGCTGCCCCTGGGGGAGCGGCTGCGGGTCAGGCTCACGCAGGCGGACCCGGGGACGGCGAAGGTGCAGTTCGCACCCGCGTAGGCGTCGTGCCCCGTCCACGCCGGGTAGCATGGTCGCCACGGCAGACGAGCCGGGCGGACGGCCGCGTGGAGATCCTCACGGATCTCCCCGAGGAACGTCCGGGCTCCACAGGGCAGGGTGGTGGCTAACGGCCACCCGGGGTGACCCGCGGGACAGTGCCACAGAAAACAGACCGCCGGGGACTTCGGTCCTCGGTAAGGGTGAAACGGTGGTGTAAGAGACCACCAGCGCCTGAGGTGACTCAGGCGGCTAGGTAAACCCCACCTGGAGCAAGGTCAAGAGGAGCCGCTGTAAAAGGCGGCTCTGCGCGGACGTTCGAGGGCTGCCCGCCCGAGTCCGCGGGTAGACCGCACGAGGCCGGTGGCAACGCCGGTCCTAGATGGATGGCCGTCGCCCCGACGACCGCGAGGTCCCGGGGCACAGAACCCGGCGTACAGCCCAGCTCGTCTGCCGCCCCCCCGACCGGGACAGAGGCGCGCCCTGTGAATCCCTCAGGCCGGACCAACCGTTACGAGGACTCGTGCCTCGTGTGCGGCCGGGCCGTGCCCGCAGGAGAGGGGATCCTGCAGCCCGGCGCACACGGCGGCTGGGAGGTCTACCACCCCGAGCATGCGCGCGAGCCCGCTCCGCCACCCCGCGGCACGCACCCCGGATGGCACCGCCGTCGCCTCATGGCCGTGGACATCGCGACGACAGGCAATCGCACCGCGACCGACCGGATCCTCGCCGCGGCCGTACGCACCACCGACGGAGACAACCAGGACTGGCTGATCGACCCGGGCCCGGGCCTCACGATCGCCGCGGGCAGGACGCATGGCATCACCCTGGACCAGGCAGCCGCTCACGGCGTTCCGGTGGACCGGGCACTGGACGAGCTGGCCACGGTTCTGGCGGGGCAGCTGGCGACGAAGAACCCGCTGGTCGCCTGGCACGCCCCGTACGTACTCACCTTCCTCGAGTCCGAGTTGCTGCGCCACGGGCTGCGACCGCTGTCCGACCGAGGCCCCGGAGGGCTGTTTCCGGTCTGCGACCCGCTGATCCTGGACCGGCATGTTGATCGTTTCCGGTCCGGCGGCCGGGCGTTGGAGACGGTCGCCGAGTGGTACGGAGTACCTCACGACCGGCCCGGGAGCCCCGGCAGCGACGCGGAAGCCGCGCTCGTACTGGCGCTGGTCATCGGTGCCTGCCACTCGTCGGTCGGCAGACTGTCCAGGCCCGCGCTGCACTACGAACAGGTGCGGTGGCGGGAACAGCAGGCGAGTGAGGCGGAAGCCTACGATCCGTCGAGAGAGCGGGATCACCGCTGGCCGCTGGGCACGGTCGAGGCGCTGCCCTGGGAGCCTCCTGCTCCATGACGCGGCGTTCCGCTACGACGCGGCCTTCAGCGAGCGCTCCGCCACGCCGCGCAGATGCGCCCCGAAGACCTCCGACGCCTCCGGCGTCAGCGTCCTCAGCGCCACCATCGCCGTGATGATCACGTCGCAGAGCTCGGACTCGACGTCCCGCCAGCTGTGCGTGCTGCCCTTGCGGGGGTTCTGGCCGGTGGCCCCGATGATCGCCTGGGCCACCTCACCCACCTCCTCGGTGAGCTTCAACATCCGCAGCAGCGTCTCCTGTTGGGGAGGAAGATCGCTCTCCGCGTCCAGCCAGGTGTGGAGGTCGTCGACCGTGTCCCAGATGGGGTCCAGCGTGTGATTCATGGGGGCAGCCTGCCATGTGAAGCGCGGATACAGCAGACCTTCGCACGGGCGGGTCCGACGAGGCGGTTCGCGCGGGTGGCCGACGCCAAGGGGTGAGGGCGGCCGCCCGGGTGTAGGGATGGATGTGACTCCGCCCCGTACTGACGCGGGGTGACTCCACCACCCGTACGGAAGCGCCGAAGGAGATCCCGTGACCATTTCCGTGGACAAGCTCACCGAACCCGTCGTACGCGCCTTCGTCGCCGCGCTGAACGCCGGTAACCAGGAGAAGTTCCAGAACGCCCTCACACCCGGCGCCACCATGTCCGACGACGGCAGCGACCGTGACCTGGCCGACTGGGCCGACCGCGAGATCTTCTCCTCGCGCGGGCACATGGAGGTCGAGTCGCAGTCCTCCGACGGCCTCGCCCTGGTCGCCCGCTATCGCAACGACACCTGGGGCGAGATGCGGACTGCCTGGAAGTTCAAGGTCGAGGGCGCAAAGGTGAGCCGCTTCGAGACCGGACAGGCCTGAGCAGTCCTGAACGGCTTGTGTCGCGGCCCTTGCCTTGGTGTGCACTCCAACTCCTAACGTTCTTGGGCATGAACGCAATCGGAAACAGGGCACTGGGACGGCAGAGCGGTATCGAGGTCAGCGCGCTCGGCTTCGGATGCTGGGCGATCGGCGGCGAGTGGCAGGGCGCCGACGGCAACCCGCTCGGCTGGGGGGCCGTCGACGACCAGGAGTCCGTGGCCGCGATCCGCCGCGCGCTCGACCTGGGCATCACCTTCTTCGACACGGCCGACGTGTACGGGACCGGGCACAGCGAACGGGTGCTCGGGCGGGCGCTCGCGGGCCGCCGCGACGAGGTGGTCATCGCCACGAAATGGGGCAACCGCTTCGACGAGGACACGCGCACGGCGGACGGCACCGACGCGACGCCCGCGTACGTACGAAGGGCGCTCACCGCGTCCCTCGGCCGCCTCGGGACCGACCGCGTCGACCTCTACCAGCTGCACCTCTCCGACGCTCCCCTCAGCGAGGCCGCCGAACTCCGGGATGCCTGCGAGGAGTTGGTAGGCGAGGGCCTCATCCGCGCGTACGCCTGGAGCACCGACGACCCCGAACGCGCCGCCCTCTTCGCCGAAGGCCCGCACTGCGCGGCCGTACAGCACGCCTGCAACGTGCTCGAGGACACCCCCGCGATGCTCGCCCTCTGCGAGGAGCGAGGCCTCGCGAGCATCAACCGCAGCCCGCTCGCGATGGGCCTGCTCACCGGTAAGTACGGCCCCGGCAGCCGCGGCGCCGCGGGAGACATCCGGGCGAGGCCGCCGGCCTGGCTGCGCTGGTTCGGCGAGGGCGGGGCACCGGCGCCCGAGTGGTCGGCGCGCGTCGACGCCGTACGCGACATCCTCACCTCCGACGGCCGCACCCTCGCGCAGGGCGCGCTCGCCTGGCTGTGGGCGCGCAGCGCATGGACCGTGCCGATCCCCGGCTTCCGCAGTGTCGGCCAGGCGGAGGAGAACGCGGGGGCGCTGGGGCACGGTCCGCTGACGCCCGTACAACTCGCCGAGATCGACAAGGTCCTCTCGCGCGAGCAGGATTGACGGCTCGTCAGATCTGGGGCCCGCTTCGGGCTGTGATAGGCCCCCACCCCACCCCGCCCCTTCCCGAAACTGGGGGCAGGCCCCCAGGCCCCCGGGGGAGGGGGTGCCTGCTTCGCGGCGCGGTGACACCCCAGGAGGCCAGCCGCGCGGCGCGGTGCACAACCCCAGGGCGTCGGCTGCGCGGGGCGGGGTGACCGATGGCCGTCCACCGGCAAGGGGGGCGCGTAGCGGGTGGAGCCGGGACGTAAAGCGTGATTTGTGGCGCGGGGACGCCCGTACCCAACGGCAGACCAGAGACGCGCCGTAAGTCATGCAGTCCCGGCGCAACCCCGGAGCGGACCCCAAACGGCCACCCCGCGGCACCGGGCAACCCCAAGACCCGCACCCCCAAACGGCACCCCCCCCGCCAGGGGGACCCGCTCAGCCCCGGCCGATGTACGGCATCGACGTCGCCATCACCGTTGCGAACTGCACATTCGCCTCCAGCGGCAGTTCCGCCATGTGCCTCACCGTCCTCGCCACATCCGCCACGTCCATCACCGGCTCCACCGCCACCTCCCCGTTCGCCTGCAGAATCCCCGCCTGCATCCGCCGCGTCATCTCCGTCGCCGCGTTCCCGATGTCGATCTGACCGCACGCGATCCCGTACGCCCTCCCGTCCAGCGACAGCGACTTCGTCAGGCCCGTCATCGCGTGCTTCGTCGACGTGTACGGCGCCGAATGCGGGCGCGGCACATGCGCCGAGATCGAGCCGTTGTTGATGATCCGGCCGCCCTGCGGCGACTGGTCCTTCATCATGCGAAATGCCGCCTGCGCGCACAGGAACGCGCCTGTCAGGTTGACGTCCACCACCGAGCGCCAGTCCTCGTAGGACAGGTCCTCGAAGCGAACGCCCCGGGGCCCGGACGCGCCGGCGTTGTTGAACAGCAGGCCAACTCGGCCGTGGCGTTCGCGCACCACCCCGAACAGCTCCGTGACCTCCGCGGGTGACGTCACATCAGTGGGGACGACCAGCACGTCCCCACCCGCCAGCGACGCCGTTTCCTCCAGCGCCTCCGCCCGCCGGCCCGCCAGTGCCACCGCCCAGCCCGCCTCCGCCAGCGTCACCGCGACGCTCCGGCCGATGCCCGAACCCGCTCCCGTCACCACCGCAATCTTCGCAACAGCGTTCATGGATGCGCAGCGTAGTCCCGTACCTGTACGCGGAACTCATCCGACCGACATGCGGATGTTGTGTACTCGACAACGCAGAGTCGTCGGCCCCTACTCAAATGCGAAAGGACAACAGCCGTCAGGGGAGGGGCACATGAGACCCGCACCGCACGCACCCGAACTCCGCGCCGCCGCCCGGCACATCGGCCGCCGCAGGTTTCTCACCGTCACCGGAGCCGCCGCCGCACTCGCGTTCGCCGTCAATCTGCCCGGCACCGCCCACGCCGCCGAACTCGACGCCAAGAAGATCACCGAGGACCCGTTCACGCTCGGCGTCGCGTCCGGCGACCCGCAGCCCGGATCCGTACTGCTGTGGACGCGGCTCGCGACCCGTCCGTACGAGCCCGACAGCGGACTGCCCCGCGCCAAGGTCCCGCTGCGCTGGGAGCTCGCCCACGACTCACGCTTCACCCGTGTCGCACGGCGCGGGTCCGTCACCGCACACCCCGAGTTCCACCACAGCGTCCACGTCGAGGTCACCGGCCTCGACAACGACCGCCCCTACTACTACCGCTTCCGCGCCGGGACCTGGATCAGCCCGACCGGCCGCACCCGCACCGCGCCCGCCCGCTCGGCCCGCATCAGTGAGCTGAAGCTCGCCGCCGTCTCCTGCCAGGCGTACCACGACGGCTACTTCACCGCGTACAAGCATCTCGCCGAAGAGGAGCTCGACGCCGTCTTTCACCTCGGCGACTACCTCTACGAGTACGCCGTCAGCGCCGTCGGCGGCGCCCGCAACTACACCGACCGCCGCCTGCCCGCCCACTTCAACCGCGAGACCGTCACCCTCGAGGACTACCGGCTGCGCTACGGCCTCTACAAGTCGGACCCCGACCTCAAGGCCGCGCACGCCGCGCACCCCTTCATCCTCACCTGGGACGACCACGAGACCGAAAACAACTACGCGGGCGACATCCCCGAGAACGACGTCCCGCCGGAGGAGTTCCTGCTGCGCAGGGCCGCCGCCTACCGCGCGTACTGGGAGAACCAGCCGCTGCGCAGGCCCCAGCAGCCCGAGGGCCCGGACATGCAGCTGTACCGCAGGCTGCACTTCGGGCGGCTCGCGCAGTTCGACATCCTCGACACCCGCCAGTACCGCTCCGACCAAGCGTACGGAGACGGCTGGCAGGTCCCGGGGCCGGAGTCCGAGGACCCGGCGCGCACCCTCACCGGCGCCGCGCAGGAGCGCTGGCTCCTCGACGGCTGGAAGAGCTCCCGGGCACGCTGGAACGTCGTCCCGCAGCAGGTCACCTTCGCCCAGCGGCGCGATGTCCCCACCGGCACCTTCAAGTTGAGCATGGACGCCTGGGACGGCTACCCCGCGTCCCGCGACCGGGTCCTCGCGGGCGCCGACGCGGCTGGTGTCGAGAACCTGATGGTCCTCACCGGCGACGTCCACGTCGGCTACGGCTTCGACCTGAAGAAGGACTGGAGCGACCCGGCCTCCCGCACCCTCGGGACCGAAATCGTCGCCACCTCCATCAGCAGCGGCAAGGACGGCGCCGACAAGCCCGGCAACTGGGACAACCTCACCAAGGCCAACCCGCACCTGAAGTTCTACAACGGCCGGCGCGGCTATGTGATCGTCACCCTCGGCGAGCAGCAGGCGCGCGCCGACTTCAGGACGGTCGCGGCCGTCACCACGCCGGGCGCGCCGGTCACCACGGCCGCGTCCTTCGTGACGGAGGCGGGTGACCCGGGCCTCAAGCCCGTGTGACCCCGGACGAGCTGAGAGCATGGGGAGGGATTCAAGGACAGGGAGACGTAATGGGGAAGCCGGACAGCGGCCAAAGGAATACAGAAGGACACATACCGGCCGCCGACCCGGCATCCGCCGCGGCACCCGCACACGCTGACGGGGTCCCGGGCGACCGGGTCCCCGCCCGGCGCGTCCCCGCACCCGTGGCGGCAGCCCGCCGCGTCGGCTTCCTCGTCACGCTCGTCCTCGGCGGACTCAACGCACTGCCGCCGCTCTCCATGGACATGTACCTCCCGGCGCTTCCCGCGGTCACCCGGTCCCTCGGCTCACCCGCCGCGACCGTCCAGCTCACGCTGACCGCGTGCCTGGCCGGCATGGCGCTCGGCCAGCTCGTCGTCGGCCCGATGAGCGACAAGTGGGGGCGCCGCCGTCCGCTGCTCGTCGGCATGATCGTGTACGTCGCCGCCACCGCGATCTGCGCCCTCGCCCCGACCGCCGAAATGCTGATCGGCTTCCGGCTGCTGCAAGGACTCGCGGGCGCCGCGGGCATCGTCATCGCCCGGGCCGTGGTCCGTGATCTGTACGACGGCGCGGACATGGCCCGCTTCTTCTCCACCCTGATGCTGATATCCGGCGTCGCCCCGATCATCGCGCCCCTGATCGGCGGCCAGGTGCTGCGGATCACCGACTGGCGCGGCATCTTCGTCGTCCTGACCGCCGTCGGCATCGTGCTCACGCTGGTGGTGGCGAAGTGGCTGCACGAGACCCTGCCGCGCGAGAAGCGGCACAGCGGTGGCGTCGGCGAAGCCCTGCACACCATGCGCGGGCTGCTCGCCGACCGGGTCTTCACCGGGTACATGCTCACCGGCGGGCTCGCCTTCGCCACGCTGTTCGCGTACATCTCCGCCTCGCCGTTCGTGGTCCAGGAGATCTACGGCGCGTCCCCGCAGACCTTCAGCCTGCTCTTCGGCGTCAACTCCATCGGCCTGATCACCCTCGGCCAGATCAACGGCAAGGTGCTGGTGGGCCGGGTCAGCCTGGACAAGGCGCTCGGTTTCGGCCTGAGCGTGATCACGATCGCGGCCACCGGGCTGCTGCTGATGACGTCGGGCGCCTTCGGGAAGGTGGGCCTGCTGCCCGTCGCGGCGGGGCTCTTCGTCCTGATGTCCGCGATGGGCCTCGTGATGCCCAACACCAACGCCCTGGCCCTGCTGCGCACCCCGCACGCCGCGGGTTCCGCATCCGCGCTGATCGGCACGGCGGCATTCCTCATCGGAGCGATCGCCTCACCCCTCGTCGGAATCGCGGGCGAGCAGACGGCCGTCCCGATGGCCGTGGTCCAACTGGCCTGTGCCCTGGGCGCGTTGGGCTGCTTCCTGGGACTGTGCCGCCCCTGGCAGCGCCGCGCCGAAGCCGTCTGACGCGTACGTCCCTGCTCACTGCTCGCGGCGCGGGTACCCGATCAGATGCAGCCGGTCCTTCGCATCGGTCCAGCTGAAGATCCCGACGCCCGCGGTCTCCGCGGCCGGCAGCCGGACATTGGGTGAGAGCGCCCGCGGCACGGCGGTGGACAGGTCCAGCTCGATCGGGTCCCCGCCGCCGTCCAGCGCGTCCGCCACGCCGAGCGCGCTGGTCGCTCCGTACGCCGTGCCGGAGTCCGTCACGGTCGTCAGGGTGAGCGGCTTGGAGCCGTCCGACTGCTCGAAGCAGTGGGCCGTGCCCTGCTCCAGGTCGAAGGCCAGATTCCCGGCGACCAGATAGCCGCCCCCGGGCGCGAGCACCGCCTGCGGATACTCACCCGGCTCGATCGCGGGCTTGTGGCACCGCGCCTGGACCAGCGGCTTCCCGGTCGTGACATCGTGCACCGCCCAGATGTCGTACGCCGCCGCGTCCTGGCCGTTCCTGCCGCCCTTCGCGGGCTGCCACTTGGCCAGTACGTAGCCGGGGGTGATCGAGGTCGGCACGCCCGAGGCGGGGTCGGTACGGGCCGGAGCCACATCGCGGCTGGAGTAGCCGCCGCGCACCCAGAAACCCGGATCCCCGCTCAGCAGCAGGCCCTTGGCGGTCACCGCGCGGACCTCGGTGAGCCGGCGGCAGCCCGGACAGCCCTTGGGGTGTCCGAGCGCGCTCTCCGGCACCTGCGTCACCTGGCCCGACACCGGGTCGACGACAGCGGTCCGGGTGCGGCCGTCGCTGATGAGGATGCCGGGGCCGGTGCCGGAGACGGTCGGCGCGGCGGGCCAGGGGACCTCGATCCGCTGCCGGGCGCCGTCCGCGGCGTCGTACACGTCCAGCGCGACAAAGGTGTCCGCCGTCGTCAGCGCGTCCTCACCCGCCTTGCCGAAGGACCAGGTGACGAAGTACTCGTGGCCGTCCTTGGTGACGGAGAGCAGCCGCGGGAACTGGTCGGTGGTGGCCGGCGGATGCCAGGGCAGTCCCGTCCAGCCGGGCCTGCCAGTCGCCGCGTCGAGGGTGCGCAGCCGGAAGCTGTCGTCCTGGACCCGCTCCAGATAGCCGATGCGGCCGCTGTCCTGTGCGATCGCGTACTCGGGCGACGCGTTGGAGATCTCCCAGCCCTGCCGGGTGTCGTAGGCGGAGGGAACGGTGAGCCGGGTCAGGGGCGCCGCGCTGTGCCGGACCGGCTTACGGGGCTTGTCACCGCCCGCGCCGCCCTCGCCCCCGCCGCACATGCTGAGCAGGAGCAGCAGGGCCAGTACGGTCACCCCGGCCACCAGGGCCAGGCGCACGACCCGCTGTCTCATGGTCCCCCCGTGAGCGGTGCAGCACGTTCCGTGTGCGGCGACGGCCGTCAGCGTAGCAACTGCCGCCGTGCTCCCAGCAGTTCGATTCTGTCCCCGTATCGTCGCGGTTCTGTGCCGTTCGGACCGGTGCGCGGGCAGGCCCGGGGGCGACCTAGAATTTCCCGGTGAACGCCACACTCCCCACCGCGGAAACCCTGCGCAGTGCCCTGGCCGGGCTCCTTGACGGGCTGCCGCCGACGCAGGCCGCACAGGCCGTCGACCGGCTGATCGCCAACTACCGGGGGACCACCCCGACCGACGCCCCGGTGCTGCGGGACCGCTCGGACGTCGCCGCGTACGCCGCGTACCGGATGCCTGCGACCTTCGAGGCGGTACGGTCCGCGCTCGCCGCTCTGCGGGCCGCGGCGCCCGAGTGGACTCCGGCGACGCACACGGACATCGGCGGCGGTACGGGCGCGGCGAGCTGGGCGGTCGCCGAGGCGTGGGAGGAGGACGCCCCGCGCACGACGGTCCTCGACTGGGCCGAGCCCGCGCTGGCGCTGGGGCGCGAACTGGCCGTCGCCTCGGGCGTTCCCGCGCTGCGGGCCGCCGAGTGGCAGCGCTCCCGGATCAGCGCGTCGCTCCGTATCGAGAGCACTGATCTCGTCACGGTCTCGTACGTCCTGAAGGAGCTCACCGCGAAGGACCGGGCCGCGGTCGTCACCGAGGCGGCCCGCACCGCCCAGGCCGTGGTGATCGTCGAGCCCGGCACCCCGGACGGCTACGACCGCATCATCGAGGCCCGCGACCGCCTGATCGCGGCGGGCCTGACGGTGGCCGCGCCCTGCCCGCACAGCGCCGCCTGCCCCATCGAGCCGGGCTCCGACTGGTGCCACTTCGCGGCCCGGGTCAGCCGCTCCTCGCTCCACCGCCAGGTGAAGGGCGGCTCACTCCCGTACGAGGACGAGAAGTTCAGCTACGTCGCCGCGGTGCGCTTCCCGGCATCCCCGGCCGCGTCCCGGATCACCCGCAAGCCCCAGATCCGCAAGGGCCTGGTCCTGCTCGACCTGTGCACGGCCACGGACGAGCTGCGCCGCGACACGGTGACGAAGCGCCAGGGCGCTCTGTACAAGGAGGCCCGGGACGCGTCGTGGGGCGACACCTGGCCGCCCCACGACGCGTGACCTCCGGGCGCCGCGACGCCCAGCAACGACCGTCCGGCTCCACGACCCTCAGGCTCCACGACCCTCAGGCGCCGCGCCCCATCCGGTGCGCAGCTCCTGCGTACAGCACTTCACGCTGCCGCCGCCCTTCAGCAGCTCGCTCAGGTCCATGCCCACCGGCTCGAACCCCCGCTCCCGCAGCGGCTCGAACAGTCCCACCGCCGCCAGCGGCAGCAGCACATGGCTGCCGTCGCTCACTGCGTTCAGACCGAACTCCGCCGCGTCCTGCTCCTGCGCGATCAGGGCGTCGGGGAAGAGCCGGGCCAGTACGGAACGGCTGCCCGGGGAGAACGCGCCGGGGTAGTACATGACCTCGTCGGCCGCGTCGTCGAGCACGCACAGCGCCGTGTCCAGGTGGTAGTACCGCGGGTCCACCAGATCCAGCCCGATGACCGGACGGCCGAAGAACTCCTGCGCCTCGGCGTGCGAGAGGGGGCTGGAGCGGAAGCCCCGCCCCGCCAGCAGATAGGACGCTGTGACGGCGAAGTCGCCCTCACCCTCGTTGATGTGCGCGGGCTCGTGGATCTCGGTGAAACCATTCGCCCGGAACCAGTCGAGATGCGCGTCGGCCTCGGCCGTGCGCTCCTCGTGCGCGAAGCGGGCGCCGAGCACCCGGCCGTCGATCACGGTCGCGCCGTTCGCGGCGAAGACCATGTCGGGCAGTTCCTCCTGCGGCTCCAGCAGTTCGACGGTGTGGCCGAGCGAGCGGTAGCGGTCGCGCAGGTCCTCCCACTGGGCGAGGGCGAGCGGCAGGTCGACCGGCTTGGCCGGATCCATCCATGGGTTGATGGAGTACGTGACCTTGAAGTGCGCGGGTGGGCACATCAGGTAGCGCCGGGGTGTGGCGTCACGGGGCAATGAGGGCTCCTCACGGACGGGTGGGGCAACTGCCGCCATGGTGAGGCCTGCGGGGCCCGCGCGCTGTGAACCGATCGGGTGATTCATCGTCTTGTACGTGACCTGCCGGTCGCCGTACGCCCGTGCTTCATTCCCTGCGGCCGCATGCGAGACGATACGTCTCGTTGGTAGATTGGCGTCATGACCGACACCAGGGCGCCCGACTCCACCCGCCGCAGCGAACGCTCCCGCCGCGCCATCTACGACGCCGCCCTCGCCCTCGTCGGAGAGCTCGGCTACACCAAGACCACCATCGAGGGCATCGCCGCCCGCGCCGGCGTCGGCAAGCAGACCATCTACCGCTGGTGGCCCTCCAAGGCGGCCGTCCTTCTCGAGGCTTTCCTCGACCTCGCTGAGCAGGCCGCCGCGGGCGAGAGCGAGATCCCCGACACCGGCGACCTCGAAGCCGACCTCACGCTCGTGCTGCGCGCCACCGTAGACGAGATGAACAGTCCCGCCTACGACGCCCCCGCCCGGGCGCTCACCGCCGCGGGCGTGGTCGACGCGGAGCTGTCCGCCCAGTTCGTGGAGAAGCTGCTCGAACCGCAGCTCCAGCTCTATGTGAAGCGCCTGCGTTCGGCGCAGAAGACCGGGGAAGTACGCGCCGGCATCGACCCCCGTATCGCCCTGGAGCTGTTCACCGGCCCCCTTGCACACCGCTGGCTGCTGCGCACTCTTCCGCTCACCCACGACTACGCGGACGCGGTCGTCGAGTACGCCCTCCACGGCCTCGCGCCGAGGCCCGCCGCGACTCCCTGAGCCCTCGCGGAATATGCCGGAAGGACCCCGGTCGGTGACCGTGGCCACCGGGGGAGCAGGATGGTGGGACCATGGCAGAGTCCGCCTGGAGCGAGCGTGAGGTGTGAGGGGATAGATGGGCGACGGTATCGGCCGCTTCCGCGGCACGGGGGACAGGCTGTCCCGGGAGAGCCGGCTGCCCCAGTGGCTGCGCCGGCGCCCCAAGAACACCGACGCCGACGACTCCCGCCGCGAGACCCTGCTGCTGGCTGCCGCCGCCGCGGGACTGCCGCTCGCGCCCGCCGCGCACCCCGTCTCCTACCGATGTTCCTGTGAGCGCATCGGCTGTCCCACGCCGGGCAGGCACCCACTCTCCTTCGCCTGGCAGACGCAGTCCACGACCGACCGCGGCCAGATCGACCGGTGGGCGAAAGGCCAGCCGGAGGCGAACTTCATCACCGCGACCGGCATGGTCCACGACGTGCTCGACGTCCCGCTGGAGGCGGGCCGCAGCGCCCTCGAACGGCTCCTCGACCAGAACATCGAGGTCGGCCCGGTAGCTGAGGACGGCGAGGACCGGATGCTGTTCTTCACCGCCACCCGCGGCACCCCCGAGGACGAGGACGAGTGGTGGCCCTGCGAGCTGGACTGCCACCCCGAGACGATGGACGAGCACCCGGGACTGCGCTGGCACTGCCGCGGCAGCTATGTGCTCGTACCGCCCGCGCGGCTGCCCGGCGATCTTGAGGTGAACTGGGTACGCGGGCTTGAGCATCCGCTGCCCGACCCGCTCACGCTGCTGGAGACGCTGACGGACGCGTGCGCGAAGTACGCGGGCGAGAACGAGTCGGTGGACCAGCACGCGGTGGCCTGGCCGCTGGGCCGCTAGACCTAGGGCCTGTCGTTCGGATCTTGCCGGGCTCGTGTGCCCTGGTGCGCACTCCCCCGTAGCCCTTCGGGCGCGGGAGGTGCCCCCACGCTGCGTTGTCGTCAGTCGCCGACGCTCCGCGTCGGCTCCTTCCTCCGTCTTGCGATCGCACGCACCGCAGTGACATCAGCCGCTCCGCGGCGGGCCGCTCACTGATCCGGCCTGATCCAAACGACAGGCCCTAGGTCCGGGGGCGAGGTCCGGGGTCCGGGGGCGGAGCCCCGGCCACCGGCTACGAACCCTTCGCCGCCGTAAGGCCCGTCAGGCGTCCGAGCACATCGACCTTGCCGCCGCCCTCCGGCACCGTCACCGCCTGGCTCGAGACCCGCTCCTTGGTGAGCGTGGACGTCACCTGGCCCGTCAGCAGTGCCTTCACATCCGGGGTGACCTGCAGCCGTACACCCTTCGCGGCGATCTGCCGCTCGAAGTTGCGTACGGTGAAGAAGACCAGCGCGCTGCCGTCCGCCGTGACGAACCCGAGCGGCGCGAAGTTGTCGGAGTCCAGCGGCTGGTCGATGTACAGCGTCCGTATCCCCGGAAGGTTCTCGTCCTTCTTGCGGGACTCGCGCCAGCCAGAGGTGTGCGGTCCGTCCTTGAAGTGCTGCGGCTTCCCGTTCTGCATGTACGAGGCGTACTCCTCGCTCAGATCGCGGGGAGCGACCACGAGCGCCGCGCTGTCCGGGGCGACCGGCTCGGCCCAGCCGTCCTTGTCCGTCTTCAGGGCCGGCAGCCCGTCGGGCGCCAGGATCGTCAGATACGCCGCTTGCCACAGGTCGTCCGGGCTGTCGCGCACGAAGACCAGCACCCAGCGGTTGTCCTGATTCCCCTGGTCCTGGTCGCGGTTGGAGTCCACGTCCGCGAGGAAGAAGCGCGGCCAGCCGGCCTTCTTCGGGATGGTGAACTTGGCGTCGGTCAGCTCCAGCGGCACATGCTGCGGGTTGCCGTCCGGGTAGTTGACGCTGCGCGCCTTGAGGCCCGCCTGGTTGATCGCCCCGAGCGCACCGGTGACATGGTCCTCGTCCAGAGCGGGGTCGTAGGCCTTGTCGGCCTGGTTGTACGCGTCGGTGAAGTCCTTGAGTGCCTGCGCGGCCTCAGCCTTCGTCGCCGACGGTACGACCTCCCGCTCCCCGTGCACCGTCACGCACCCGCTCGCCGTCAGCGACAGCACTGTCATCGCCGTGAGCCCCGTCGCCGCCAGACGCAGCCTTCCCACCCGAATCGGCCTTCTCATCGGTTGCCTTCGTTGCCTTCTGCTCCTTGACCCCCACTGACCGTCCGAACCCTACCGGGGCCAGGAACAGGCCGAGCGTCGGGATCAGATAGAGCACCCACACCGTGACCTGGAGGACGGTCGGGTCGGGCTGGAAGTTGAACACGCCCTTCAGCAGCGTGCCGTACCAACTGTCCGGCGGAATCGTGGTCGTGATGTTGAAGGCCTTGTCCGCCAGACCGCCCAGGAAGCGCCCCTCCTGCAGGTCATGGACGCCGTACGCCAGCACACCGGCCGCCACGATCACCAGCATGCCGCCGGTCCAGGTGAAGAACTTGGCGAGGTTGATCCGCAGCGCGCCCCGGTAGAACAGCCAGCCCAGCAGGACCGCGGTGGCGATGCCGAGCAGCACACCGATCAGCGGCGCCTGCGTGCCGCTGTTCTCGTCGGTGGCGGCCCTGACCGAGGCCCAGACGAACAGCGCGGTCTCCAGGCCCTCGCGTCCCACCGCCATGAACGCGGTGGCGACCAGCGCGGCCGTGCCCATTTGCAGCGCGGCATCCAGCTTGCCGTGCAGATCGGCCTTCAGATGCCGCGCGGTGCGCCGCATCCAGAAGACCATCCAGGTCACCAGGCACACGGCGACGATGGACAGCGAGCCGCCGAGCAGCTCCTGTGCCTCGAACGTCAGCTCCTGCGAGCCGAATTCGAGCGCGAAGCCGAAGCCGAGCGAGATCGTGACCGCGACCCCGATGCCGATCCAGATCGGACGGAGCGCGTCACGGCGCTCCGTCTTCACCAGATACGCGATCAGGATGCAGACGACGAGGCTGGCTTCCAGGCCCTCGCGAAGGCCGATCAGATAGTTGCCGAACACGTCGGGTCCCTTCAGGTCAGGAGAACAGCGCCCGGCCCCACCAGTCGTCCTTGTCGCGGACGCCCGGCGGGACGGCGAACAGCGCCGAACCCACGTGCTGGATGTACTCGTTGAGGGTGTCGTTCGCCGCCAGCGAGCGCTGCACGGGGATGAAGCCCTTGTGGACGTCGCGCTGGTAGGCGAGGAAGAACAGCCCCGCGTCCAGGCGGCCCAGACCGTCGGTGCCGTCGGTGAAGGAGTAGCCGCGGCGCAGGATCTTCGCGCCGCCGTTGGAGTCGGGGTGCGCGAGCCGCACATGCGCGGTCGGCAGCATCGCCTTCAGGAACGGCTCGTCGCGCTCCTTGGCCTTGCCGACCGGTGCGCCCTCGCCCTTGTCGCGGCCGAAGATGTCCTCCTGCTCGCTGAGCGGGGTGCGGTCCCAGGTCTCGATGTTCATCCGGATCCGGCGCGCCACGAGATACGAGCCGCCCGTCAGCCAGCCCGAGCCCTCCTTCTCGGAGACCCAGACATGCTTGTCGAGCGCGGCCGTGTCCGTACCCGCGATGTTCCGGGTGCCGTCCTTGAAGCCCATCATGTTGCGCGGGGTCTGCGCGTCGGGCGTCGTGGAGGAGGTCTTGCCGAAGCCCAGCTGCGACCAGCGGACGGCGACCTTGCCGAAGCCGATCCGGGCGAGGTTGCGGATCGCGTGCACGGCGACCTGCGGGTCGTCCGCGCAGGCCTGCACACAGATGTCGCCGTCGCTGCGCGCCGGGTCGAGATTGTCGCCGGGGAACGCGGGCAGCTCCGCCAGGGCAGCCGGGCGCTTGCCCTCCAGGCCGAAGCGGCCCTTGGCGAACAGGGACGGGCCGAAGCCGATGGTGAGGGTCAGCCGGGACGGCTTGAGGCCGAGCGCCTCGCCGGTGTCGTCCGGCGGCGCCTCGGCGAGGCCACCGAACGCGCCCTCGCCGACGGCCTGTCCGGCGGTCATGCGCTCCGCCGCCCGGGTCCAGTCCTTGAGCAACTGGACCAGCTCGGCGCGGTCCTTCGTCTTCACATCGAAGGTCGCGAAGTGCAGCCGGTCCTGTACGGCGGTGGCGATACCGGCCTGGTGCGCGCCGTGGAAGGGCACGGCCGCGCCGCTCTCGGCGGCGGGCACGGGCGTTTCCTGGCGGGTCAGGGCGACAGCGCCGCCGGCCGCGGCGGCGCCGAGCGCGAGCCCTGCACCGCCCCAGCCGATCAGCGAACGACGGGTCGGCGCCTGCTTGTTGGTGGTCTCCTCGGACATCTTCTGGTCCCCCCCTACTTCACGACGGCGGCGGCGAGCTTGGACAGGGGCTCCGCAAGGGAGTTGACGGCGTCCGACAGCTCCTTGCGCTCCGCCTTGCCGACCTTGTCGTACGAGGTGAACTCGTAGGAGGCCGGGTTCGTGCGGTACTTGTCGAGCAGCGTGTTCAGTGCCGCGAACTGCTTGTCCAGCTCGGCGACTAGCTTCGGGTTGTTCTTGGAAGCGACCGGCTTGAGCAGCTCGTACGACTTCTGCGCACCCTCGACGTTGCCCTTGAAGTCCACCAGGTCGGTGTGGCTGTAGCGCTCCTCCTCACCGGTGACCTTGCCGGTGGCGACCTCGTCGAGCAGCTCCTTGGCGCCGTTGGCCATGGAGGTCGGCGTGATCTCCGCCGTGCCGACCCGCTTCTGCCAGGCGGTCAGGTCGGTGATGAGGGTGGTGGCGAGGGTCTTCTCCTCGGCGCCGATCTTCTTGTCCTGCCACAGCGCCTTCTCCAGCGTGTGCCAGCCGGTCCACTTCTGGCCCTTCTCCAGGCCGTCCTCGCGGAGGTCCACCTTCGGGTCGATGTCACCGAAGGACTCAGCGACGGGCTCGGTGCGCTCCCAGCCGATACGCGAGTCGGCGTACGCCTTCTTCGCGGCCTCGATGTTGCCCGCCTGCACGGCGTCCGTGAAGACCTTGACCTTGGGCAGGGTCTCGTCGGCCTGGGCCTGCACATACGTGCGGTACTCGGCGACGGCCTTGTCCATCTCGGGGCTGCGCTTGGCGGCCTTGCCGCCGCCGGTGACGGTGATCTTCTGGCGGATGCCGTCGCCCTTCATGCCGGGCTTGCAGGCGATCTCGTAGTCGCCGGCCTTCACCTCGGCGGTGAGCTTCTGCTTGGTGCCGGGGCCGATGTTCTCGCGCTCGGAGACGATGCGGTCGTCCGGGAAGAGGAGGTAGACCTCGGTGACCTTGGTGCCCTTGTTCTCGATGGCCAGCTCGACATGGCCGGCCGGGAACTCCTTCTTCGACACCTCGCAGGCGTCGTCCTTCGCCGTGACGGAGACGGCTCCGTCTCCGCCCTTGGCCTCGCTCTTCTCGGCGCATCCCGTGACGGCGGTCAGAGCCGCAACGGTGGCGGCGGCGGTGACGACGGACAGACGGACGGGTCGCATACGGGCTCCACAAAGGACGAGTACCGGGGAACGGGCGGTGAGGCGGACCTAACTTAACCGAGGCTTACCTCACCACTACCCACCCGTCCAGTGATGTAGCTCTCAAATCCGCGCTACGGACACGGCACTGTCACGAGGAGGTCAAGCGAACATCACGCCGATCGTTCCCGTGTCGCCCTCTCTGCAGGCCCTCTACCTCTGCAGGCCCTCTACACCGCCCTCTTCGGTACGACCAGCGGCGCCCCGGTCCGCGGATGCGGCAGCACCTCGACCGGCTGACGGTAGACGCGGCTCAGCAGCTCGTCGTCCAGGACCCCGGCGGGCGGACCCTCGGCAGCTATCCGTCCGGCGTGGAGCACGGCGACCCGGTGCGCGTACGCGGCGGCGAGACCGAGGTCGTGCAGGACGACGACGACGGCGTCCCCGGCCGCGGCGCGCTCCCGGCAGACGCGGAGCACCAGCTCCTGGTGGCGCAGATCGAGCGCGGCGGTCGGCTCGTCGAGCAGGAGCAGAGGGGCGCGCTGGGCGAGTACGCGGGCCAGGGCGACCCGGGCGCGCTCGCCGCCGGACAGCGCGGAGAAGGGGCGCGCCGCGAATTCCGCCACCTCGGTGGCGGCCATCGCCTCGGCGACGGCCGCGTCGTCCTCGTCTTCCAGGGCGGTACCGGCCCAGGGTGCGCGTCCCATCCGTACGACGTCCTCCACCGGGAAGGGGAACGACAGGGTGGCGGACTGGGGCAGCACGGCCCGGCGCAGGGCCAGTTCGGGAGGGGACAGCTCGGCGGCCGGGCGGCCCGCGATCCGCAGCTCGCCCCGGGCCGCGGGCAGATCGGCGGCAAGGGCGGCGAGCATGGTCGACTTCCCGGCGCCGTTGGGCCCGACGAGCGCGAGCACCTCGCCGGCGCGGGCGTCGAGATCGACACCGCCGAGCACCTCGCGCTGCCCGAGCCGCACATGGAGTCCGCGCGCCTCGACGAGGGGGCTGCCGGGGGTGGGCGGAGCGGGCAGTTCGCGCCCGCGTGCGGCGAAGAGACGCTTCAGGGCCCTCATACCCAACCCCCTTGCCTACGACGGGTCCTGCGCAGCAGCAGGAAGAAGAACGGGCTGCCGAAGAGGGCGGTGAGCACACCGAGCGGAAGCTCCGCGGGCTCGGCGACGGTCCGCGCGGCGAGGTCGCCCGCGACAAGCATCAGCGCCCCGCCGAGCGCGCTGCCCGGGATGAGATAGCGGTGGCCGGAGCCGTGCGCCATCCGCAGCAGATGCGGCACGAGCAGGCCGACGAAGGTGATGATCCCCGCCACGGCGACAGCGGCGGCCGTGAGCAGCGCGACGACCAGTACGAGGGCGATACGGAGCCGCTCGACGTCGACACCGAGATGCCGGGCGGGCCGTTCGCCGAGGGCCAGCAGGTCCAGTTTGCGTGCGTAGAAAGGGGCGATGGCGAGCCCGGCGACCGCGCAGGGCAGTACGGCGAGCACCCTCGGCCAGGTCGACTGGGAGAGCGAGCCGAGCTGCCAGAAGGTGATCTGGGTGATCTGGGCGTTGTCCGCGAAGAAGATGAAGATCCCGATCAGGGCGCCGGCGAAGGCGTTGACGGCGATGCCGGTGAGGATCAGCGTGACGACCTCGGTCCGGCCGCCCGACCGGGACAGGGAGTACACGACAAGCACGGTGACCAGCCCGGCGACGAAGGCGCAGGCGGTCACGGTCCAGTTCCCCAGAAAACTCAGCCCGAGCGCGACGGCCCCGACGGCACCGACAGCCGCGCCGGAGGCGATCCCGATGATGGCGGGCTCGGCGAGGGGATTGCCGAAGACGCCCTGCATCAGCGCGCCGGCGCACCCGAGGGAGGCCCCGACGAGTAACGCGAGCACGACGCGCGGCAGCCGGACATTCCACAGGACGCTCTCCCCGACCCGGTCGAGGGCGTGCCCGCCGAGCCCGATGCGGTGCTGGAGGGAGGAGACGACGTCACCGAGGGGGATGTCGTAGGCGCCGAGCCCGGCGGAGAGGAGGGAGAGGACGAGGAGAGAGACGACGAGGGTCCCGGTGAGCAGGTACGCGCGGCGCCTTGCGGGCATGTCGGCCTCGGCGGCGTTTGAGGCGCGGGGGTCCGGGGGCGGAGCCCCCGGTTCGGGAAGGGGCGCGGTGGGTAACGAAGCCGCCGCAGGCGCAACGCCGGCCCCGGAAGCCCCGTTCACCGCAGGTGAGTTGGGCTCCACACCGCCCGGCGCGCCAGGACCGCCCGGTTGGGGTCGGCCCGCCACCGCACCGTCCCGCTCAGGGGCCGGAGGCCCAGGCTCCGCCCGGGCCTCCTCCGCAGACGTGGACGACATCCTCAACTTCCGTTCGCGTACAGCTGGTCGACCAGCGTCTTCAGCACCTGATCCGTGCGCGGCCCGTAGTTCAGGATCACCCCGTCGTCGACCGAGACGACCCTGCGGTCCATGCCCGCCGGCGTCTGCGCCACGCCCGGAATCTTGAGCAGCCCGTCAACCCCGCCCACCGACTCCAGCCCTTCCGTCATCACCAGCAGCGCCTCGGGCGCGGCCTTCGCCAGCGCCTCGCTCGTGATCGGCGTGAAGTCCTTCGTCAGACCGGACTCCTTGCCCGCGTCCACCGCGCCCGCCGCCTCCAGCAGCGATGTCGCCCCCGATTCGCTGCCGCCGATCAGATAGACCGACGCAGAGCCCCGCAGATACAGGAACGCGACCCGCGGCTTCTTCCCGTCCTTCGGCTGCGGAATCTTTTTCTGGACCGCGTCGATACGGCTCTGCGTGCGCTTCTTCAGCTCGTCGCCCGCCGGCTTGACCCCCAGCGCCGCCGCGACCACGTCGATCCGCGGCCCCACATCGGCCAGGCTCTTGCCCGGCTTGACCAGCACGACCGGGACGCCCGCGTCGCGTATCTGGTCGATGGCCTCGGCCGGACCGGTCAGGGTCTCGGCGAGGACGATCGTCGGCTTCAGCGACAACACGCTTTCCGCGGAGACATTGTGAGCGCGTGTCACCACGGGGAGTTTCTTGGCTTGTTCGAAGTTCGTCGCGTTGTCGCGGGCCACAACCTGCTTGCCGAAGCCGAGGGTGAAGACGATCTCGTTCAGCGCCGGAGTCAGCGGCACGATCCGCTCGGCCGACGCGACAGTGACTCTTTTCCCGTCCGCCGACGTCACGGTGACCGGCACCTGTGGCTTCGGTGCCGCGGCCAGCGGCTCGACCCGGTTGGGTGCGGCGGCGGCCCCGGCCTGCTTCCCGTTCGTGGCCGGTCCGGCGTCGTCCGTACTGCCGCATCCGCCGGCCGTCAGGGCTAGGGCGAGCACGGAAATCACCGCGCCGGCAAGGCGAGTTGTGCGCACCGGGACACCTTCCTCTTGTTCATTGTCTAACAGTGGTCGGCGGCAGTCTGCCATGGGGTGCTGCTCTGTCCAGTGGGAGTTCGTGCGACCGGAGGTCTTTCGGCCCCCGTCGCAGTCAGCTTAGGTTAGCCTTACTTCACTAGCCAGGGGGCGCGCTTGAGGAGCGGGACCCGCGGCGGACGGGCCGGTGTTTGAATGCCGGGGTGAACGAACTCGACGTGCTCGACGTACTCCAGGTCTTCTGCGGCGCCGACGGCCGCCACGGCAACACCCTCGGTGTCGTCCGCGACCCCCGCGCCTTCCCCGACCGGGCCTCCCGGCAGGCCCTCGCCGCCGAACTCGGGTTCAGCGAGACTGTGTTCGTCGACGACCCCGAGCGCGGCGTCGTCGACATCTACACCCCCGGCCTCCGGCTCCCCTTCGCCGGGCACCCCCTCGTCGGCGCCGCCTGGCTGCTCGATCTGGAGGTGGTGAATCCTCCCGCGGGCGAGGTGTGGGTGCGCCAGGACGGGGAGTTCACCTGGATCACGGCACGCGCGGAGTGGGCGCCGCCGCGCACGCTGCGGCAGTACGCCTCGGCCGCCGAGGTCGACGCGCTGGAGGTGCCGCCGCCCGGTGAGTGGATGTACGCGTGGGGATGGGAGGACGAGGCCGCCGGCCGGGTCCGGGCGCGTGCTTTCCCCGGGCGGGGCGACGGTATCGACGAGGACGAGGCGACCGGTGCCGCCGCACTGCTGCTCACCGACCGGCTGGGCCGGGCGCTGAACATCACGCAGGGCCGGGGGTCGCAGATCCTGACCGCACCCGGCCCCGACGGCGCGATCGAGATCGGCGGCCGCGTGCGCCTGGCGGCCCCCGTTCCCGCGCGCTGACTGCCGCTTACGCGCTGAGCGGGCCCCTTCGACGTGATTCGGTGGCGGCCCCCAGCTCGCGGAACACCGCGCCGTTGTAGTCGAACGCCCGCTTGCACTCGTCGACGATCCGCTGCTTCTCCAGATCGTCCGCGTTCACCGCGTCGAGCAGCTCCCGGTAACCCCGCTTGAACGCCGCCGGGTTGGGGATCTGCTCGAAGACGTAGAACCGCACCCCGTCGCCCTTGCGCGCGAAGCCCCAGGTCTTCTCCGCCTTGTCGCGGATGATCTGGCCGCCGGAGAGATCCCCGAGGTAGCGGGTGTAGTGGTGCGCGACATATCCCGCGGGCCAGCTGCGCGCGCAGTACGCGACCCGCTCGGCGTACGCGGCGGTCGCGGGCAGCGGCGCCAGCCCTGCGCGCCAGTCCGCGCCCCGCAGGTGTGCCAGGTCCCGCTCCAGCTCGGTCGTACGCATCAGCTCGGGCCGGATGAAGGGCCCCGCGACCGGGTCGTCCGCGAGCGACTCGGCGCCGTCCTCCAGCGCCCGGTACAAGAACCACAGCTGCTCGGTGTAGCGGGCGTATGCCGCCACGCCCAGCCGGCCGCCGAGCAGGTCGCTCATGAAGGTCGAGGTCTCCGCCTCGGTGTGCTGCTCGTGCGAAGCGATGCGGATGACCGTCGAGAAGGGCGTACCGGTTGTGGTGGTGGCGTCCAAGGCGGGCCTCCGGGGACCGATGGTGACGGGAAAGGAAGCGATGGCGGCACTGGCGCTTGCTGCCATCGATCTTCCTGCTTAGGCTTACCTAAGTCAATGTGTTCCCGACGTCCTGTCGGTAAAAACCCTACCCCTCGGAGCGATCAGGGCAACGTGAGAATTTCGGCCCCGCTCTCGGTCACCACGAGGGTGTGCTCGAACTGCGCGGTCCGCTTGCGGTCCTTGGTCACCACGGTCCAGCCGTCGTCCCACATGTCGTACTCGTGCGTGCCCAGCGTGAGCATCGGCTCGATCGTGAACGTCATGCCCGGCTGGATGACGGTCGTCGCGTGCGCCGCGTCGTAGTGCGGGATGATCAGCCCCGAGTGGAACGACGAGTTGATCCCGTGCCCGGTGAAGTCGCGGACCACGCCGTAGCCGAAGCGCTTGGCGTACGACTCGATGACCCGCCCGATGACATTGACCTGGCGGCCCGGCTTGACCGCCTTGATGGCGCGGTTGAGGGACTCCCGGGTCCGCTCGACCAGCAGCCGCGACTCCTCGTCGACGTCGCCGCAGAGGTAGGTGGCGTTGTTGTCGCCGTGTACGCCGTTGATGTACGCGGTGACGTCGAGGTTCACGATGTCGCCGTCGCGCAGGACCGTCGAGTCCGGGATCCCGTGACAGATGACCTCGTTGACCGAGGAGCACAGCGACTTGGGGAACCCGCGGTAGCCGAGCGTCGAGGGGTAGGCGCCGTGGTCGCACATGAACTCGTGCGCGACCCGGTCCAGTTCGTCCGTGGTCACGCCGGGCGAGATGTGCTTGGCGGCCTCCTCCATCGCCTGCGCGGCGATACGACCGGCGATGCGCATGCGCTCGACAGTGTCGGAGTCCTGGACCTCCGGCCCGGTGTACGGCGTCGGCGCGGGCTTCCCGACGTACTCGGGGCGCCGGATGTTGCCGGGGACGGAGCGGATGGGAGAGAGCTCCCCTGGTACGAGCAGCGACTGGCCAGACATGCCGCGAGTCTAACGAGGGGGTCCCTCCCTTGCCCGAAGGGCTAAGGGGGAGGCTGTGGGGCAGCATGGCGGGAGAGGAAGGAGCCGACGATGGCCCTGTTCAAGAAGCGCACGGTCGGAAAGCCGGGCGAGTGGTACTACTGCCTGGAGCACAAGAAGGTCGAGGAGGGCCCCGAGTGCCCGGCGAAGGACCGCTTCGGCCCGTACGCGACGCGCGGGGAGGCGGAGCAGGCGATGGAGACGGCGCGGGAGCGGAATCTGGAGTGGGAGACGGATCCGCGGTGGCATGACAAGTCCGCGACGGCGGGCGACGACGACGCGGAGTAACCGGGGCTCAAACGCCGGCGGGGCTGAATTTCAGCCCGTCCGGCGTTTGAGGACATGCGGCCGAAGGTCGCATACGGGGTCTGGGGCTTGCCCCAGTTCGGGAAGGGGCGGGTAGGGGACAAGGCCCGCCGCAGGCGCGGCGCGTCAGGCTCGCGCCGTTTCCTCCCGCTGCGCACGCCTCCGCACCGCATCCTCGTCCGTATCGGAGTCATACCCCAACAACCCCGGCAGCGCCGCTGCCAGCACCCCCACGGACGCCACGCACGCCACACCCCCGCCCCAGATCGCCGTGCGCGTCCCCGTCCAGCCCGCCATCACGCCCGCGCGGACCTGGCCCAGTTGGGGGCCCACGCTGTACGAGAGCACCTCGATGCCCGCCAGCCGGCCCCGCAGCTCCTCCGGGATCGTCTGGTTCCAGATGGTCGAGCGGCCCAGGCCGCTCAGCATGTCGCCCGCGCCCGCGAGCGCCAGGCACAGCAGTACCAGCCAGACGTTCGAGAACCAACCCGCCGCCGCGATGGCCAGGCCCCAGCCCGTGGCGCCGAAGACCACGAACCATCCGTGCCGCCGCACCCGGGACGTCCAGCCGCTGGTCAGGCTCAGCGCCACGGAGCCGACCGAGCCCGCCGCGTACATGAGGCCAAGCGCCCACTCCGCGTCCAGTTCGTCCGCGAGGAACGGGAAGATCGTGTTCGGGAAGGCTAAGAACATCGCCGCCAGGTCGATGGCATACGTACCGAGCAGCACAGGCCGCGACCAGGCGTAGCGCGCCCCCTCCGCGATGCCTCGCAGCGACGGCTTCTCGGCGTCGTGCGCGGGCGGCGCGGGGGCCAGGCGCAGGCACAGCAGTACGGACGCGACGAAGCCGAGGACCGTGATCGCGTACGCCGGTGCGTGACCCGCGTACGCAACGACCAGACCCGCCAGCGCCGGACCCGCGATCGCGCCGAGCTGCCAGCGCAGAGCGTTGAGCGCGGCCGCCGCCGTCAGCTGGTCGTGCGGGACGATACGGGCCATCAGCGAGTCCAGCGCCGGGCGTTGCAGACCGGCCAGCGCGGAGACGCCGGCCGCGACCACGTACAGCGGCCAGAGCATGGGCTCGGGCAGCAGCGCGTTCACCAGCAGGATCACGGCCAGCAGGCCCAGGCCCGCCTCGGTGCCCAGGATCAGCTTGCGGCGGTCGGCCGCGTCCGCCAGCGCCCCGCCGTACAGGCCGAAGACCACCAGCGGCACGAGTTCCACCGCGCCCATCGCACCCACCGCGAGCGGTGATCCGGTGAGGTCCTTGATCTGGAGCGGCAGCGCGACCATCGCCATGAAGCTGCCGAAGTAGGTGACCAGGCCCTGGATCCACAGCAGCCGGAAGTCGCGGGACGACCGCCACGGCGACAGGTCGGGCAGCACGGCGGAGAGGCGGCGGGGCTTGGAGGGCTTGGAGGTCACGAGGGGCCATCGTCCGGGCCCTCGTGGCCACCGGCAACCGAATTACCAGCGGGCCGGCGGCGGTGACGTGAGCTGGTCCGCGAGCCGCGAGAGCCGGTCCCTGAGCCGCCGCCGCCCGCGCGCCACGGGCACCACGTTCTCCCCGGCCGCCGCGCTCACCAGATGCTGCACCGTGTCGATGTCGACCTCGTCGACCCGGTCCGCCACCGTCAGCGACTCGTGCGCCAGACCGCGCACCTCCGCGTCCCCGCCGTCCAGGGCCAGCACCGTCGCTCCGGCCCGCCGTGCGTCGTGCACCCGCTCGAGGAGCCCCGCGTCCGGCCGCGTGGGGGCCACCACCAGCAGGGTCTCGCCGCGTCGTGCCGCCTCAAGTCTGCCGAGCCCGACGGCCAGTTGGGCCGGGTCCCCGGGCCGCACCCGGTGCCGTACGAGCGTCGGGGTCAGCTCGGGCTGCCCCGACCAGGCCGCCTCGTCCACGAGATGCGCGGCCAGATGCCACGGCTCGTACTCCTCGGTCCCCACCAGCAACAGCCCGCCGCCCTGCGGCACCACCGACGACCGCAGCACCCCGGCGAAGCGCCGGGTCGCCGCCGGCCACTCCGTACCGGCGAGGACCTCACGCAGCAGCGCGACCCTTACGGCATCCATGGCCCCGCATCCTGCACCACGGCCGTACCGGGCGGGCCGGATTGCGGGCGACTCACCCGATCGGGCGCCGATACCAGGAAGTAAGGTCGGGCGCATGACTTCTCGTGACAGTGCAGGCACCGCGCCGAAGGCCCCCGCCAAGGACCCCTGGGACCTTCCCGACGTATCCGGCCTGGTCGTCGGCGTTCTCGGCGGCACCGGGGACCAGGGCCGCGGGCTCGCGTACCGGCTGGCCAGGGCGGGCCAGAAGGTGATCATCGGCTCCCGCGCCACGGAGCGCGCCGAGACCGCGGCCGCCGAGCTGGGCCTCGGCATCGAGGGCGCCGACAACGCCGAGTGCGCGCGGCGCAGCGACGTGGTGATCGTGGCCGTGCCGTGGGACGGGCACGCCAAGACCCTCGAAACCCTGCAGAAGGAGCTCGTGGGCAAGCTCGTCGTCGACTGCGTCAACCCGCTCGGCTTCGACAAGAAGGGCGCGTACGCCCTCAAGCCGGAGGAGGGCAGCGCCGCCGAGCAGGCCGCCGCCCTGCTGCCGGACTCGCGGGTGACCGCCGCCTTCCACCATCTGTCCGCCGTACTGCTGCAGGACGAGTCGATCGAGGAGATCGACACCGATGTGATGGTGCTGGGCGAGGTGCGCGCGGACACCGACATCGTGCAGGCGCTGGCGGGCCGCATCCCGGGCATGCGCGGAGTCTTCGCGGGCCGGCTGCGCAATGCCCACCAGGTCGAGTCGCTGGTCGCCAACCTGATCTCGGTGAACCGCCGCTACAAGGCGCACGCGGGTCTGCGCGTCACCGACGTGTAGGCGGTGACAGGGACGGGCGGAGGCATGGGGGACACTGGACGGCGTATGTCATCAGTACCCCGACAGGAGCCGTACCCCATGCCCCGCCTCGCTCTGTACTCACTCGTCGTCTGCATCCTCGCCGTCGCCGCGGCGGTGGTGTCCTTCGTGCAGGGCCTCTGGCTCGGGATCGTGTGGGTGCTGCTGGCCGGGCTCGCGTCGAACATGGCGTGGTACTACCTGCGCCGGGCCAGGGCCGAGCGCCAGACCCGCGGGGCTACCGGTTGAGGACCGACTCGCAGAAGTCGCTCGTCTGCCAGAAGCGGTAGAAGTCCTGCCCGCAGTACGTCTCCGCCTCGCTGATCCCCAGTCCCCGCAGGATCGCGTCGATGGCGTCGAAGAACGCGTGGTTCACCTCGGGGATGAACAGCACGCCGAAGACCGCGAGCAGCCCGAAGGGTGCGAACGGCTCGACCTGGCGGCGGATCTTGTACGAGAGCCACGGTTCGATCACGCCGTAGCCGTCGAGGCCGGGCACCGGCAGGGAGTTCAAAATCGCGGCGGTGATCTGGAGCAGGCCCAGGAACGCGAGCGCGAAGCGGAAGACCACCGGCACCCCGTCCAGCGCGTCCAGCCAGAACGGCGCGGTGCACACGAGCGCGAACAGTACGTTCGTCAGCGGCCCCGCCGCCGAGATCAGGCTGTGCTTCCAGCGGCCCCGGATACGGCCCCGCTCGATGAAGACCGCGCCGCCCGGCAGGCCGATGCCGCCCATGATCACGAACAGCACCGGAAGCACGATGCTCAGCAGCGCATGCGTGTACTTGAGCGGATTGAGCGTCAAGTACCCCTTTGTGCCGATGGAGATGTCGCCGCTGTGCAGCGCCGTGCGGGCGTGCGCGTACTCGTGCAGACACAGCGAGACGATCCACGCCGACGTCACGAACAGGAACACGGCGACGCCCGGGGTCGCCGCGAAGTCCGTCCACACCGCCCAGCCGGTCACCGCCATCACGGCGACGATCCCGAGGAACACCGGACTGATGCGCCGGTCGCTGTGGCGAGAGGTGGCGGTGGTCATGGGTGCGGCTCCTGAGGGCTGGGGGTCTCCCCACGCCCGCCAGGGCGTAGGGGGAGGGACGTGCTGATCGACCGTACCGGTGACGTGGGGAGAACGTCCCGGGGATGTGCCGGGGTTCCTGCTGCGCGGGCCCGGATCGGCACCGGTGACAATGGTCGGGTGCACTATCGGGTTCTCGGCACCACTCAGGCACTTCACGACGACGGCACGCCCGTCGCGCTCGGCGGTGCGCGGCTGCGCGCGCTGCTGACCGTGCTGGCGCTACGGGCCGGACGTACGGTCCCGGTCGGCGTCCTCGTCGACGACGTGTGGGACGGCGATCCGCCGGCGGACGCGGTGGCCGCGGTACAGGCGCTCGTCGGGCGGCTGCGGCGGGCGCTGGGTCATGCGGCGGTCGCCTCCGCGGACGGCGGCGGATACCGGCTGTGCGCATCGAGCGACGATGTGGACCTCCACCGGTTCGACCGGCTTGCGGGCGAGGGAGCGCGGGCGCTGGACGAGGGCGACGCGGTGAAGGCGGCAGCCCTCCTCGACGACGCGCTGGCGCTCTGGCAGGGGCCGGTGCTGGCCGACCTCCCGGGCCGCGGGCCCGAGGCAGCACGCTGGGAGGCCCGCCGGCTGGACGCCCGCCGGGCCCACCTGGCGACGGCGCTCGCGCTCGGCCGCGCGGAGGAGGCACTGCCGGAGCTCGCCGCGCTGTGCGAGGCGCACCCGCTGGACGAACGCCTCCAGGTGCTGCGCCTGCGGGCGCTGCGGGACGCGGGGCGGGGGGCGGAGGCGCTGGCGGCGTACGAGGAGGTACGCCTGCTACTGGCCGACAGTCTGGGCGCGGACCCGAGCCATGAACTGCGGTCGCTGCACGGGGAGTTGCTCTCTCCGTCGCTCGCCGATTCAGCCCAGCCGGCGTTCGAGGCGCGGGGGTCCGGGGGCGGAGCCCCCCACGCGGCGGAGCCGCAAAGTGTCACAGCGGGAAGGGGCGGGGCGGGGCTGTATCGATCTGCGGCTCCGCCGCGCGGGCCCGCCGCAGGCGCGCCCCCCACCCCCGGCAACCTGCGCGCCCGCCTCACCTCCTTCGTCGGGCGCGACGCCGACATCCACACCATCCACGGCGACCTCTCCGCCGCCCGGCTCGTCACCCTGCTCGGTCCCGGCGGCGCCGGGAAGACGCGGTTGTCGCAGGAGGCCGCCGAGCGGGTCGCCGGGAACGCGGAGAGTCCGTGGCCGGACGGGGTCTGGCTCGCCGAACTCGCGCCCGTGGACGACCCGGAGACCGTCCCCGAGGCCGTCCTCACCGCGCTCGGCGCGCGCGAGACCGTGCTGCGCGGCGCCGGTGCCGAGGAGATGCGGGCCGCGGAGCGGCACAGTGACGACGCCCTCGTACGGCTGACCGAGCACTGCGCACGCCGCCACATGCTCCTGCTCCTCGACAACTGCGAGCATGTCGTCGGCGCCGCCGCCACCCTTGCCGAGCGGCTGCTCGAAAGCTGCCCGGGCGTCACGGTGCTGGCGACCAGCCGCGAACCACTGGGCGTGCCGGGCGAGTTGGTGCGCCCGGTGGACCCGCTGCCCGACCCGATGGCGCTGCGCCTGCTCGCCGACCGCGGCGCGGCGGCGAAGCCCGGCTTCCGTATCGAGGACGACCCGGAGGCCGCCGCCGAGATCTGCCACCGACTCGACGGACTCCCGCTCGCCATCGAACTCGCCGCCGCCCGGCTGCGGATGCTCAGCTCGCGCCAGATCGCCGACCGTCTCGACGACCGCTTCCGCCTGCTGACGAGCGGAAGCCGCACCGTACTGCCGCGCCAGCAGACACTCCGTGCCGTCGTCGACTGGTCCTGGGACCTCCTCGACGACGCCGAACGCGCCGTACTGCGGCGGCTGTCGGTCTTCGCGGGCGGCTGCGACCTCCCCGCCGCCGAGGCCGTCTGTGCGGAGCCGGGCGAGGACCTCGACGTCGCCGACGTACTCGGATCCCTGATCGACAAGTCCCTCGTCGTCGCCGCCCCCACCCCCGACGGCCGGATGCGCTACCGCCTCCTCGAAACCGTCGGAGAGTACGCGTCCGAGCGCCTCGACCAGGCCGCCGAACGCGCCACCGTGGAGCGGCGGCACCTGGTCCACTACCGGGAGCTGGCGCGCGCCACCGACCCCCTGCTGCGCGGCTCCGGCCAGCGCGCGGCCGTCGATCTGCTGCAGCTCGAGTACGAGAATCTGCGCACCGCGCTGCGCCGCGCCGTCGCCGCCCGCGACGAGCACGAGGCGCTCTGCCTCGTTCTCTTCCTGTCCTGGTACTGGCAGATGCGGGATCTGCGCACCGAGGCCCGCCACTGGGCCACGGCCGTCGGCGAGCTCGGCCCCGATCCCTTCGAGCCGCCCGTCGAGCCCGCGCCGCCGATCACCGAACGGTTCACGGACGCGCCGCCGCCCATGTCGCCCGAGCTGCTCCAGGAGGCCCGGCGCGGTGCCGCGCTGATCCGGATGGTCTTCATGGACTACGACATCGACGAGTGGACCACCCCGGCGAAGATCGAGCGGCTGCGCGGGATCACCCAGGCCTACCGGCCAGGGCTGCCGCAGACCTGCCGTCCGCCGGGCTCGCTCTGGTTCTTCGCCGTCGTGATGACCGGAGAGGCCGAGCAGCTGAAGATTCTGCTCGACAAGAGCGTCGAGGCCTGCCGGGAGTTCGGTTACGAGTGGGAGCTCGCCGCCTCGCTCCAGGCGCGGGCCAATGTCCTCGCCAACCGCAGCGAGTGGGCCGGTGACGCGGCCCTCGACGCCGACGAGTCGCTGGAGATCTTCATCCGGCTCGGCGATGCCTGGGGCGCCGCCGAGGCCCTGTCCGCGCGCGGCGAGGCACGCGAGCGCCGCGGCGAATACCCGCTCGCCGCCGAGGACTTCACGGCCGCCATCGCGTACGCCGAGCAGATCGGCGCCCAGGCCCAGACGGCGGTGCTGCGCTCCCGTCTCGGCGGCATCCTGCTGGAGATGGGGGAGGGCGAGCGGGGCGAGGACCTGATCCGTGAGGTGCTGGCCGACACTGTGGGCGCAGGCAACGAGCCGACAGCCTTCGCCCGGCTGTACCTCGCTCTGTGGCTTGGCCGCACGGGCCGCAGCCAGGAGGCGCGTGCCGAGGTCGAGCTGCTGCTGGTGCAGTTCCAGTCCAACACCATGGCGATCTTCGAGGGCATGGTGACCGGCTTCCTGGCCTGGCTGGACCTTCTCGACGGCGACTACGAGCAGTCCCTGAGCAGAGCGCGCCACGCGCTGGAGAAGGCGCGGGACCCGCTGACCCAGCTGGTCGCCCCCCAGATGCCCTCGCTGCACCTGGTGACCGCCGCCGGTGCGCTGGCCCTGGGACAGCCGGACCGCGCGCCGGACGCGGCCCGGCTGATCGGAGCCTCCGACGCCCTGCTGCCACCGCGCCACTTCGCGGCCCGGCAGGAGCGGGAGAACCGGGCCGCCTCCGAGGCGGCAGCCCGCGCGGCGCTCGGGGACGCCGCGTACGAGGCCGCATACGCCGAAGGCGGCAGCCTCACCCTGGATGAGGCCGCCGCCCTGGTGTGAACCCACGTCAGGATCAGGTCTTCTTGCGGAACTTGGCGACCGCGAGCGGTGCCGTGACCAGAGTGATCACCGCCGCCCAGCCGAGCGTCATCCACACGGAGTGGGCGACCGGACCGCCGTTGATCAGATTCCGGGCCGCGTCCGCGAGGTTGGACAGCGGGTTGTAGTCGGTGAAGTTCTGCAGCCAGCCGGGCATCGTGGCCGGCGGGGCGAAGATCGACGAGCCGAACTGCATAGGCATGAGTACGAGCATGGCCACTCCCTGGACGGCCTGGGCCGTCTTCATGGTGAGACCGAGCAGGATGAAGATCCACATCAGGGATGCGCCGAAGACCATGGACAGGCCGACCGCCGCGAGCAGTTCGAGCACCGAGGTGTGGATCTGCAGGCCGAGCAGGAAGCCCATGCCGAGCAGGATGGTCGTGGCGACCATCATGCGGCCGACCTCGACCACGATCTTCGCGATGAGGACGGACGACCGGGCGATCGGCATGGACCGGAAGCGGTCCATCACGCCCTTCTTGAAGTCGTCGTTGACGCCGGTGCCGACAGCCATGGCGATGTTCATGCCCATCATCGCCATCATGCCGGGGACCACGTAGTTGACGTATTCCTGCTGGTTGCCCTTGCCGGAGATCGCGCCGCCGAAGACGTACACGAACAGCAGAATGAAGACGATCGGCATCAGCACGGCGTCGAACATCGACTCCGGGTCCTGCTTGATCTGCAGGGCGTTGCGGCGCACCAGCGCGCCGATGTGCCGCATATTGCCCCGCAGGCCGATCCGGCCCTCGCCGGCCGGCGTGTTCTTGACCGGGGCGGGCGCGGGAGCGGACGACTGAGCGGTGGTGGCAGTTGCCGTACTCATGCGGCTACCTCCTCGGGAATCGCGTCGGACACAGGCGTCTTCTCGCCCGTGATGGCAAGGAACACTTCGTCCAGGCTGGGCAGATGGGTGCCGATGTGGGCGATGCCGAACCCGTGTGTGCCCAACAGGCCGACGACGGCGGTCAGTTGCGTATCGCTCAGGATCGGGACGTACAGCAGACCCTCGTCGGGCACGACCGTCGCACCGGCGATCCCGTCGAGGCCGGACTCGCCGAGCGCACGGGCCATGGCGGACAGCTGCGCGGGATCGCTGGGCCGGATCTGCAGGGTGCGGCCGCCGACCTTCGCCTTGAGTTCGTCGACGCCGCCGCTGGCGATGACCCGCCCGCGGTCGATGACCGTGAGCTCGCTCGCCAGCTGCTCGGCCTCCTCCATGTACTGGGTGGTGAGCAGTACGGTCGCCCCCTCCGCGACCATCCGCTGCACCTCGTCCCAGACCTCGTTACGGGTCCGTGGGTCGAGGCCGGTCGTCGGCTCGTCCAGATAGAGCACGGCCGGGCTGCCGATCATCGAGGCGGCCAGGTCGAGCCGCCGCCGCATACCGCCGGAGTACTGCATGACGGGCCGCTTGGCCGAGTCGGTGAGCGAGAAGCGCTCCAGCATCTCGTCGGCCCGGCGGCGGGCGTCCTTGCGGGCCAGATCGAGCAGCCGCCCGATCATGTAGAGGTTCTCCCAGCCGGACAGCTTCTCGTCGACCGAGGCGTACTGGCCGGTGAGTCCGATGGTGCGGCGCAGCTGCCGCGGCTGCTTCACCACGTCGTACCCGGCGACGACGGCATGGCCGGCGTCCGGGGTGATGAGGGTGGAGAGGCAGCGTACGAGCGTGGTCTTGCCGGCGCCGTTGGGGCCGAGGACACCGAGGACGGTGCCCTCACGGACATCGAGGTCCACACCGTCCAGTGCCTTCGTGTCGCCGTAATGCTTTACGAGGCCTCGTACCTCGACGGCGTTCTTGTCGATTCGCGTCATGCCGTCAACGATGACGGGCGTCACCGACAAGCCGCCGACAGGCTGCCGACAGGCGGGCGACGTCCCGCCGACAGCCGCGACCTAGCAGGTCAGGAGCCCGCCGACTTGGCGTAGGCGACGAAACCGACCCAGTCGAGTGCGACGACGGTCTCGTCGCCGACCACCCACGCGTCGTGGCCGGGCTGGACGTCGAAGAAGTCGCCCTGGCGTATCTCGTCGGTCTCGCCGTCGTTCATGACGACCTTCATCCGGCCGCCGAGGACATAGCCCACATGGTGCGACTGGCAGCTGTCGGTGCCGACGATGGGTTTGACGTGCTTGGACCACTGCCAGCCCGGCTCGTACACGGCCCGGCCGACCGGCGGACCGCCTTCGGTGCTGAGGAGGTCGAGCCTCCCGGTTCCCTCCTTGAAGGGACGGGTCTCTTCCGGGGAGTCGAAGGTCTTGCGCACGATTCCGGCCATGACGACCGCCTCCCGGCGGGGCGTGAGGGAACCCCGAGTTGCACCTTCCAGGCTACGCCGGGGCCCGGGCCCCCGACGCCGGACAGCCCGCCGATGGGGGATGTCGGCGGGCTGTCGGTGGTGCCGGAGGTGGCTCAGTGGAAGGTGTGCTCCTCCTGCGGGAACGCCCCGCCGGCCACATCGTCGGCGAAGGCCTTCGCGGCGTCGCCGAGCGTCTGGCGGAGGTTGGCGTACTGCTTGGTGAAGCGCGGCACCTTGCCGCCCGTCAGGCCCGCCATGTCGGTCCAGACGAGCACCTGGGCGTCCGTGTCGGGGCCCGCGCCGATGCCGATGGTCGGGATGTTCAGGCTGCGGGTGACCTCGGCGGCGACCTCCGCCGGGACCAGCTCGAGGACGACGGCGAACGCGCCCGCGTCCTGCGCGGCCTTGGCGTCGCGCATCAGACGGTGGGCCGCCTCGTCGCCGCGCCCCTGCACGCGGTAACCCATGGTGTTGACGGACTGCGGGGTCAGGCCCAGATGCGACATGACCGGGATACCGGCCTGTACCAGCAGCTCGGTCTGGCCCAGCGAGCGCTCGCCGCCCTCCAGCTTGACCGCGCCGACGCCCGCGTCCTTGATCAGCCGGGTGGCGTTGCGCAGGGCCTGGACGGGGCCTTCCTGGTACGAGCCGAAGGGGAGGTCGCCGACGACCAGGGCACGCTTGGTGCCCCGTACGACGGCTGCGGAGAGCAGGGTCATCTCGTCCATCGTGACGGGCACGGTGGTCTCGTAGCCGAGATGACAGTTGCCCATCGAGTCACCGACGAGCACGACCGGGATGCCGGCCTCGTCGAAGACCGATGCGGTCATCGCGTCGTATGCGGTGAGCATCGGCCACTTCTCGCCTCGCTCCTTGGCGGTGGCGATGTCGTGGACCGTGATGCGGCGAGTGCCCTTGCCGCCGTACAGCGCCTTGCTGCTGTCGGTGGGCTTCTGGGCAGCCTGAAGCGTCATGGCTAACGGCTCCTTCGTCATCTCGAGGCGCCCTGACGGCGTCCCCGGATCAGCTCCATGGTGGCACCTCGTGCCGCCCGGGCGGAAGGGGACCCGTTCATTCGGTAAAGTGTTCCTATACGAGACGGTCTCGTATCGAAATGGGGCTAGGCTGAGGACCATGTCGACTCCGTCCGGCGCACCTGCCGTACCCCGCCTGCCTGAGGCCGTCCACCGCAGACGATGGGCGATCCTGGCCGTCCTCATGTTCAGCCTGCTCATCGTCGTGCTGGACAACTCGATCCTGAACGTGGCGGTCAAGACGATCGCCAGCCCCGAGCCCATCGGCATCGGCGCCACCCAGAGCGAGCTGGAGTGGGCGATCAACTCCTACACGCTCGTCTTCGCCGGACTCCTCTTCACCGCGGGACTCTTCGGCGACCGCATCGGGCGCAAGAAGGTGCTGCTCTTCGGCATCGTCGTCTTCGGTGCGGGCTCGGCACTCGCCGCGTTCTCCGGCTCGCCCGGCGAACTCATCTCGTTCCGCGCGGTGATGGGCTTCGGCGCGGCCTTTGTGATGCCCTCGACGCTCGCCGTCCTGATGAACGTCTTCGAGCGGGACGAGCAGCCCAAGGCGATCGGCATCTGGGCCGGCGGCGTGGGCCTCGCCATCGCCATAGGGCCCATCACCGGCGGACTGCTCCTCGAGCACTTCTGGTGGGGCTCGATCTTCCTGGTCAATGTCCCGGTCGTGATCATCGCCCTGATCGCGATGACGATCCTGGTGCCCGACTCCAAGGACCCGAACCCCGGCCGCATAGACCCGCTCGGCGTGGTCCTCTCCGTCATCGGCCTGGTCCTGCTGGTGTACGGAATCATCCGAGGCGGCGAGCTGGCCGACTTCACCGCGCGATCCTCGTTGCTCCCGCTGATCGGCGGACTTGTCGTACTCGCGGGCTTCGTCCTGCACGAGAAGCGCAGCGACCATCCGGCCATCGACATCGCGTACTTCAAGAAACCGGCGTTCGCGGCCGCCGTCGCCGCCATAGCGCTGGTCTTCTTCGCGCTGATGGGCGTGACCTTCTTCTCGGCCTTCTATCTGCAGAGCGTGCGCGGCTACAGCGCGCTCGATGCCGGACTGCTGATCCTGCCGCTCGCCGTGGCCCAGATGGTCTTCGCGCCGCGTGCCAGGCTCGTCGTCGAACGCTTCGGCGCGCGGGCCGTGTGCACGGCCGGAATGTTCATGGTCGCGGTGGGGCTGGCCGCGTTCGCGACGTTCGACCAGTCGACCCCGCTGTGGGTGCTCGAAGTGGTCTTCTTCGTGCAGGGCGCGGGAATGGCGCACATCATGCCGCCGGTGACCGTTTCGGTGATGCAGGCGCTGCCGCGCGAGAAGGCCGGTTCGGGCTCTGCGGTCAACAACACCTTCCGGCAGGTGGGCGGCGCACTCGGCGTCGCCGTGCTCGGCTCGCTGCTCTCCACGCAGTACCGCGAGGAGATCGAGGGACACCTCGGGATGCTGCCGAGCGGTGCCAGGCAGGCGGCGGGCGAGTCGATCGAGGCGACGCTCGGGGTCGCCTCGAAACTCGGCCCCGCGGGCAAGTCGCTCATCGCCCCCGCGAACGAGGCCTTCCTGAGCGCCATGCATCTGACGGCGCTCGCCTCGGCGGGCGTGGCGATGGTCGGCGTGATCGTGGTCCTGCTCTTCCTGCCCGGCGGCAGGCCCAAGACGGCACCGGCGGCCGATGCCCAGCCGGAGAGGGAGAGCGCCGAACGCTGAGCGGTGGCACTGGGAGCCGTCAGCGAGAATGACGGCGATGACGACGGAGAGAGGCGGAGCGGACGTGCCAGTGAGGGAGCACCAGGACAACCACGGCCCCAAGGCCGCGCGCCCGGGCGAGCCCGTTTCTGCCACGGCGTCCGCCTCGCCTCCGGCGTCCGGTTCCGCCGCGGCCTCCGGCGTACCGGCTTCCGCGGCGGCGTCCGCCGCGCCCGCCACCGCCGGTCGGCGCGGGCGGCCCCGCAGTGAGGCGGTCGAGCGGTCGATCGTCGAGGCCGTCGTGCATCTTCTCGAAGAGGGCGTACCTCTCTCCGAGCTCTCCATAGAGCGCATCGCCCGCACCGCCGGCGTCGGCAAGGCCACCATCTACCGCCGCTGGGAGGGCAAGGAGGCCCTCTTCGTCGGTGTCGTACGGTCCATGGAACCCGTCGACCCGCCGCTGCCCGGCACCTCCGTCCGCGACGATCTGGTCGCGATGGTCGAGATGCTCCGCAAGCGCGGCCTCGCGAAGCGCTCATCCGCCCTCCTGCACAACGTCTTCGCGCAGATGCAGAGCTATCCCCAGCTGTGGGACATGTATCACCACACCTCGGTCGCCCCGCGCCGCGAGCGGATGGACGAGGTCCTGCGGCGCGGCATCGCGAACGGCGAGATCCGCGCCGACCTCGACTTCGATCTGCTGGGCGATCTCTTCGTCGGTCCGATGCTCGTACGCACCGTGCTGCGCCCCGAAGGCACGCCCCAAGAGGGCAGCGCGGAACGGATCGTCGACGCGGTTCTCCAGGGCGTACGCCCGCCACGCTGAAGCGCCCTCAACCGCCGTTCGGGTCGCTGCCCGAAGTGTGCGGGTTCTGTCACAGCGCCCCCACCTGGCCCGATACCAGGAACCCCGCGCGGCGTCCTGTCGTCATCGAGGCAGAACGGCCGTCCGGCGACGGCGGCTGACCGCCCGCCATCGCCTAGTGTCGACGGCGAGGTTGGTGTGACGGCAAGGCAGTGAGGAAAGCTCCATGGTGCAGGCGTACAAGACGGAGACCGGTAACGGCAGCCCCCGTGACGGGCGCACCGGAGCCCGGTTCCGGAGCCTGCTCGACGGCTGGCGCGGCGATCCGGGCATCTGGCGGCGCGGCATCGTGCTCGCCGCACTCGCCGTACTGATCGCCCTGTTGATGATCCTGCACGCGCAAGTCCCCAACCGCATCGGCAACCTGGGCAGTCTCAGCGAGACCTTTCTGCCATGGTTCGCCGTGTTCATCCCGGTGATCCTGGTCGTCGCCGTGCTGCGGCGCTCGGCGACCGCGCTGATCGCCCTGCTGCTGCCGACGATTGTCTGGCTCAACCTCTTCGGCGGCCTGATCGCCGACAAGTCGGGCGGTGGCGGCAATCTCACCGTCGCCACGCACAACGTCAACGCGGGCAACCCGGACCCCGAGGGCACGGCCAAGAAGGTCGCCGCCTCGGGCGCGGATGTGCTCGCGCTGCAGGAGCTGCCGGTGGGTCAGGTCTCCGCGTACGAACAGGCGCTGGCCGGGACGTACAAGTACCACTCCGTGCAGGGCACGGTGGGGCTGTGGAGCAAGTACCCGATGACCGACACCTCGCCCGTGGACATCCGGCTGGGCTGGACCCGCGCGATGCGCTCCACCGTGCGGACGCCCGAGGGCGCGGTCGCGGTGTTCGTCGCCCATATGCCGTCTGTGCGCGTCAAGCTCAACGCAGGCTTCACCGCCAACCAGCGCGACAACAGCGCGGACGCGCTGGGCGAGGCGATCGCCGAGGACCGGACCGGCAGGGTCGTGCTGCTCGGCGACCTCAACGGCACCATGAACGACCGCTCGTTGAGGTCCATCACCTCCCAGATGCGCTCCACACAGGGCGCGGCGGGGGACGGCTTCGGCTTCAGCTGGCCCGCGTCGTTCCCGATGGCGCGGATCGACCAGATCCTGGTGAAGGGCGTCGAGCCGGTGTCCTCCTGGACGCTGCCGCAGACGGACAGCGACCACCTGCCGATCGCGGCGCGCATCAAGCTCTGACGTACACACTCCGGGCGGAGCCCTCGCAAGGGGTCCGGGGCGGAGCACCGGTTATGTGACGGCAACCACGTGTTCACCGGGGGGAACAATCCCCGTGCGAGGATTTGTTCCGAAGGAGAACTAACCTCGGAAGGGCACTCCATGCCGCTCGCGCTCCTCGCGCTCGCCGTCTCCGCCTTCGGTATCGGCACCACCGAGTTCGTGATGATGGGCCTGCTGCCCAATGTCGCGGACGACCTGCACACCTCCGTCCCCACGGCCGGCTACCTCGTCTCTGCGTACGCGATCGGCGTCGTCATCGGCGCCCCGCTGCTCACCGCCCTCGGCTCCCGCATCCCGCGCAAGCGGATGCTCCTGCTGCTGATGGCGCTCTTCGTCGTCGGCAACCTCGCCTCCGCCCTCGCCCCCGGCTTCGGCTGGCTGGCCGCGGGCCGCGTGCTCGCCGGGCTGCCGCACGGCGCGTTCTTCGGGGTCGGAGCGGTCGTCGCGGCCCGGCTCGTCGCGGACGGGCGGCAGGCGCGCGCCGTGGCCACGATGTTCCTCGGTCTCACCGTCGCCAACATCGTGGGCGTACCGGCCGCGACCCTGCTCGGCCAGCACCTCGGCTGGCGGGCCACCTTCCTGGTCGTCACGGTGATCGGCCTGATCGCGATGGCCGCGCTCGCCCGGCTCGTCCCGTACATGCCCCTCGACGCGCACCAGAGCGTCGGCCGCGAGCTGCGCGCGCTCGGCCGCCGCCAGGTGCTGCTCGGCCTGCTCACCGCGGTCTTCGGCTTCGCCGGTGTCTTCGCCGTGTACTCCTACCTCGCCTCCATGACGACGGAGGCCATGGGCTTCGGCGAGTCCTCCGTGACCCTGGTCCTCGCCCTCTTCGGCATCGGCATGACGCTCGGCGCACTCGCCGCGGGCCCGCTGACCGACCGGGCGCTGCGCCCCACGCTGTACGCATCGCTCACCGCTCTCACCCTGGTGCTGGTGCTCTTCCCCTTCACCGTGCACATCCAGTGGGCGGCACTGGCAACGGTCGTCGTGCTCGGCGCGGTCGGCTTCATGACCACCACACCGCTGCAGATGCTGGTCATGCAGAAGGCGAAGGATGCCCCCACCCTGGCCTCCGCCTCCAACCACTCGGCCTTCAACCTCGCCAACGCGGGCGGCGCCTGGCTCGGCGGCGTGGCCATCGCGGCGGGCTGGGGCTGGACGTCCCCGGCCCTGGTCGGCGCTGCCCTCACGGTCGTCGGCCTGGTGATCGCCGCGACGGCCGGGCTCATGGACCGTACGACGAAGGGGGCCTCCCGCGTCATCGCCGCGGGAAGCCCCCGTATCTCGGATCAGCAGGTCAGTGCGTCGTCTCCCGCCAGCGGTTCGTGATCGGCAGCCGCCGGTCCTTGCCGAAACCCTTCGCCGAGATCTTGGTGCCCGGCGGGTACTGGCGCCGCTTGTACTCAGCCGTGTCCACCATCCGCAGCGTCTTGGCCACCAGCTCCTCGTCGAAGCCGGCCGCCACGATCGCGTCCTTGCCCTGGTCCCGGTCGACGTACAGCTCCAGGATCCGGTCCAGTACGTCGTAGTCCGGCAGCGAGTCGGTGTCGACCTGGCCGGGGCGCAGCTCCGCGCTCGGCGGCTTGGTGATCGAGGCCTCCGGGATCGGCGGGGTCTGCCCGCGCTCCTCGGCGGCCCGGTTGCGCCAGTTCGCCAGCCGGAAGATGGACGTCTTGTAGACGTCCTTGATCGGCCCGTACGCGCCCACCGAGTCGCCGTACAGCGTGGAATAGCCCACCGCCAGCTCGGACTTGTTGCCCGGCGCGAGCACGATGTGGCCCTCCTGGTTGGAGACCGCCATCAGCATCGTGCCGCGCAGCCGCGACTGGAGGTTCTCCTCGGCGAGGCCGGTCAGGGAGAGCGAGCTCATGTACGCGTCGAACATCGGCTCGATCGGTACGGTGCGGAAGTTGAGCCCCGTACGGCGGGCCAGCTCGGCCGCGTCGCCCTTGGAGTGGTCCGACGAGTACTTCGATGGCATCGAGATGCCGTACACGCTCTGCGCGCCGAGTGCGTCGCAGGCGATCGCCGCGACCAGCGCGGAGTCGATGCCGCCGGACAGGCCGATCAGTACCGAGCGGAAGCCGTTCTTGGCGGCGTACGCGCGCAGGCCCACGACCAGCGCCGAGTAGACCTCCTCGTCGTCGTCGAGGCGCTCGGCGTAGCCGCCGGTGAGCTCCGCCTCGTACGGCTTGAGGGGCTCCTCGGAGATGACGACGCGCTCGATGCGCAGCCCGTCGTCGACCACGCCCGTCGGCGGCTCGGCGGCGGCCGCGGGGAGCTCCAGATCCAGTACGACGCTGCCCTCGGCGAACTGCGGGGCCCGCGCGACCACTTCACCGGCCGCGTCGACCACGATCGAGTCGCCGTCGAAGACCAGCTCGTCCTGCCCGCCGATCATGGCCAGATAGGCGGTGGTGCAGCCCGCCTCCTGGGCGCGCTTGCGCACCAGCTCGAGGCGGGTGTCGTCCTTGTTCTGCTCGTACGGCGAGGCGTTGATCGAGATCAAGAGCCCGGCCCCGGCGGAGCGGGTGGCCGGGACGCGGCCGCCGTCCTGCCAGAGGTCCTCGCAGATCGCGAGCGCCACATCGACGCCGTGCACGCGGATCACCGGCATGGTGTCGCCCGGCACGAAGTAGCGGAACTCGTCGAAGACGCCGTAGTTGGGCAGGTGGTGCTTGGCGAAGGTCAGCACCACCTCGCCGCGGTGCAGCACGGCCGCGGCGTTCTGCGGCGAGCCCGCGGGCTGGCCGTAGCGGGGCTGGGCCCGCTCGGAGCGGTCGAGGTAGCCGAGGATGACCGGCACTTCGCCGAAGCCCTCCTCGTCGAGGCGTGCGGCGAGCGCGCGCAGGGCGGCCCGGGACGCTTCCACGAAGGACGACCGCAGGGCCAGATCCTCGACGGGATAGCCGGTCAGCACCATCTCGGGGAAGGCGACGAGATGCGCCCCCTGCTCGGCGGAGTGCCGGGTCCAGTGCACGATCGCCTCGGCGTTGCCGGCGAGATCGCCGACGGTCGAGTCGATCTGATTCAGAGCGAGGCGTAGTTGAGGCACGCGGCTCAGTGTAATCGTCTTTCTGACGCGATGTCCGGGTGGGGAGATGTGGGGCGCCCCACGTAGCGTGGCGGGGCGCCCCTGGGTGCTACTTCTGGTAACCGAGCACCGTCATCATGCCCGACTCCGAGTGGTAGACGTTGTGACAGTGGGTCATCCACAGACCCGGGTTGTCGGCGTCGAAGTCCACCGACAGTGAGCGGTTCGGCAGCAGGTTCGCGGTGTCCTTGCGGGGGCCGTCCGTGAAGTTCGCCAGGGTGAAGGTGTGGCCGTGCAGGTGCAGCGGATGCCACATCCGTGTGCCGTTGGTGAAGACCAGCCGGACCCGCTCGCCCGCCCGGACCGGCTGGCGCTGGTCGGGGGTGTAGGGCTTGCCGTTGAAGGCCCAGTTGTACTGCGCCATATTGCCCGTCAGCCGCAGTTGGATCGTGCGATCCGGCTTGCGTGCGGGAAGGGCGACGGACGCGTCCGCCTTGAGCCGGTTCGGAGTCACGATCCTGCCGGACAGCTCCTTCGGGCGCACGGATGCGGTGGGTGCCGTCCCGCCGCCTGTGCGGAGCAGCGCCATCGCGGCCGCCTTCCTGCCCTGTGTCTCCTTGCCCTCCGCGACAGCCGTCAGCGGGAAGACGCCGTTCCCCGCGGTGACCAGCACGTCGTACCGCTCGCCCATGCCCAGGAGCAAGGCGTCGGTCGTGGCGTGCTGGACGGGGTAACCGTCGGTGTGCGTGATCGTCAGCTCATGGCCGCCGAGCGCGACCCGGAACGCGGTCTCCCCTCCGGCATTGATGATCCGCAGCCGGATCCGGTCGCCGGGCCTGGCGCGGAAGGCCGAGGGTGCACCCGCCGTGCGGCCGTTGATCAGGTAGTACGGATACTCGATGTCGCCCGCTTCGTTGCCGAGGTGATCGCTGCTCGCGCCCGTCATGATCCGGGACGGGCCCTTCGCCGTAGCGGTCGGGGACGGCCCGTCCGCGCCCGAGTGCCCGGGCATGCCGTGCCGCAGCTCCGCCAGCACGGAGTCCGGCGTGGAGCCGTCGACGCCGTCGAGCCAGTCGTCCAGGACGACGACCCACTCCTTGTCGTACTTCAGGGGCTCCTTCGGGTCCTCCACGATCAGCGGGGCGTACAGCCCGCGGTCCTGCTGGACGCCCGAGTGCGGATGGAACCAGTACGTCCCCGGGTGGGGGACCGTGAAGCGGTAGTCGAAGGACGCGCCCGACTTGATGGGGCTCTGGGTGACGCCTGGGACGCCGTCCATGTCATTGCGCAGGGCGATGCCGTGCCAGTGCAGTGACGTGGACTGCGGCAGATGATTGGCCAGCGTGAGCGCGAGGGTGTCGCCCGCGGTGACGCGGACCTCCTGGCCGGGCAGCCGGTCCCCGTACGCCCAGGACTTGACCGTGAGATTGCGGCCGAGCTCCAGCGGGGTGGGCGTGGCGGTCAGCTTTACCGTACGGACCGGGCCCGATCCCCTTTTCGCCTCGGCGGCGGCGACCTCCGGGCCGTCGGGGGTGACATAGCCCCCGGGGGTCGCCTCCGGGGCGCCGTGGTTCATCGATCCATGGTCCATGGACGACGATCCGGAGCAGGCGGCCAGAACTCCCGTGCCGGCGGCGGCGATTGCGGCACCGAGCACGGCGCGGCGGGTGTGGGGAGTGGGTTGCGTGTGGTGAGTGTGCATGACTGTGAGCACCTCGTGGTGTGTGGTGATGCGTGCAGATGGGCGCGTCTGCTGCTTCTGGTACACCGCTCGAAGCGCGGAGGTTCCCAGGCAGCCGGGCCCACTTCTAGATCCGCAGCACCGACAGCCTGGCGAGGAGGGTCTTACGGGGAGGCGGGTTGGGCCGCAGCGCGCGGAGTATCCGGGCGTGGCAGGCCGCGAGCAGCGCGCCGGGGTCGGTCCGCAGCAGCCAGGCGGCGAGCAGGATGAGCGTGAAGGTGTCCAGCACGGCGAGACAGACGGTCATCGGGTCCATGCCCATGCTGGGCAACTCCGGCCCGGCGTTGGGCAGGTCGGCGCTGTGCCGCTGCCCGGTGGACGCTGTGGCGACGGGGCCCGCCGCGTCGGCGATCGCGTTCGCCGGGTGCACCGTCGCTGTGCGGGCCGCCCGGTTCAACGGGTCCGTCATCGCCGCCGGGTGCGCCGCGTCCGCCGGGGCCACACGGGCCGCCGGGTGCGCCGGGGCCACATCGGCCGCCGGGGCGATCGCGTCCGCCGGGCCCGCCAGGTGCGGTGCAGCCCCGCCCCCGTGACCCGGAACCGGGTGGCCCACCGTGTGCATCGTGGCGATCCCGAACAGCAGCGCCGCGAACAGCATCAGCTGTCCGAAACGCGCACGCCGAGCGATGACCATGGGCCGCAGCCTACCCCCACCCGGTATGCGTCAACGTGCGGGCCACACCGGCCGCGCCGATCCTGAGCCGATGCTCCGACGTGGTGCGCGGCCCGCCGCTACGGCTGGTGGCCGCCACTGGCCCGTACCGGCCCGGTGCTCGTCGTTCTCGAACTGGCCGCCACCGTCTGGGCCCTGGCCGCCATCGCCGCCTTCCAGGCGGGCCGCGGCACCTGGTCCCTGGGGGCCGGACAGCGGCTCCAGATCTTGTTCGTGGCAGGCTTGCCGGCGGTGCTCGCGCTGTCCCTGGCGCGGGAGGCGGCGAAGGAGTCCCGGTGGCGTTCGTACGAGTGGGTGACGTGCCGCATCATGTGGTCGTCGAGGGCAGCGGACCGGTCTGCGTGCTGAGCGCCGGACTCGCGATGAGCTGGTTCGACTGGGACCTCGTCGTCCCGCTGCTCGCACCGCACCGCACCGTCGTCCGCTTCGACCGGCCCGGACACGGACTCAGCGGCCCGGCCGCCGTGCCGCCGTCCGCGACGGGAGAGGCCCACCGCATCGCGGGCGTACTGGACGCGCTCGGCCTGGACGGGCCCGCCGCCGTGGTCGGGCACTCGATCGCCGGGTTCCACGCCGAGGCCTTCGCCCGGCTGCACCCCGCCCGTACCGCGTCCGTCGTCCTCGTCGACTCCTCCGTCGAGGAGCACGCGCGCGTGCCCGCCGCGCCCGCGGTGCGCACCGCCGCCGCCCGGGCGCTCGGCACCGCGCTGTCCGCCGCCGGAGTGCCCGCAGCCCTCGGCCCGCTCACCCGCCGGGCGATGGTCCGCCTCTCCCGGACCGGCGGCGGCGACCCGGCCCCGGCCGAGCTCGTACGCCGCTGCTACGCCACCTCACGGGTGCTGCAGGGCGGCCTCCTGGAGAACACCCACTACCGCGCGGTCGCCGCCGAACTCCTCGCCCTGCGCGAGCGGTACGCCCTGCCCGACGTCCCGGTCACCGTGCTCGCCGCGAACGCCTCCGGGGAGCGCTGGCTCGAGCGGCAGCACGCACTCGCCAAGCTGCTCGGCGCCCGCTTCGAGACGGTCGCGCCGGCGGGCCATCTGGTCATGCTGGACCGCCCGGACGCGGTTGCCCGGGCGGTCCTCGACGGACCGGCCGAGGCCAGCGGCGGACGATTTGCAGGGGAGGCGCTGCCTTAGGGGGTCGCGTAGACCTGCTCCACCCAGGCGTGGATCTGCTCGTCGCTCAGGTGCTGGGCCAGATCGGCCTCGCTGATCATCCCCACGAGCCGCTTGTTCTCGATCACCGGAAGCCGGCGGATCTGGTGGCCCTGCATCTCCTGCAGCACCATGTCCACGTCGGAGCCCGCGTCGATCCAGCGCGGGGTGCCCTTGGCCATGTCGCCCGCGGTGACCTGTGCCGGGTCGTGGCCCATGGCCACACAGCCGATGACGATGTCCCGGTCCGTGAGGATGCCGCAGAGCCGTTCGTTGGAGTCGGCTATGGGCAGCGCGCCCACATTGAGCTGCCGCATCAGCTGCGCGGCCCGGTCGAGGGTTTCGTTCGCGGGGATCCACTGGGCCCCGGGGTGCATGATGTCTCTGGCTGTGGTCATGGCTTCGTACCTCCTGGCGTGCCTTGACGGCCCGAGCGAACCCATTGTCATTGGGCCGTTGGGAGTACGCGACCGCAGCAGGTGGAACGGGTGGAAGGAGCCCTCGGACATGGCACGGCTGACCCTGCGGATCACCGGCCGCGAACTGCCCGGCAGCGTCTGCGGCGAGTACCGCCACATCCACGTCGGTACGCAGCGCGGCAGGGAGCCCGACCAGCTGGTGCCGGCCGACGCGGCGGAGGCGGTCTTCGAGATCCCCGTCGAGACCGTCACGGCGTCCGACGGCACGGCCGACTTCCGCGGCCCGTACGTCCAGGGGCGGCGCGGTGAGCGCTTCGTCTATCTGACCTGGGGCGAGCTCCCGCCGGGCGGAGAGTTCGCGATGTTCCGGCGGGCCAAGCTCTTTCTCGCCGACCTGCCGGACGAGGCGCTGTCGGGCGGCGCGGTCGAGACGGGGCTCGGGCTGACGGACGGCGCGGGCATGCCACTGTGTGCGGCGGTCCGTCCGCCCCGGATCACCTGGCGGTTCACCGGGGCGGACAGAAGCTGAGCTTGTCCGAACGGGGCCTAGGGGGTGTCGTTCGGATCTTGCCGGGCTCGCGTGCCCTGGCACGGCACTCCCCCGTAGTCCTTCGGGCGCGGGAGGTGCCCCCATGCTGCGTTGTCGTCAGTCGCCGACGCTCCGCGTCGGCTCTCCCCCTGCCTTCGGCGGGGGGACCCCCATCCTCCGCCTTGCGATCGCACGCACCGCAGTGACATCAGCCGCTCCGCGGCGGGCCGCTCACTGATCCGGCCTGATCCAAAAGACACCCCCTAGGACGTACGGACCTCCGCGCCGCGCTTGTGCAGGAGGTCCACCATCAGTTCGACCTCCGAGCGCTGCGCCGCCACCATGCCCTCGGCGAGCTCCTTCTCCGGGCCGACGGTGCAGAGCTTCACACAGCCCTCGGCCATCGAGATCCCGCCGTTGTGGTGGATGATCATCAGCTGGAGATACTCGATCTCGGCCTGCTTGCCACCGGCCTTGCCCAGCCGGTCCAGATCCGCCCTGGTCGCCATGCCCTGCATCAGGGCACCGTCCTTGGCCTGATGCCCTGAGTGGCCCGTGTGAGCGGAGTGACCTGGGTGAGCACCTTCCTGCGCCATCCAGGCCATCGGCTCACTGTCCGCCGACACCTTCGGCAGCCCCCACAGATCCAGCCAGCCCAGCATCATGCCCCGCTGGTTGGCCTGCGTGTTGGCGATGTCGTACGCGAGGCGGCGCACCTCGTCGCCCTGCGTACGGTCCCGGACGATGAAGGACATCTCCACCGCCTGCTGGTGATGGACCGCCATGTCGCGCGCGAAGCCCGCATCGGCCGAATCCGTCGACGGCGTACGGGACTTGGCGTCCCCGCCGCCGCCCGCCGACGCCACCGTGGCGGCCCCGGCGAAGAGCAGCGCGAGCACGACCGCGGTGATCGCGGCCCAGTGCGTACGTGTCATACGGATCACTTGCCGCCCAGTCCGTTGGTGCACGCGGCGCCCGGCTCGGGAGTCTGCGCGCCCTGCACGTACTTGGTGAAGAACTGGCTCACGCGCGGGTCGCTCGCGCTGTCGACCGTGAGCTGCTTGCCCCAGGCGCTCAGCATGATCGCCCCGGCCTGGTCCTTGACCGGGCTCATCAGCGTGTACGGGGTCTTCTTGACCTTCTCGCTCAGCTTGGTCACGTCGGCGGCCGGGGCCTTGTCGTTGTACGTCACCCAGACCGCGCCGTGCTCCAGCGAGTGCACGGCGTTCATGTCGGGGACCGCCTCCTTGTAGACGTCGCCGTTGCAGTTCATCCACACCTGGTCGTGGTTGCCGCCGACCGGCGGCTTCATCGGGTAGGTGACCTTCTTGGTGACGTGCGTGCGGCCGAGCTTCTTCACGTCCCAGCTCTTCTCGCCGCTGACGGGAGCCTTGGCATCTGCGGCCTGCTGGTCCTTCTTGTCCGACTCCTTGTTGAGCGCGTACACGCCGAAGCCGACGAGACCGGCCACGACGACACCGCTGACGGCGATCGTGATGATGCGGCTGCGGCGCTCGCGGGACTGCTCGGCGCGGCGCATCTGCTCTATTCGGGCCCGGCGGTCGTTGGTGCGGGAAGCCATGGTTGTCGTCCTTCGTCAATGAAGTGATCAAGGGGGCTGTGGGGGAGGCGGGACCGTCAGGGTCAGGTCCGCAGCACTTGAAGGACGTGAAGGCTCGGAGCGCGCGGCCGCGCTCCCGAGCGGGGCAGCGCGGCCGCGGGCGGCGGAGCGCCGATGTGCGGGGGTTGCGTCCCGGCCTCGACCGGGGCGTCGAGCGGGGGCGCGGTGAGCACGGCCGGCGTGACCAGCGGCAGCAGGCCGCAGCCGCCGTTGTCGTACGGACAGGTGTACTCGGTCGCCACACCGCCGGACGCGGACGAGGATGCGGACATGTCATGCTCGGAGGGCGGGCTCAGACAGATGAAGAGCACGCCGAGGAGCGTCGCCACGGCACTCAGCAGTGCCATGGGACGCGCGGTGCGCGCGATGTGGTCGAGCCGGGGACCCCCCATGGGCGCAGATCGTAGTGTGCGGGCGCGTCGGGCACCTCATACGGGGCCGCTAAAGCGCCATCGCGGTCTACGGGACGGTTGAGAGGGGCCTCAGGGTCGTCACGGCGTATGCCCTGACACACAATGGGCTCAGCCGGTACAGATGCCATCGGGGGTGGCGCGCAACGCGCCTGAAACCCACGGATGGCATGCTCGTGCGGAGCAGGCGGCTTGACCAGCAAGGATGGGTGGAAATGGATAAGCAGCAGGAGTTTGTGCTCCGTACGCTCGAGGAGCGCGACATCCGCTTCGTGCGCCTGTGGTTCACCGATGTGCTCGGCTTTCTGAAGTCGGTCGCGGTGGCCCCCGCCGAGCTGGAGCAGGCTTTCGACGAGGGCATCGGCTTCGACGGCTCCGCGATCGAGGGCTTCGCGCGGGTCTACGAGTCCGACATGATCGCCAAGCCGGACCCGAGCACGTTCCAGATCCTGCCGTGGCGGGCCGAGGCCCCGGGCACGGCGCGGATGTTCTGCGACATCCTGATGCCCGACGGCTCGCCGTCCTTCGCGGACCCGCGGTACGTACTGAAGCGGATCCTCGCCAAGACCTCCGACCTGGGCTTCACCTTCTACACCCACCCGGAGATCGAGTTCTTCCTGCTGAAGGACAAGCCGCTGGACGGCACCCGGCCCACCCCCGCAGACAACTCCGGCTACTTCGACCACACCCCGCAGAACGTCGGCATGGACTTCCGCCGCCAGGCGATCACCATGCTCGAATCCATGGGCATCTCGGTGGAGTTCAGCCACCACGAGGGCGCGCCGGGCCAGCAGGAGATCGATCTGCGGTACGCGGACGCGCTCTCCACGGCCGACAACATCATGACCTTCCGCCTGGTCATGAAGCAGGTCGCGCTGGAGCAGGGCGTCCAGGCGACGTTCATGCCGAAGCCGTTCAGTGACTACCCGGGCTCTGGGATGCACACCCACCTCTCCCTCTTCGAGGGAGACCGGAACGCCTTCTACGAGTCGGGCTCGGAGTACCAGCTCTCCAAGGTCGGCCGATCCTTCATCGCGGGCCTGCTCAAGCACGCGGCGGAGATCTCTGCCGTGACGAACCAGTGGGTCAACTCCTACAAGCGCATCTGGGGCGGCTCGGCCCGCAGCGCGGGCGCGGGCGGCGAGGCCCCTTCGTACATCTGCTGGGGCCACAACAACCGCTCGGCGCTGATCCGCGTCCCGATGTACAAGCCGGGCAAGACGGGCTCGGCCCGCGTCGAGGTCCGCTCGATCGACTCGGGCGCCAACCCGTATCTGACGTACGCGGTGCTGCTTGCCGCGGGCCTCAAGGGCATCGAGGAGGGCTACGAGCTCCCGGCCGGCGCGGACGACGACGTGTGGGCGCTGTCGGACGCGGAGCGCCGCGCGATGGGGATCGAGCCGCTGCCGCAGAACCTGGGCGAGGCGATCGCGCTGATGGAGCGGAGCGAGCTGGTCGCCGAGACGCTGGGCGAACATGTCTTCGACTTCTTCCTGCGCAACAAGAAGCAGGAGTGGGAGGAGTACCGCAGCGAGGTCACGGCGTTCGAGCTGCGGAAGAACCTGCCGGTTCTGTAGCCGCCGCCAGGTCTGATTCCCTGAGGATGCGAACCGCGCGGTGTGCGGTGACCCTGGAGGTGTGGGGGTCCATTCGGCGAGGAGGATGACCGAATGTCCATGATGGACAAGCTCAAGAGCATGCTCAAAGGTCACGAGGCACAGGCCGACAAAGGCATCGACAAGGGCGGTGACATGGCCGACGACAAGACCCAGGGCAAGTACAGCGGTCAGGTCGACCAGGCCCAGGACAAGATGAAGGACCAGTTCGGCACGGGTGGCGAGGACAGGCCGCCGCAGACCTGACCGGGGCAGCGACTGGGGGCGCGGACGCGGTAATCGGCGTCGCGCCCTCAGTTGCTCTCGGCCGTGCTGGGACGCAGCGCCTCGTACAGCGGCTTCGTACCGCGTACGCGGTACTCCTGCACCGCCCAGCCGTTGCCGTCCGGGTCCGCGAAGTGCATGAAGGTCCCGCCGTCCCCCGGTGCGATCTCGACGGGGCCGGAGACGTCCACGCCACGCTCGACGAGCTCGGCGTGGGCCGCTTTGATGTCCGCGACGACGAGTTGGAGCCCGGCGTAGGAGCCGGGCTCGGGGCCGCCGCCGGGGCCTCCGATGCCCTCGCCGATGACGATCGAGCAGCCAGAACCGGGAGGCGTCAGCTGGACGATGCGCATCGTCTCGGTGACGCGGGTGTCGACGTCGACCTTGAAACCGAGCTTGTCGCGGTAGAAGTCCCGGGACCGGTCCACGTCCGAGACGGGGACCACGATCACTTCGAGCGTCCAGTCCATGCCGGGGCCTCCTGGGGCGGTCAGCGGTTGGCAGTTGGCGGCGTGCGGTCAGCGGTCCGAAAGCGGCGCAGGCGCTTCCTGGATCACCCAGCCGTTGCCGTCCGGGTCCTGGAAGAACAGGAACGAGTTCCACGTCTGGCCCGGGCCGTCCTCCCAGCCCCTTTCGCCCACGTGCTGGATCTCGCTGACGTCCACCGACCGTTCGACGAATGCCGCGCGGGTCGCCGCAATGTCCGTCACGCACAGTTGGAGGCCGTGGAGCGAGCCGGGGGCCATGGGGGTCTGGCCGGGACGGTCCGGGAGGCCGCTGCCCATGGAGACGGAGCAGCGCGAGCCCGGCGGGGTCATCTGGATGATGCGGATCCCCGGGGCCACCTCCTGGTCGAGGTCGACGTTGAAGCCACAGCCCTCCTCGTAGAACTTCTTCGACCGGTCGAGATCCGTGACCGGGATCATGATCACTTCAAGCGTCAGTTCCATCGGTGCCATCGGTGGAGCTCCTCTAGTCGGTGAACTGCCAACGGGTCTGGCTGTACGGGCTCTTCGCGAAGCCGAATGCCGTGCGAGGCTCCACGCGGAAGACCAGGGCCGTGCCGCCTTCGTGCACGAACTCGCCGTCGCGGACCTCGAAGGTCCAGTCCGCGCCGTACTTGTCGACGTAGGCGTCGGCCAGCGCGCGCAGTCGCGTCTCGTCGCTCACGCGCGCCGCCGTGCCCTCGATCACCAAGTCGTTGCCCTCGTCGAGGGCATTGGCACCGGTGGTGAGGACCACCTCCTGATTGTCGCGGAGGTTCTTGGCCTTGCGCTCGTCGGCGCCGGTGCAGAAATGCAGCCCGCCGTCGTGCCACACCGCGATCAGCGGGGTGACGTGCGGACGGCCCTCGGGGCGCACGGTGGACAGCCAGAAGATTTCGGCGGCGCGCAGGCGCTCGACCGCCTGGGACCAGTCGGCAGCGGCGGCCTTTTCGTCGCTGTAGCGGGGGTCAAGCTTTGTGAGTGGCTGGGTTACGGGCATGGTGCGGTCCTCTCCATCCGGGGATCACCGAATGTGTAGACCGCGAGCGGCGTCCCTATTCATCGGTCGGGCTCATCGCCCGACTTCGCCGGCCCGCGGGCAGCCAGTGCAGACGGGCGTCCAGGCCCACAGCCGCGAAGCCGGCGCCGGCCCCAGTCCTTACGCCTGCCGGTGCGCCCACGAACAGCGAGCCGCCCGACGTCCACGTCGGCACTCCCGTACCTGTCCGCGCCGTGCCCGGTACGCCGGTGCGGGAGCGGACCGCGAGCAGGGAGTTGTCCGGGCCCGAGACGCTCACCGGGCCGAAGCCCGCGAGCCCGCCCAGGTCTGCGACGGGGGAGACCGTGGTGCCCGAGAAGCGGGCCGTGCGGACATCGCCCGCCACCGGCTTGCGGAACCACAGCCGTACGCCGTCGCCGTCCCGGCCCGTGCTCAGCGTCAGCGTCGTCGGCGGCAGGCCGGTCGCGGCCGGGCCGGTCAGGGGTGCCCCGGGCTTCGGCTGGGTCCAGGAGACCACTGATGCGGGTGTGCTGAGGAAGACGTACTGGCGGCCACTCGCGTCCGTCGCCGCGACCGGGTCGCCGTGCAGGTTCCGGCCGCCCCGCGCCTGCCACGGTGTCCAGGAGCCGTCCGGCCGCTGCGCGGTGGAGCTGAGCGAGTGGCCGCCGTTGCGCAGGAACACGGTCATCCGCCCGGCGTCGTCCACCGTGACGGCCGGGGCGCTGACGTCGGAGGTCCCTGAGGCGTCGTCGCGCTCGGGGGTGCCCAGCGAGCGCCACGGCCCGAACGCGCCGTCCGCCCCGCCCTGCACCGCCGTCACGACGTCCCTGCGGTAGTCCTCCGGACCGTCCCCGAGCGTCGTACGCGTGCCGAACACGGCGATCCGGCCGTCCGGCAGCCGCACCGACGTCACACCGCTGTCGAGCCCCTCGCCCGCAAGGAGCCGAGGGCCGGTCCAGGCACCCTTCGCGCCGGGCGCCTTGTGCCAGACCGCCAGCCGCTGGTCGAGCACCGAGAACGCCCACAGGCCGCCGTCCTTGCCCGGCTGCACCCAGGACGTGGATTCACCGCGGGTGTAGCGGACGGACTGCGCCCAGCCGTGCCCGGCGGGACGGGCCGCCACCTTCAGGTCTCCGCAGCCCGCCGGGTCGCCGCATTGGTTCTCTCCGTCGAGCCCGTCCAGCCAGGCGTACGTCTTCAGCGTGCGCAGCTTGGCGTCGGCGGTGGCCGGGTCCAGGGTGTGCGGGAGCCCGCTGGTGAAGTAGCCCAGGTAGTTCTGGACGCTGAAGGCGGGACGGCCGGGGGAGTGGGCGTACTGGGTGAGCGCGGCCTGCACAAACCGCGCGCCGTACATGTGGTCCTGGTGGTCGGAGACCTTGCCGGGCCCATCTGCCGTGCCCGGCTCTTCTATGCGGCCCGGGGTCGGGTCCTGCATCCGTACATGGGTGGGCCGGAAGCGGTCCAGGAGACCGGCGATCGTGTCGACGACCTCCTGCTTGGTGTAGCGGAAGCCCCGCCCGACCGGAGTGCCGGAGGCGAGCTGCGAGCCGAGCGTGTCCACGCGGCCGTCCCACAGGCCGTGCAGGCTCTTGGGCCGGTCGCCCGCTATGGAGCCCGCCTCGTGCAGCTGCACCCATACGAGATTGACCTCGGGCCGGGCCTTGAGGGTGTCGAGCTCTGCCCTGCCGCCGCCCGCGGTGGGGATGGTGGCACGCTGCCAGGGGCTGGTGCGGTTGCCGGTGGCCATCTCGGCGTACGCGGCGCGGATGCCGTTCTGCCGGGCCTCCGCATAACGGGCCTTGTCGGCCTTCGGCTGCGGGTCGTCCTTGCGCGCGTTCACGCCGTCGGACTCGCCCGCGGTGAGATACACGGAGGTGAGGCCGCGCCCGGAGGCGACTGACTGGCTGGTGTCCGGGTTCATGAAGAACAGATCGTCGTCGGGGTGGGCGACGATCTGCATCACCGCCGCGCCCTGCGGACGGGACGGCGGGATCAGCTCCTCCCGTACGTCGGAGGTGGCCACCTCGGCGCCGACGAGGCAGGCGGTCCCGACGAGCGGGGCCAGGATCATGGTCGCCGTCAGGCCACGACGGGACAGCAGGGCGGAGCGGCGGGGCCCGGACGACAGCATGCGGTTGTGCCTTCGGTTTTCAGGGTTCAAGCGGATCTGACCAGCGCGGATCGATACTCGACGTGCTGATCGGGCAAGAAGACGGAAATATCGAGCATGCGGTTCATTGGCCCCGAAAGCCGAACAACATGGTGAATGTCACGCCGCGGCCGGTCGTCGGGCCGGACGGCCGCGGATCACGAGGATCCTGTTCACGCCCCGGCGGCTAGGCTCGAATCCGTACCTTGATCGGGCACGAGTTCCTTGACCGGGCAGGACGGGAGACGGCGGTATGACGGTGTCGGGGCGCAGAAGCAGTACCTTCACGCGACTGCTGCGGCACGGCTTCACCGATCCCTCCGCCGCCGAACGGCTCCTCGGCCTCCCCGACATGGCCTCCGTACGCTCCGACCCCGTCCTCCTCGACGCGCTCGGCGCCGTCGCCGACCCCGACCTCGCGCTCCGCGGCCTCGTACGGCTCGTCGAGGCACAGCCCCCGGGCGAGCGGCAGAGACTCCTCGACACCCTCATCACCGCGAAACCCCTGCGCGACCGGCTCCTTGGAGTGCTCGGCGCGTCCGAGGCGCTCGGCGACCATCTCGCCCGCCACCCGCGCGACTGGCAGGTGCTCGTCACCTATGAGGCGGCCGATCTGCACCCGGGCGTCGCGGAGTTCGAGCTCGGCCTGGCCGACGCCACCGATCCGGTGTCGCTGCGGGTCGCCTACCGGCGGTGCATGCTGGCCATAGCCGCCCGCGACGTGTGCGGTACGACCGATGTCTCCGAGACCGCCGCGGAACTGGCCGATCTGGCGACGGCCACGCTCCGGGCCGCCCTTGCCATCGCCCGCACCAGTGCGCCCGCCGACGCGGCGCAGTGCCGGCTCGCCGTCATCGCCATGGGCAAGTGCGGCGGCCACGAGCTCAACTATGTCTCCGACGTGGATGTCATCTTCGTCGGCGAGCCGGTCAACGGCGCCGACGAGAGCAAGGCCATGCAGGCCGCGACCAGGCTGGCCTCGCATCTGATGCGGATCTGCTCCGAGACCACGATCGAGGGCACGATCTGGCCCGTCGACGCCAATCTGCGGCCCGAGGGACGCAACGGCCCGCTCGTGCGCACTCTGTCCAGCCATGTCGCCTACTACCAGCGCTGGGCCAAGACCTGGGAGTTCCAGGCCCTGCTGAAGGCCCTGCCGGTGGCCGGGGACCCGGCGCTCGGCGAGGACTACATAGAGGCCGTGTCGCCGATGGTGTGGCAGGCCGCCGAGCGCGAGAACTTCGTCGCGGACGTGCAGAAGATGCGCCGCCGCGTCGTCGACAACATCCCCGCCGCCCAGGTCGAGCGCGAGCTCAAGCTCGGCCCCGGGGGGCTGCGGGACGTCGAGTTCGCCGTTCAGCTGCTGCAGCTCGTGCACGGGCGCAGCGACGCGACGCTGCACAGCGGCACCACGCTGGAGGCCCTGCGGGCGCTGGCGGCGGGCGGCTATGTGGGGCGCGCGGACGCGGCTCAGCTGGACGCGGCGTACCGCTTTCTGCGCGCCATGGAGCACCGCATCCAGCTGTTCCGGCTGCGGCGTACGCATCTGGTGCCGGAGGAGGAGGCCGATCTACGGCGCCTCGGGCGCTCGCTCGGGCTGCGTACGGACCCGGTCGCCGAGCTCAACAAGGAGTGGAAGCGGCACGCTGCGGTGGTGCGGCGGCTGCACGAGAAGCTCTTCTACCGGCCGCTGCTGGACGCCGTCGCACAGCTCACGCCCGGCGAGACACGGCTCAGCCCGAAGGCGGCGGGGCAGCGGCTCGAGGCGCTGGGTTACGCGGATCCCGCGGCGGCCCTGCGTCATCTGGAGGCGCTCTCGTCCGGGGTTTCGCGGAAGGCCGCGATCCAGCGCACGCTGCTGCCCGTGCTGCTCGGCTGGTTCGCCGACTCGGCCGATCCGGACGCCGGTCTGCTGGGCTTCCGCAAGGTGTCGGACGCGCTCGGCAAGACACCCTGGTATCTGCGGCTGCTGCGGGACGAGGGCGCGGCCGCGGAGAACCTGGCGCGCGTGCTGTCCGCCGGGCGGCTCGCCCCCGATCTGCTGCTGCGGGCCCCCGAGGCGGTGGCGCTGCTCGGCGACCCGGAGGGCCTGAAGCCGCGCGGCCGGGAGCATCTGGAACAGGAGATCCTGGCGGCGGTGGGGCGCGCGGACACGGCGGAAGCGGCGGTCGCGGCGGCGCGTGGCGTACGCCGCCGGGAGCTGTTCCGTACCGCCGCGGCGGACCTGATCGGTTCCTACGGCACCGAGGACAGCCCCGCCGAGGCCGATCCGGGCGCGCTGGTGGACCGCGTCGGGAACGCGGTCACCGACCTGAACGCGGCGACGATCTCGGGTGCGCTGCGGGCCGCGGTGCGCGAACAGTGGGGCGACGAGCTGCCGACGCGGTTCGCGGTCATCGGCATGGGGCGCTTCGGGGGGCACGAGCTCAGTTACGGCTCCGACGCGGATGTGCTCTTCGTCCATGAGCCGCGCGAGGGCGTGGACGAGCAGGAGGCGAGCCGGGCCGCGAACACGGTCGTCACGGAGATGCGCAGGCTCCTCCAAGTGCCCACGGCGGACCCGCCGTTGCTGATCGACGCGGATCTGCGGCCGGAGGGCAAGAGCGGTCCGATGGTCCGTACGCTCGCCTCCTACGAGGCGTACTACCGGCGGTGGTCGCTGGTGTGGGAGAGCCAGGCGCTGCTGCGCGCGGAGCCGATGGCGGGCGACGCGGAACTGGCGCAGCGCTTCATCGACCTGGTCGATCCGCTGCGGTATCCGGCGGAGGGGCTCGGGGACGACGCGGTCCGCGAGATCCGGCGGCTCAAGGCCCGGATGGAGTCCGAACGCCTCCCGCGGGGCGCGGACCCCACGCTCCACACGAAGCTGGGCCGGGGCGGGCTGAGCGACGTCGAGTGGACGGTCCAGCTGCTCCAGATGCGCCACGGCTGGGCGGAACCGGGCCTGCGCACGACCCGCACCCGCGAGGCCCTGGCGGCGGCTCACGCGGCGGGCCTGATCAGCACGGAGGACGCGCAGATCCTCGACGAGGCGTGGGTCCTTGCGACCCGCGTCCGCAACGGCGTGATGCTGGTCCGCGGCCGCCCCGGCGACACGTTCCCGTCGGACGGCCGTGAACTGGCGGCGGTGGGGCGGTACCTGGGGTATGGGCCCGGGGAGACAGGGCGGGAGCTGCACGTGGGACACAGCGGGGACATGCTGGACGACTACCGCAGGATTACGAGGAGGGCGCGGGCGGTGGTGGAGGTGCTGTTCTACGGGGCGTAGTGGGGGCTACCCGAAAGCGGGTCGCGGACCAGCGCAGGCTTCACGCCGCTGCCCCCGGGCAAGCGGGCCGGCGATTGTCCTGGCGGCGGAGACAGTCACGTGGGGGCCGTGGCTCGCCCGGCGGCTGTTACTGCGTCAGCTCGACCTGGAGCACCAGGTCTTTGTCCTTGCCGGCCCGGTCGGTGGTGATCCACAGTGCCGCTTTGCCCGGGACCTGCTCCACCGTGCGCAGCCGGCCGTACTGTCCGACGTAGTGCGCGGTCGGGGTGCCGACACTGGCGCCGGTCAGCGGGACGCGCCACAGCCGCTGGCCCCGCAGTGCCCCGATGTACAGGGCGCCGTCTACGTAGGTGATGCCACTGGGCACAGCCTCGACGGGGCGCCATTGCACCTTGGGGTCGGTCATGCCTGCCTCGGAGCAGCTGCCCTCGCACGTGGGCCAACCGTAGTTCATGCCCGGCTCGATGAGGTTGAGTTCGTCGTAGCCGTCGTGACCGATCTCGGTCTCCCACAGGCGGCCTTGCGCGTCCCACGTGATTCCCTGCGAATTGCGGTGGCCCAGGGAGTAGAGAAGCGTGCCGAACGGGTTGCCGGGAGCGGGCTTGCCGTCGGCGGTCATGCGCAGGATCTTCCCGTTCAAGGACTGCTTGTCCTGCGCATCGCTGGACGTCGAGGCTTCGCCCGTGGTGGCGTACAGGTAGCCGTCGGGGCCGAACTTGATCTGGCCGCCGTTCGTCCCGCCCTTCTTGATGCCGGTGACCAAGGGTGTGTAGTCGCTGAGCGTCGAGCCGTCATAGGTCATCCGGACGATCCGGTTGCCTTCCTCGGCCGCGTGGTAGAGGTAGACGTAGTGGTCGGTGCTCCACGTGGGTGACACGGCGAGGCTGCGCAGACCACTCTCGGGCTTGGTGTTCACCACATGAGGCACAGTGGCGACCTTGGTCTTGACGCCGGACGGGGTGAGGCGGAAGACCTGGAAGGAATCCCGTTCGGTGATCAGCGCCGAGCCGTCGGGCAGCCAGCTCATGCCCCAGGGGTGATTCCACCCCGAGGAGATGACCTTGACGCCGGCGGGATCTTCCACAGCAGCCGGTGGTGCCGGCGCGGCAAGGCCGATACCGGCCAGCGACACCAGCAGCGAAGCGGTCGTAGCTGCCGCGGCCGAGACGGCGGCCACGCAGCAGAACATCGTCCTTCGGCGGGAGGGGGTGGTCGACACTGTGATCCTCCTCAGATCTGAGCTCGGCTTCGAGGACCGTGTCCGTGTTGGGCTGGCGAGGGGACGAACACAGTCAGACAAAAGGGGGCATCAGGCGTGAGGTGGCGTCAACTCGCTGCACCCAAGCGGTGTGCGAATTCACCCTGACGGTGTACGGGAATCGGCCGCTGACGGGCATGGCCGGGTTCGGCCCCGGCCAGCTCGCCGCAAACGCTTCAGCCAGCAGCGCCCGGCAATGCGCCAGGAACGCCATGAGCACAGCACCAGGTCGAACGCCGCGTCCGCACGGGCCGGGGCCGCCCCACACCGCGGACACCCGCGCCGACCGCACCGACGAGTGGTCAAAGCGGCTCGGTCAGGAGCGGGCGTCACGGGCCTCGCGCTGCCGTGATCTCGGTGAGACGGGAGCGGTGACCGGCCACGGGCTGACCGGTCTGATGGCTCTGGAAGGCTGCAGAACGGATGCAGCCTTGCGGCGGGAGTGGAGCGGATTGCGGGCCGGATCGCGCCCTGCAATCGGGCCGATCTGACGGAATTCGGCCTCGACCCGGTCGAGGCCCCGGCGGACGAGGTGGGTGAGGCGCCGATCCGTCTGACGACGGTGGCCGGCCGCATAAAGCACCGGGGTGCCGACTGAGCCCGACAGCGGGCCGACGGCGGGGGCTAACGGCGCGAGAAACTGGCCGCGCGAGCGAACCGCGGACGGCTCGCGTCGTCCGCCACCGCCGGCAGCCGCGGCAGCTGGTGCGGAAGGGCCCGGTACCAGGCGTACGAGACGGCGAAGCCGAAGGCGAGGCAGATCATGCCGCCGACCGCGTCCAGCCAGAAGTGGTTCGCCGTGGCCACGATGACCACGAGTGTCGTCGCCGGGTAGAGGAGGCCGAGGATCTTCGCCCAGGGCGCTGAGGCCAGCGCGAAGATGATGAGGCCGCACCACAGCGACCAGCCGATATGCATCGACGGCATCGCGGCGTACTGGTTCGACATGTTCTTGAGGTTGCCCGAGGCCATCGAGCCCCAGGTGTGATGGACCAGCACGGTGTCGATGAAGGCGTGACCGTTCATCAACCGGGGCGGCGCGAGCGGATACAGGTAGTAACCGACGAGTGCCACAGCCGTCGTTGCGAAGAGCACCAGACGTGCAGCCGCATAGCGCCCGGGATGTCCGCGGTAGAGCCAGACCAGAACGCCGATGGTGACGATGAAGTGCAGTGTCGCGTAGTAGTAGTTCATCGACACGATCAGCCATGTCGCCGAGTTCACGGCATGGTTGACCGACTGCTCGAAGGCAAGGCCCAGGGAGTGCTCGACGTCCCAGATCCAGTCGGCGTTGCGCAGGGCCGCGGCCTTCTGCTCCGGTACCGCATTGCGGACAAGTGAATACGTCCAGTAACTGACCGCGATCAAGAGGATTTCGAACCACAGCCGTGGACGGCGCGGCGATCGGGTCTTGCCGGTCGGCGCAGGCTTCGATGCCGGGCGTTCCTCGTCCACGATGGGTGACGGGGTGGCCGTCCGGCCTTCCAGTGTCTTCACGGTCGCTTCACCCATAGGGAGAGAGTCTGCCAGATTCGCGTCCCACACCGATCATCCCTCGGTCTGGTTCAGTACGCATTGTCTCCACCCTCTGGACGAGCTGCGGCCCCGGGTCACCCTGAGGGGCGCTGTACGGGCGCCGAAGCGGTTGATCCGCGTACCACCAGCTCAGGCATGAAGACGAACTCGCTGTGCGGCGCAGGGGTGCCCCCGATCTCCTCAAGCAGAGTCCGGACGGCCGCCTGCCCCATGGCCAGCACCGGCTGCCGGATGGTCGTCAGCGGCGGATCCGTGAACGCTATGAGCGGAGAGTCGTCGAAGCCCACCACGGAGATGTCTCGAGGTACCTCGAGGCCAAGACCGCGGGCGGCCCGGATCGCGCCGAGCGCCATCATGTCGCTCGCGCACACCACGGCGGTGCAGCCGAGACCGATCAGGGCGCCGGCCGCGGCCTGGCCGCCTTCGAGGGTGTAGAGGGAGTGCTGGATCAGCTCCTCGGACTCCTCCGCGGCGAGGCCGAGTCGGACCTCCATCGCCTGCTGGAAACCCTCGATCTTCCGCAGTACGGGCACGAAGCGCTTGGGGCCGACCGCAAGCCCGATCCGGGTGTGGCCGAGCGAGGCGAGATGGGTCACGGCGAGGTGCATCGCGGCCCGGTCGTCGGGCGATACGAAGGGGGCCTTCACCTTGGGCGAGAAACCGCCGAGGAGGACATAAGGGACGCCCTGGCCGCGCAGCTGGTCGTAGCGCTGCATGTCGGCGGTGGTGTCGGCGTGCAGGCCCGAGACGAAGATGATCCCGGAGACCCCGCGGTCCACCAGCATCTCGGTGAGTTCGTCCTCGGTGGAACCGCCCGGGGTCTGGGTGGCGAGGACCGGTGTGTACCCCTGCCGGGTCAGGGCCTGGCCGATGACCTGGGCGAGTGCCGGAAAGATCGGGTTGTCGAGCTCCGGCGTTATGAGACCGACGAGTCCCGCACTGCGCTGTCGCAGCCGCACCGGGCGCTCGTATCCGAGTACGTCGAGCGCCGCGAGTACGGATTCACGGGTGGCCGCGGCCACACCGGGCTTGCCGTTGAGCACGCGGCTGACTGTGGCTTCGCTGACCCCCGCCTGGGCTGCGATGTCGGCGAGCCGTGCGGTCACAGGATTGGACTGTACCGGTCGCATGTCAGATTGCCCACCACGCGCTGGAATCGGCCGGAATACGGGCTGTGTCACCCGAGGGTTCCATGCCGTCGGAGGACAGCAACAGCCGCCCCGGCAAGGGGATTTCGATGACGGATCCGGTGGTGTTGAGGGTGCAGACCAGGCCCGGGCGGGACAGTGCGAGCAGCCCCGCGGGACCCGGCAGCCAGCGCATCGGGCCGCCCGGCAGCCGGCGGCGCAGCGCCAGCGCGGAGCGGTAGAGCTCCAGCGTCGAATACGGGTCGCCGGTCTGGGCCTCGGCGGACAGCTCGCGCCAGCTTTCGGGCTGCGGCAGCCAGCTGGATCCGGGGCCGAAGTCGAACGGCGGCTCCTGGCCGGCCCACGGGATCGGCACCCGGCAGCCGTCGCGGAAGCCGTCCTGGCCCGCCGCGCGGAAGAAGGCGGGGTCCTGGCGCACCTCGTCGGGCAGCTCGGTGACCTCGGGCAGTCCGAGCTCCTCGCCCTGGTAGATGTACGCGGAGCCGGGCAGCGCGAGCATCAGCAGCGCGGCCGCACGGGCCCGGCGCAGCCCGAGCTGCCCGCCGCCGTAGCGGGTGGGGTGGCGGACCACGTCGTGGTTGGAGAGCACCCAGGTGGTGGGCGCCCCCACCGAAGCGGTGGCGGCCAGCGACTCGTCGATCACGCTGCGCATGGCCTCCGGGTTCCAGGGGCAGCGCAGGAACTGGAAGTTGAAGGCCTGGTGCAGCTCGTCGGGGCGTACATACAGCGCGAGCCGGTCCGGGCTCGGCGCCCACGCCTCGGCCACGCCGATCCGGTCGCCGGGGTAGGAGTCGAGGAGCCTGCGCCAGGAGCGGTGGATTTCGTGCACGCCGTCCTGGTCGAAGAAGGGCAGCTTCTGCGAGCCGATCAGCCTGGCCTGTTCCTTGTGGCCGATGTCCGGCAGTCCGGCCGCCTTGACCATGCCGTGGGCGACATCGATTCGGAAGCCGTCGACGCCGAGGTCCAGCCAGAAGCGCAGGACCGACGCGAATTCCTCGTGGACCTCCTTGTTCTCCCAGTTGAGGTCCGGCTGCTCGGGCGCGAAGAGATGGAGGTACCACTCGCCGTCCGGCGTGCGGGTCCAGGCGGGACCGCCGAAGACCGACTCCCAGTCGTTGGGCGGCAGCTCGCCGGCCGGGCCCTTGCCGGGCCGGAAGTGGTAGCGCTCGCGGGCCGGCCCCCCGGACGGGCCCGCGAGCGCCGCTCGGAACCACGGGTGCTGGTCGGAGGTGTGGTTGGGGACGATGTCCACGATCACCCTCAGGCCCAGCTCGTGGGCGGTGCGTACGAGATCGTCCGCGTCGGCGAGGTCCCCGAAGAGGGGGTCGACGGCGCGGTAGTCGGCGACGTCGTAGCCGCCGTCGGCCTGCGGGGAGGCGTAGAAGGGCGTGAGCCAGACGGCGTCGATGCCCAGCTGCGCCAGATGCGGCAGCCGGTGGGTGGCCCCGCGCAGATCGCCGATGCCGTCGCCGTCGCTGTCGGCGAAGGAGCGTACGTACACCTGGTAGATGACGGCATCGCGCCACCAGCCGCGGCCCTCGGTGGAAGTGCTTGCAGCAAGCGGCCTCTCGGCTGCCGTGGGGGCGGGCAGGTCGACGGCGGAAGCGAGCTCGTGGGTCATGGAGGGTCCCTCTCGTCAGGTCCGGGGCGGGGGGACGTACAACTAACGAGGTCAACGTGGGTACGGGCCCGTGGTGACGGTGTTCTGAGGACCAAAATAACAGTTCTGCAAGAGCTTGCGTAAGTCGTTGCAGGCCCTGGTTCCAGTGTCCCGGACAGCAGAGAGAGCCGTCGTCAAGCGATGTATCGGCAACCGTCAGGACACGTGGATGTAACGATCCCCTGCTCTTGCAGAAAATTGCCGCAAGGTCTTTCGGCTCTCTTTCATCCTTGTTACGTTCCTGCCGAACCCGGCGCCGCGAGGGAGCGGTCGGCAGGGGGCCTGGTCGCCTCCGCCATCTCGGGCATCTCTGAAGGAGTTCACATGCGGCGTGGCATAGCGGCCACCGCGCTGGTAGCGGCCCTGGCACTGGCAGCGACGGCGTGCGGCACAGACGGCGACAGCGGTGACAAGGCCGGCGGCCCGGTCACCCTGACCTGGTGGGACACGTCGAACGCGACCAATGAGGCGCCTACGTACAAGGCGATGATCGCCGAGTTCGAAAAGGCGAACAAGGACATCAAGGTCAACTACGTCAACGTCCCGTTCGACCAGGCGCAGAACAAGTTCCAGACCGCGGCCGGCAGCGAGGGTGCTCCCGACATCATCCGCGCCGAGGTCGGCTGGACCGCCTCCTGGGCCAAGTCGCAGTTCCTGGCCCCGCTCGACGGCACGGACGCGCTGAAGGAGACCGGGGACATCACTCCCTCGCTCCTCAAGCAGGCCCAGTACCAGGGCAAGACCTACGGTGCGCCCTTCGTCACCGACTCCCTCGGCCTGATGTGGAACAAGGCGATCCTGAAGAAGGCGGGCTTCGACAAGGCGCCCACCACCTGGGACGAGGTCAAGACCGTCTCCAAGGCCGTCAAGGAGAAGGCCGGAGTCGACGGCTTCGGGCTCCGCGCCGACTCCTACTTCGAGCTGCCCTTCCTCTTCGGTGAGGGCACCGACATGGTCGACACCGCCTCGAAGAAGATCACCGTCAACTCGCCCGAGGCCGTCAAGGCCGTCGACGAGACCAAGGCGCTGCTCGCCTCGCCGGGTGTCGCCAAGCTCGATGTGACCGCCGACTCCTACGCCCACATGCAGGACGCGTTCACCACCGGCAAGGTCGCGATGATCGTCCAGGGCCCGTGGGAGCTGACGAACATCTACAAGGGTGCCGCCTTCAAGGACAAGGCCAACCTCGGCATCTCCGGCGTCCCGGCCGGCTCCACCGGCAAGGCCGGCGCCCCGACCGGCGGTCACAACCTCTCGGTCTACGCCGGTTCCGACAAGGCGCACCAGGCCGCGGCCCAGAAGTTCGTCGGCTTCATGACCTCGGGTGCGACCCAGGCCAAGATCGCGCTGAAGAACGGCACCCTGCCGACGCGCACCTCCGCCTACACCGCCGAGGTCAAGGCCACCCCGGGCATCGCCGACTTCCAGGCGATCCTCGCCGGCTCGGCCAAGCCCCGTCCGGAACTGCCCGAGTACAGCTCGCTCTTCGCCGACCTGGGCACCAACCTCACCGCGATCCTGCAGGGCAAGGTGAGCACCCAGAAGGGTCTGGACACCACCGCCGAGTCCTACAAGAAGCTGCTCAAGGACTTCTCCTAAGCCTGCCGCCCGTGGTGGTACGGCCGGAAAACCCGGCCGTACCACCACGGCGCATGCCGTACACCCTCCTGAGAATCTGTCGTAAAGGTGTCGAAGATGACCGTCGCCGTCGAGGGCGGAAGCGAGAAGACCCAGCGTGGCGGTGGGCCGCGTCGCGGGCCGATCAGCCGTATCAGGCAGTCGTACAGCCGCAATTGGTACGCCTGGGCGATGGTGGCCCCGGTGGTCGCGGTCATCGGCGTCCTGGTGCTCTACCCCCTGATCCGCGGCATCTATCTGTCGCTGACCGACGCCGACAGCAACAACGTCGGCAAGACGATCGGCGTCAACAAGATCCCCGACAGCTTCTCGTGGGTGGGTTTCGACAACTACACGGAGATCCTCTCCGGGGGCGACCACCAGTTCTGGCCCCACTTCACGTGGACCATCATCTGGACCGCGATCTGTGTGGCCCTGCACTACGGGATCGGCCTGGGGCTCGCCCTGCTGCTCAACCGCAAGCTCCGCGGCCGCACCTTCTACCGGATGGTCCTCATCCTGCCGTGGGCGGTGCCGACCTTTGTCACCGTCTTCGCCTGGCGGCTGATCCTCGCCGACGACGGCGGCATCCTCAACATGGCGCTGGATTCGCTCCATCTGCCCACCCCGCCCTGGCTCAGTGACCCCTTCTGGCAGCGCACCGCCGCCATCATGGTCAACACCTGGGTGGGCGTCCCCTTCATGATGGTCTCGCTGCTCGGCGGTCTGCAGTCGATCCCGCCCGAGCTGTACGAGGCCGCCGAGGTGGACGGTGCGACGCCCTGGCAGCGCTTCCGCTATGTAACGGTTCCGGGCCTGCGCTCGGTCAGCAGCACGGTCGTGCTGCTCGGCATCATCTGGACCTTCAACCAGTTCGTCGTGATCTTCCTGCTGTTCGGCGCGACCGGAGCGCCCGAGGCACAGATCCTCGTCACCTGGGCCTACCGCCTCGGCTTCGGCCAGGATCCGCGCGACTACGCAGGCTCCGCCGCGTACGGCGTCATCATCCTGTCGATGCTCATCGTCTTCGCCTCCTTCTACAGGCGCTGGCTGGCCCGCAACGAGAAGGCCGCCTGACGGCCGCCCCGGACAAGGAACCAGCCATGACGAAAGAAGAGAGGGGAGCGACCCCCATGAGCACCACCGCAGATGCCCCGGTCGCGGCCGCCGAACCGGCAGCCGCCGTCCCGCCCCGCAAGCCCGCCGCCGGCAAGCGGCAGCTCCGGCGCGGAGAGCGCCCCCGTTCCGCATCCGTGCTCATCCACACCGTGCTGATGGTCGCCTGCGTCGTCGCGGCCTTCCCGATCTGCTGGATCGGCTGGATCTCGCTCGGCCCGGACAAGACCGACTACCTCCACCCGGGCGCCATCGCCGACAAGATCAGCTTCGAGAACTACACGACGGTTCTCGGCGACACCGAGTTCCTCCAGTGGTTCGCCAACTCGATGATCGTCGCGCTCGGTACGTGCCTGCTCGGCGTCTTCATCGCCGCCAGCTCCGGCTACGCGGTCTCCCGGATGCGCTTCCCCGGGCACCGGCAGCTGATGTGGACCTTCCTGGTCACCCAGATGTTCCCGGTCGCCATCCTCATGGTGCCGCTCTACAACATCCTGGCGAACCTGGGTCTGCTCGACACCTACGGGGCGCTGATCCTGGTCTACTGCACTACGGCGATCCCGTACTGCGCCTGGCTGCTCAAGGGGTACTTCGACACCATCCCCAAGGAGATCGACGAAGCCGGCCGGGTCGACGGCCTCTCGCCCTTCGGCACCTTCTACCGGCTGATCCTGCCTCTTGCGCGTCCGGGCCTGGCGGTGGCCGCGTTCTACACCTTCCTCACCGCCTGGGCCGAGGTCGCCTACGCGTCGGTCCTCATGCTCAGCGAGGACAAGTACACCCTCGCCGTCGGCCTGACCAGCTTCATCAGCGAGCACGACACCCAGTGGGACCTGATGGCCGCGACCTCCGTGCTCATCGCCATCCCCGCGTCGCTGTTCTTCTACCTCGTCCAGCGTCACCTGGTCACCGGTCTCACCGCCGGCGCCGCCAAATCCTGACCCGTACGACCCGGGGCACCCGGCCCGAACACCGGCCGGGTGCCCCGGTCTTGCCCGAACCGCTGCACCGAGCCTCAAAGGGATCGAGAATGACCCAGTACCTGGCTGACGCCCATCACACCGCCGACCGGACTGCTTCCGCGGACTGGTGGAGAAGCGCCGTCATCTACCAGGTGTACCCCCGCAGCTTCGCCGACGGGAACGGCGACGGCATGGGCGACCTTCCGGGCATCCGCAGCCGACTGCCGTATCTGAAGGAACTCGGCGTCGACGCCGTATGGCTCAGCCCCTTCTACGCCTCGCCGCAGGCCGATGCCGGATACGACGTGGCCGACTACCGCGCCATCGACCCGATGTTCGGCACGCTGCTCGACGCCGACGCGCTGATACGCGACGCGCACGACCTCGGGCTGCGCATCATCGTCGACCTGGTGCCCAACCACTCGTCCGACGCGCACGAATGGTTCAAGCGCGCGCTCCGCGAAGGCCCGGGATCGCCGCTGCGCGAGCGCTACCACTTCCGCCCCGGCAAGGGCGCCAACGGTGAACTGCCGCCCAACGACTGGGAGTCCATCTTCGGCGGTTCCGCCTGGACCCGTACCGAGAACCCCGACGGCACCCCCGGCGACTGGTACCTGCACCTCTTCGCGCCCGAGCAGCCCGACTTCAACTGGGAACACCCCGCCGTCGCCGACGAGTTCCGCTCGATCCTGCGCTTCTGGCTCGACATGGGCGTCGACGGCTTCCGTATCGACGTCGCCCACGGCCTGGTCAAGGCCGCCGGTCTGCCCGACATCGGCGGCAGCGACCAGCTCAAGCTGCTGGGCAACGATGTCATGCCGTTCTTCGACCAGGACGGTGTCCACGAGATCTACCGCGCCTGGCGCACGATCCTCGACGAGTACCCCGGCGACCGCATCGCGGTGGCCGAGGCATGGACTCCCACCGTCGAGCGCACCGCCAACTATGTACGCCCCGACGAGCTGCACCAGGCCTTCAACTTCCAGTACCTGGGCACCCATTGGGACGCCGCCGAGCTGCGTGCTGTCATCGATGTGTCGCTGGACGCCATGCGGCCCGTCGGCGCCCCGGCCACCTGGGTGCTGTCCAACCACGATGTGACCCGGCATGCCACGCGCTTCGCGGGCCCGCCGGCCGGCACCCAGATCCGTGAGGCCGGTGACCGCGAACTCGGCCTGCGCCGGGCCCGCGCCGCCACCCTGCTGATGCTCGCGCTGCCCGGATCCGCGTACCTCTACCAGGGCGAGGAGCTCGGCCTCCCCGACGTCACCGATCTGCCCGACGATGTGCGCCAGGACCCGGCCTTCGGCCGCACCGAGGGCCAGGACGGCTTCCGCGACGGCTGCCGGGTGCCGATTCCCTGGACCGCTGAGGGCACGTCGTACGGCTTCGGTACCGGTGGCAGCTGGCTGCCCCAGCCCGACAGCTGGGCCGGGCTCAGCGTCGAGGCACAGACCGGGGTCCCGGACTCGACGCTGGAGCTGTACCGCAGCGCCCTTGCGGTGCGCCGAGAGCACCCGGCGCTGGGCGCGGGCGACGCGGTCGAGTGGCTGGACGCCCCCGAGGGCGTGCTCGTCTTCCGTCGCGCGGGCGGCTTCGTGTGCACCGTGAACACGACGGAAGCGGCCGTACGGATCCCGGCCCCCGGCCGCGTCCTGCTGGCCAGCACCGCCGTGGAGCCGGTCGGCGGCGAGGCCGAACTGCCCGCGGACACCGCTGTGTGGTGGACGGTGTGACGATTCCCCCGTCGCGGGGCGAGCTGTCGCGGGTCGAGTCGTCGCGGGGCGGTGCCGTCCAGACCGGCGCCGCCCCGCGGCTCGCGGACATCGCGGCACAGGCCTCGGTCAGCGAGGCGACGGCGAGCCGGGTCATGAACGGCAAGCCGGGTGTTGCGAGCGGCACCCGGCAGCGGGTGCTCGCGGCGCTCGACGTGCTCGGTTACGAGAGGCCCGTACGGCTGCGCCAGCGCAGCGCGGGCCTCATCGGCCTGCTCACCCCCGAGCTCACCAACCCGATCTTCCCCGCCTTCGCCCAGGCCGTCGAACAGGTCCTGGCCGGGCACGGCTACACCCCGGTGCTCTGTACACAACTGCCCGGCGGAGCCACCGAGGACGAGCTCGTCGAACAGCTCCAGGAGAGCGGCGTCAACGGCATCGTGTTCCTGTCCGGGACGCACTCCGACACCTCGGCCGATCACACGCGGTACGCCGAACTCGGCGACCGGGGCGTCCCGTTCGTCCTCATCAACGGATACAGCGAGCACATCAGCGCACCGTGCGTCTCCTGCGACGACCGGGCGGCGATGCGGATGGCCGTGCACCATCTGGCCGAGCTGGGACACGAGCGGATCGGTCTCGCGATCGGCCCCCTGCGGTACGTCCCGGCCAGCCGCAAGGCCGAGGGCTTCACGGACGCCCTCGTCGCCATCCACGGCTACACGGCCGCGGCGGCCGAACAGCTGGTCCAGCGCTCCCTGTTCAGCGTCGAGGGCGGCCATGCGGCGGCCGGGGCGCTGCTGGACAAGGGATGCACCGCCGTCGTCTGCGGCAGCGACATGATGGCCCTCGGCGTGACCCGGGCGGCCCGGGAGCGCGGCCTGGACGTGCCGTACGACCTCTCGGTGGTCGGCTTCGACGACTCGCAGCTGGTGGCGTTCACCAATCCGCCGCTGACGACGGTGCGGCAGCCGGTGAAGGCGATGGCGGCCGCGGCGGTCGGCGCGCTGCTGGAGGAGATCCAGGGAAGTCCCGTACAGAGCACGGAGTATGTCTTCCAGCCGGAGCTCGTGGTGCGTGGTTCCACCGCGCAGGCGCGGCGGTAGCGCCGCCCCGGTTTGGACACCGGACCGGACCGGCCGGCCGGGCGCGTGGGGCCCGGGCCTGCCGGGCCCCCGGCCGACCGGCCCGGAGTCATGGTTGAACGTAACACCACTGCAAAACTTGCGAAAGGTCTTGCAGCCAGTCAACGGCAAGATTTCTGCGGTGCTACGCGAGTGTGTCCAAAGGGTTGACCCTGGGCCGGGAGGCTCGTACGGTCGCGACCGCAATAACTTTCTGCGTTCTTGCAGCAAGAATCGTCAGAACCTCAAAGGCCTTACGGGCATGGTGCGTTGCCGGGCAAGGCTCACCGTCACCCGCATTCCCCCACGTATGCACAGTGCTGTGCAGGAGGACATATGGCCAGCAGACCTCTGGCTGCCACGCTCGCCCTTGTGGCGGGCGCGGCGGTCGCGGTGATCGCGCCACCGGGAGCCGCCGAGGCGTCACCGCCCGGCGTCAAGGACGTGACCGCCGTCCTGTTCGAGTGGAGCTTCGCCTCGGTCGCCAAGGCGTGCACCGATCAGCTCGGACCGGCCGGTTACGGCTACGTCCAGGTCTCCCCGCCCCAGGAGCACATCCAGGGCGCCCAGTGGTGGACCTCGTATCAGCCCGTCAGCTATAGGATCGCCGGCCGTCTCGGCGACCGTGCCGCGTTCAGCAGCATGGTGAACACCTGTCATGCGGCGGGCGTCAAGGTCGTCGTCGACAGCGTCATCAACCACATGGCATCAGCGTCCGGGACCGGGACGGGCGGCTCGAGTTACGAGAAGTACACCTACCCCGGCATCTACTCCGGCGCCGACATGGACGACTGCCGCGCCAACATCACCAACTACCAGGACCGCGCCAACGTCCAGAACTGCGAGCTCGTCGGGCTCGCCGACCTGGACACCGGTGAGGACTACGTACGCGGGCGCATCGCCGCCTACCTGAACGATCTGCTCACGCTCGGCGTCGACGGCTTCCGTATCGACGCCGCCAAGCACATGCCGGCTGCGGACCTCGCCAACATCAAGTCCAGGCTCAGCAACCCGGGCGTGTACTGGAAGCAGGAGGCGATCTACGGCGCGGGCGAGGCGGTGTCGCCGAGCGAGTATCTGGGCAACGGCGACGTCCAGGAGTTCCGTTACGCCCGCAGCCTCAAGCAGGTCTTCAACAACGAGAACCTCGCCTACCTCAAGAACTACGGCGAGGGCTGGGGCTTCATGGAGTCGGGGAAGTCGGCGGTCTTCGTCGACAACCACGACACCGAGCGCGGCGGCGACACGCTCAACTACAAGGACGGCGCGAACTACACGCTCGCCAACGTCTTCATGCTGGCGTGGCCGTACGGCGCCCCTGACGTCCACTCCGGCTACGAGTGGTCCGACAAGGACGCGGGTCCGCCGAACGGTGGGACAGTGAACGCCTGCTACAGCGACGGCTGGAAGTGCCAGCACGCCTGGCGGGAGATCGCCTCGATGGTGGCCTTCCGCAACACGGCACGCGGCCAGGCCGTGACGGACTGGTGGGACAACGGCGCGGACCAGATCGCCTTCGGGCGGGGTTCGAAGGCGTACGTCGCCATCAACCACGAGGGCTCGTCGCTGACCCGGACCTTCCAGACCTCGCTGCCCGCGGGCGACTACTGCGATGTGCAGTCCGGCCGTGGCGTGACGGTGAACGGCTCGGGCCAGTTCACGGCGACTCTCGGCTCGAACACGGCGGTGGCGCTGCATGTGAACGCCCGTAGCTGCGGGTCGAGTTCGGCAGCGGGAGCGTCCTTCAGTGTCAACGCGACGACGGTGACCGGACAGAACATCTACGTCACCGGCAACCAGGCGGCGCTCGGAAACTGGAGCCCGGGCGCGGCGCTGAAGCTGGACCCGGCGAGCTATCCGGTGTGGCAGCTGGACGTGGCGCTGCCTGCGGGGACGGCGTTCGAATACAAGTACATCCGCAAGGACGCGTCGGGAACCGTGACGTGGGAGACGGGCGCCAACCGCACGGCGACGGTCCCCTCCACCGGCACGGTGACCTTGTCGGACACCTTCCGCACCTGACCCGTCCCCCTCTGCGGCAGTCCGGTGCCGCCTCCCGTACCGCACCGGGCTGCCCCCTTCTCGTACCTGCTGAGGAGCAACCTTGATACGCCCGAGAGCGGCAACCGTTGTCGCTGCCGCCCTGTGCGCGGCGCTCATGCCCGCCGTCCCCGCCGCCGGCGCACCCAGACCCCCGGCCCCGCCGTCGGACAAGACGCTCGCCGCGCAGCCCGCGCGGCATGATCTGACCCGGGAGCAGTTCTACTTCGTCCTGCCCGACCGGTTCGCCAACGGCGACACGTCCAACGACCGCGGCGGGCTGACCGGTTCGCGTCTCGAGACCGGATACGACCCCGCCGACAAGGGCTTCTACCAGGGCGGCGACCTGAAGGGCCTGACCCGGAAGCTCGACTACATCAAGGGCCTCGGCACGACAGCCATCTGGCTCGCGCCGATCTTCAAGAACCGGCCCGTCCAGGGCACCGGCAAGGACACGTCCGCCGGGTACCACGGGTACTGGATCACCGACTTCACCCAGGTCGACCCCCACTTCGGCACCAACGCCGATCTGGCGAAGCTGATCGACAAGGCCCACGGCAAGGGCATGAAGGTCTTCTTCGACGTCATCACCAACCACACCGCCGACACCGTCGACTACGCGGAGAAGACGTACGGCTACCGCCCAAAGGGCGCCTACCCGTACCTCGACAGAGACGGGCGCCCGTTCGACGACCGCAACGGTGTGAAGAAGGTCGACGCCGACTCGTTCCCGTACACCCCCAGGACCACCGGCCAGAAGGTCCCCGGCTGGCTCAACGACCGCACCATGTACCACAACCGCGGCGACTCGACCTTCGCGGGCGAGAGCTCCGAGTACGGCGACTTCTCCGGCCTCGACGACCTGTGGACCGAGCGTCCCGAGGTCGTCACCGGCATGGAGCAGATCTACGAGAAGTGGGTCCGCGACTTCGACATCGACGGCTTCCGTATCGACACCGTCAAGCACGTCGACATGGACTTCTGGACCCAGTGGGCGACCGCGCTCGACGCCTACGCGGCAGCCCGCGGCCGGGACGACTTCTTCATGTTCGGCGAGGTCTTCGCCGCGGACACGGCCATCACCTCGCCGTATGTCACCCGCGGCCGTCTCGATGCCACCCTCGACTTCCCCTTCCAGGACGCGGCCCGCGCCTACGCCTCGCAGGGTGCGTCCGCCGACCGGCTCGGGAAGGTCTTCGGCGACGACTACCGCTACACCACCGACAAGGCCAACGCCTATGAGCAGGTTACCTTCCTCGGCAACCACGACATGGGCCGTATCGGCACCTTCCTCAAGCAGGACAATCCGAAGGCCGACGACGCCGAACTCCTGAAGCGGGCGCGGCTCGCCAACGAGCTGATGTTCCTGACCCGCGGCAACCCGGTGGTCTACTACGGCGACGAGCAGGGCTTCACCGGCGGGGGCGGCGACAAGGACGCCCGCCAGAGCCTGTTCGCCTCCAAGACCCGCGACTATCTGGACGACGACCAGCTGGGCACCGACCGTACGCACGCATCCGACGCGTACGACACCGAGCACCCGCTCTACCGCTCGATCGCCGCGCTGTCGAAGCTCACCAAGGAGCACCCGGCGCTGCGCGACGGCGTCCAGAGCGAGCGGTACGCCAAGGACTCGGTGTACGCCTTCTCCCGTACGGACGCGAAGACCCGCACCGAGTACGTCGTCGCCGCCAACAACGGGACCGCTCCCACGACCGTGACCTTCCGGGCCGATGCCTCCGACTTCCGTACGCTGTACGGCGGTTCGGGCGCGGTGCACGCCATCGACGGGAAGATCACCCTCACCGTCCCCGCACTGTCCTCGCTGGTGCTGAAGGCCGCAGGGCCCCTGGACCGGCCCGCCGCGAGGCCCACCCTCACCCTCAAGGCCCCTGCCGCCGGAGCGACCGGCACCGTCGAGATCAGCGCGGAGACCGGCGGCGGGCAGATCAACCGTGTCGTCTTCGCCGCCCAGACAGGCAACGGCCCGTGGCGCACGCTCGGCTCCGCCGACCACGCCCCGTACAAGGTCACTCAGTACATCGCCCCCACGGTGGCGGCCGGAACCACCGTGCGCTACAAGGCAGTTGTGGTCGACAGCGCGGGACGCACGGCCAGTGACCGGGCGGAGACGACCTCGGGCCAGGCCCCGCCGCCCGAGAAGCCGGTGGCCGTCGAGCGCGACTACGCGGTCGTCCACTACCAGCGCCCGGACGGCGACTACGACGGCTGGCAGCTGAAGACCGGCGACCAGCAGAACGCCTTCACCGGGCGTGACGCGTACGGCGCGTTCGCATGGGTCAAGCTCGCCGAAGGCGCCGCGACCGTCCCGTACACCGTCGAGAAGAACGGCACGGCGGACGACCCGCAGCGGACGATCGACCTGGCTCGCACCGGCGAGGTGTGGATCGCCCAGGGCAAGGACGGGCAGACCGCCACCCCGCCGGACGGCGCCTACCCGCCGCAGGACAAGACCAAGACCGTCCTCCACTACCACCGGGCGGACGGCGACTACGACGGCTGGGGCCTGCACACCTGGACGGGGGCGAAGGATCCGACCGACTGGTCCAAGCCGCTCCAGCCGGTGAAGAAGGACGCGTACGGAGTGACCTTCGAGGTGCCGCTCGCAGCGGGCGCGACCTCGCTCAGCTATATCGTCCACAAGGGCGACCAGAAGGACCTGCCGAACGACCAGTCCCTGGACCTCGCGACGTATACGAACGAGGTCTGGCTGCTGGCCGGGCAGCCGAAGTATCTGCTGCCGCAGACCGGTGGCGCGCCCGCGCTCGATCTGGCCAAGGCCGAGGCCCAGTGGATCGACCGGGACACCGTCGTCTGGAAGGTGAAGGCCACCGAGGCGACCAGCGAGCAGCTGGTGTACGCGCCCGCCGGCGGGATCTCCGTCGTGGACGGGGCGCTCAGCGACGAGGGCCGCTGGCTGCGGCTCGGTCCCGCCGCCCTGACCGACGCGCAGAAGGCCAAGTACCCGCACCTCGCGGCGTATCCGGCCTTCACCGTCGACCCGCGCGACCGCGACCGGGTGCGCGAGGCCCTCCGCGGTCAGCTGATCGCCACCCAGCGCGCGGCCAACGGCGCACTGCTCGCCGCCACCGGAGTGCAGATCCCGGGAGTCCTCGACGAGCTGTACGACGCGAGCAGGGCGAAGCTCGGCCCGGTCTTCGACGGGGGACGCCCCACCCTCTCCCTCTGGGCCCCCACCGCTCAGTCCGTCTCCCTCGAACTCGACGGCAGCACTGTCGCGATGCGGCGGGACGGCACCAGCGGCGTCTGGTCCGTGAAGGGCCCCAAGAGCTGGGCGGGCAAGCCGTACCGCTATGTCATCAAGGTCTGGGCGCCCAGCGTCCAGAAGGTCGTCACCAACAAGGTCACCGACCCGTACTCCACCGCCCTGACCACCGACTCCGCCCGCAGCCTGGTCGTCGACCTCGCCGACCCGAAGCTCGCCCCCAAGGGATGGGCATCTCTGAAGAAGCCGGCGGCCGTGCCGATGCGCGACGCCGAGATCCAGGAGCTGCACATCCGCGACTTCTCGGTCGCGGACAGCACGTCCAGGCATCCGGGCCAGTACCTGGCCTTCACCGACCGTGAATCGGCCGGGATGAAGCATCTGCGGGCGCTCGCCGCGTCCGGCACGTCGTACGTCCACCTCCTGCCCGCCTTCGACATCGGCACCATCCCCGAGAAGAAGTCCGACCAGACCGTCCCCGCCTGCGACCTGAATGTGTACGCGCCCGACTCCGACGAGCAGCAGGCGTGCATCGCCAAGGCCGCCGCGAAGGACGCGTACAACTGGGGCTACGACCCGCTGCACTACACCGTCCCCGAGGGCTCGTACGCCTCCGACCCCGAAGGCACCCGGCGCACGGTCGAGTTCCGGCAGATGGTCAAGGCCCTCAACGAGGGCGGCCTGCGCACGGTCATGGACGTCGTCTACAACCACACCGTGGCGAGCGGCCAGGCCGACAAGTCCGTACTCGACAAGATCGTGCCCGGCTACTACCAGCGCCTCCTCGCCGACGGCACCGTCGCCACCTCCACCTGCTGCGCCAACACCGCGCCCGAGAACGCCATGATGGGCAAGCTCGTCGTCGACTCGATCGTCACCTGGGCGAAGGAGTACAAGGTCGACGGCTTCCGCTTCGACCTGATGGGACACCATCCGAAGGCCAATATCCTCGCCGTCCGCAAGGCTCTGGACGAGCTGACCGTCGAACACGACGGCGTGGACGGCAAGAAGATCATTCTCTACGGGGAGGGCTGGAACTTCGGAGAGATCGCGGACGACGCCCGCTTCGTCCAGGCCACCCAGAAGAACATGGCAGGGACAGGGATCGCCACGTTCTCCGACCGTGCCCGTGACGCCGTCCGCGGCGGCGGCCCCTTCGACGAGGACCCCGGAATCCAGGGCTTCGGCTCCGGCCTGTTCACCGACCCCAACTCCTCGTCGGCGAAAGGCACTCCCGGCCAGCAGAAGGCCCGCCTTCTGCACTACCAGGACCTGATCAAGGTCGGTCTCACCGGCAATCTCGCCGCGTACACCTTCACCGACAGCTCGGGTCGCACCGTCAAGGGCTCCGAGGTCGACTACAACGGCGCACCCGCCGGATACGCGGCCGCCCCCGGCGACGCCCTCGCCTACACGGACGCCCACGACAACGAGTCCCTCTACGACGCGCTGGCCTTCAAGCTCCCGGCCTCCACGTCACCGGCAGACCGGGCACGTATGCAGGTCCTCGCGATGGCGACCGCGGCGCTCTCCCAGGGGCCCGCGCTCTCCCAGGCGGGGACGGACCTGCTGCGCTCCAAGTCGCTGGACCGCAATTCGTTCGACAGCGGCGACTGGTTCAACGCGATCCACTGGGACTGCAAGGACGGCAACGGCTTCGGGCGCGGGCTGCCTCCGCAAGCCGACAACAAGAGCAAGTGGCCTTTTGCGAAGCCCCTGTTGACGGCCCCCTCGCTCACCGTCGGCTGCCCGCAGACCGACGGCGCGTCGGCCGCCTACCGGGATCTGCTCACCATCCGCAGCACCGAGAAGGCCTTCAGCCTGGCCTCCGCGGGCGAGGTGCAGTCCACGGTCTCCTTCCCGCTCTCGGGCAAGGAGGAGACCCCGGGCGTGATCACCATGGCTCTCGGCGACCTGGTGGTCGTCTTCAACGCGACACCGGATACACAGACCCAGCGAGCCGAAGCGCTCGGCGGCCGTTCGTACGCCCTGCACCCCGTCCAGGCGGCGGGGGCGGACTCTACTGTCAAGAAGGCATCGTACGAAGGGGGTTCGGGAACCTTCACCGTTCCGGGGCGCACTGTCGCCGTCTTCGGACGAAGGTGAGCCCCACGGCGTTACGGTGAGCGGATGGACGGCACCACCGTGCTGGTGGTGGACGACACCGATGCCAACCGTTATGCCATGGGCGCGGTTCTGCGCAGGGCGGGACATCTGGTGATCCCCGCCGCGAGCGCCGGCGACGCACTGGTCGAGCTCGACATGAGGCTCAAGGCCGGTGCGTTGCCGGATGCCGCGCTGGTCGACGTCGGGCTGCCCGACATGAACGGCTTCGACCTGTGCCGCCGTATCAAGCAGCTCCCCGTCGTCGCGACGATGCCGGTGGTGCACTTCTCCGCGACGGCGGTCACCCCGCAGGACCGCACCCGCGGCCTGGACGCAGGTGCCGAGGCGTATCTGACGGTCCCCGTCGAACCGGAGGAGATCCAGGCCGTCATGCGCGCCGCCCTGCGCGGGGCCCGCTCCCGCCACGACGCCGAGGCCCAGGCCGAGCGGATGGCGCAGCTGGCCGCCGCGACGATGGAGGTGCACACCGCACGCTGCCCGCAGGAGCTGGCCGACGCGGCCACCGCCGGGACTGCGCGGCTCGTCGGCGGCCCGGCGGTCGCCCTCGTCCTCGGCTCCGGCGGTGAACTGCACGTGGGGCGCGCGGGCGGGCGCGGCCACTGCCCCGACGCGAGCGCCCGTAAGGCGGTGGCACGGCTGCTCCAGCGCGCCATGTCGGGACGCACCGGCGTGCAGAGCCTGGTCGCGCCCGAACCGCTGTGGCCCCCCGGTTTCTTCCGGCGCGGCCTCGCCGGAGACGCCCGGCTGCTTCTCGCCCGCAGCGGCGACGACCAGCCGCCGGTCTGCCTGGCCACCCCCGCCTACCGCCGGGCCGATCCGGAGGCGGCTCTGCTGCTCACCCAGCTCGCCCACGCCACGGCACTGGCCGCCGAATCGCTGCGTACATCCGCGGAGGAGAGGCATATCGCGCTCACCCTCCAGCACAGCTTCCTGCCGCAGCAGCTGCCCGAGATCCCCGGCGCCGAGATCGCCGTCCGGTACGTCCCCGCCTCCACACAGGCCGAGATCGGCGGCGACTTCTATGTGACCCTGCCGACGCCGCAGGGTGTCCTCGTCGGCGTCGGCGATGTCGTCGGCCACTCACTGGACGCCGCGACGGTGATGGTCGAACTGCGGCACGCCCTGCGCGCGTACGCCACCGACGAGAGCGACCCGGCCGTGCTGCTGTACCGCCTGGACCGGATGCTCCAGCGCTACCACCCCGAGGCGACGGCCACGGTCTGCCTCGCCCTGACGGACCCACGCGGCGGCCGGATCCGGATCGCGAACGCTGGGCACATCCGCCCGCTCATCGTCTCGGCCGAGGCCACGGCGTCCTATGTCCAGACCTCGGGCCCGCTGCTCGGCCTCGGCCTGGACCGTCCCCGGCCGACCGAGACCCAACTGGTCCGGGGCGACCGGCTGTTGCTCGTCACGGACGGTCTGATCGAGACCCGCGGCACGGACCTCACGGTCTCGCTCGAACGCCTCCGCCACGCCGCGGCCCAGGCGCCTCCGGGCGTCTCCCCGCTCTGCGACACGCTGCTTGACTGCTTCGGCACCCGCGGGGACGACGTCGCCCTTCTGGCGCTTCAGCTGACCGGCTTCGGCTGACGGTGTTCAGTTGACCGGCTTCTCCAGCAGGACCACTCCGTAGCGGCTGCCGTCCTTGGCCACCTTGCCCGGCTCCTCGCCGACGACGCGGTAGCCCGCGGCCTCGTAGTAGGTCCGCCCGCAGCGGGGGATTGCTCGACAGGCAGTCCAGCCGTACGAACTCCCGCCCGGTGTCGCCGATCCGCTGCTCGGCGTGCGCGAGCAGCAGACGGCCGAAGCCGTCCGGGGCCGTGTCCCGGTCGATCATCAGGCGGTGCACATACCCGGCCACGGGAGGCTGGATCCCCCAGGCGGGCTGGTCCTCCCACCACAGTTCGTACGCCCCTATCGCGATCCCCTCCGCGGTCTCGGCGATCCAGACCTCCCCCTCCTTGATCCAGTGCCGGAAGTGGTCGGCGTCCTGGTCGCCGGGCTTCCACTGCGCGATGCCGTTGAGCTGCATCCAGCGGGCGGCCCCGTCGAAGAGTGCGACAAGGGTTTCCGCATCGGAAGGGGCAGCGAGCCGACAGGTGATCTTCATTCCCGCATTATTGACGGGGTCATGGAGACCTGCGTAAGGGTGGGTCCCACAACCGTCCGGTTTCACCGATCACCCGTGCTGGAGCGCCCGATGCCGCAGATCACCGTCGACTACTCCGAGAACCTCGAGTCCGCCTTTGACCGCCGGGACTTCGCGCTCGCACTGCACCCGCTGATCGTCGAGACGATCGACACCAAGCTCTCCGCCTGCAAGACCCGCTTCCGCCGCGTCGACGAGACGGTCGTCGCCGGAGGCACGCCCGCGGACGCCCTCGTGCACATCGGGATCGGGCTGCTGCCGGGCCGCGCCGACGAGCTCAAGGCCCAGTTGTCGGAGGCCGTCCTCGGTCTTCTCGCCACTCACCTCAAGCCCGCGGAGGGCATCGAGCCCGTCCTGTCCGCCGAGGTGCGCGACCTGGAGCCGTCCTACCGCAAGCGCTGAGCGGGCACCCGGTCCAGCGAGGGCGCCAGCGAGACGAGCCGGCCGACCAGATCGCCGAACGGCCCTTCGGCCGGCTCGTCGCCCAGGATGCGCAGCAGGATGCCCGCCATCTCGTCGTCGTAGGCCGCACTGACCGCGCACAGCGCCGCGAAGTCGTGCACCAGCTGCAACTCCAGCTCGGCGCGCGGAATCCTCCGCCCGTCCAGCCAGATCAGCGCCGTCGACTCCGCGAGCGAGACCCAGGACCGCACGACCAACTGAAGCCGCGCGGGCGGCTCGGCGATCCCCAGATGCGCCAGGATCTGCTCGTACGCCGCCTGCCTGACCTCGTCGATCATCGCGTTCGTCGTGGACATTGCATCCCTTGAGCAGGCTCCGCCTGCGGACACCGCGGGACCGCCTCGCATCAGCGCCGAGAACCCGGGCCCGTGGTCGTCCACGAAGTCGAAGAACCGGCCCATGACCCGCAGCAGCCGGGCCCCGAGCGGCCCCTCCGGCGGTTCCTGGAAGCGCCCGGCCAGCTCGTCGGCTGCTCGCCGCAGCGCAGCCTCGTACAGGCTCTGCTTGCCGGGGAAGTAGTGGTAGACGAGAGGCCGCGAGATACCGGCGGCCGCGGCTATCTCGTCTATCGACACATCGTCGGGGGAACGGTGGCTGAACAGCTCGAGAGCCACGCCGATCAGCTGCTGTCTGCGCTCGTCGACGCCCATCCTGCGGCGTACCCCGGTCGTCATGAGCACAGCCTACCCACGGCAGGCGCGCACCTGTTCTACAGGTCCAGCACCAGCCGCGCACCCCGGCAGCGCGAGACGCAGATCAGCATCGAGTCGTCCCGCTCCGCGTCCGTGAGCAGCTCGTCCCGGTGGTCGATCTCACCCTCGACGACGCGTTGTTGGCAGGTGCCGCAGAAGCCCTGCTCGCAGGAGTACGGGGTATTGGGCAGCTCCTCGCGCACGGCGGCCAGCACCGACTGACCGGCCGCGACCTGAACCGTACGGCCCGAGCGGCGCAGTTCGACCTCGAAAGCGCCGCCGCCGGTGGGTGCACCTGGAGTGAAGCGCTCGAGATGCAGCGCGCAGTCCGGCCCGAGATGCTCCGCGACAGCGTCCATCAGGGCGTCGGGGCCGCAGCAGTACACCGCCGTGCCCGCCGCCGTGGCCGCGAACAGATCCGGCAGATCCGGCAGTCCCGCCTCGTCCTCGGGGACGATCGTGACCCTCGCGCCAGGGCCGCCGTCTCCGAGCTGCTCGATCTCGTCGAGGTACGGCATCGAGGTGCCCGTCCGCCCGCCGTACATCAGCCGCCAATCGGCGCCTGCCGCCTCGACGGCCCGCAGCATCGGCAGGATCGGTGTGATGCCGATGCCACCCGCGACGAAGACATAGGCGGGGGCGTCGGCCAGCGCGAACCGGTTGCGCGGGCCGCGGATCTCCACCTCCTCGCCCTCGTGCAGCTGCTCATGGACCTCGCGGGAGCCGCCGCGCCCGTCCTCCATCAGACGGGTCGCGATCGTGTACGAAGAGGGGTCGGCCGGGTCGCCGCACAGGGAGTACTGCCGGACCAGGCCCGACGGCAGCACCAGGTCGACATGCGCGCCCGGCCTCCACGGCGGCAACGTGTCGCCCTTCAAGCGCAGTTGGACGACCCCCTCGGCGGGCTCGGTCCTTTCGGTGATCAGCAGCCGCAGGGGCGGGGCGGTCCGCCGGCCCGAGACGGGTGTCTCCAGCGCGGGCAGCGGCCACAGCGGCGAGCCCTCGATACGACGGCGCAACGCCCGCCTGGCGAGCAGCGCGGCCCCAGCGAGCAGGACGACCGTACGCAGACGGGGCATGTCAGCGGCCCCCGTTCGCGCCGGGCGAGCTCGCGAGATAGGCCATGGCCTGGGCCGTACTGCCCTCCTGCGAGGGGTGGTAGGACCGGCTCAGATAGCGCGGGATGGACCGCAGCATCGCGCCCGTGGTCGGCAGCGTGCCCCTGCGTCCCCGGTCGAAGAACTGCTGGAAGCTCGCCCTGCCGTTGAGCAGGGTCGGGTCGTTCTCCATGAAGAACCGGGTCCCGCGCTGCCAGAGGAACACCAGCGCCGAGAACGCCGTCGCCCAGGTGCGCACACGCCTGCGGTAGCCGCCGTCCACATGCATGAAGAGCTCGAAGGCCACCGAGCGGTGCTCGACCTCCTCGGCGCCGTGCCAGCGCAGCAGGTCCAGCATCGTGGGATCCGCGCCCGAGCGGTCCAGCTCGTCGGCGTTCAGCACCCAGTTGCCCAGGAACGCGGTGTAGTGCTCGATCGCGGCGATCGTCGCGACCCGCTCCTTCAGCCACCACTCCCGCGCCCTGCCAGGCGGCAGCGTCCTGTCCCCGAGGAGCTTCTCGAAGAGCCAGTCCACCTGCGCGGTGTACGGCGTCGGGTCGAGCCCGAGGTCCTTCAGGTGCGGCAGTACGTCGTCATGGGCCTGGGAGTGGATCGCCTCCTGCCCGATGAACCCGATGACGTCCTCGCGCAACTGGTCGTCATGGATGTACGGCAGCACCTGCTTGTAGACGTGCACGAACCACCGTTCGCCCGCCGGGAGCAGCAGATGCAGCACGTTGATGGTGTGTGTCGTGAACGGGTCGCCGGGTACCCAGTGGAGCGGAGTGTCCGCCCACTCGAAGGCGACCTTGCGGGCCTTGAGCGGTATCCGCCCGGAGGGGACCGCGGCGGGCTTCGTATTAGACATGGCGTCAATGTACTGACGGGTAAGCGACGGCAACAGGGGTGTGCGGCCAGATTTTCAGCCGCCCGGCTGGGGGTCTTTCCCGCCCACCCGCCCCAAGTTGCGGGGGTGCGGGGGCACCCCCGGCGGGGGCGGCAGCTTCGCGCCGCGAGGCGCGGCCAGCCTGTAGTGGCTGCCTCGGGGGCCGAGCCGCCCGGCCGCTGCCGCGGGCCTCGCGGCGCCGACCCGCCGGCACCTCAACGGGCCGCGGAGCGGCCGGGATACGGGACCGCGCGGGCACCCCCGGGCCCGGCCGGCCCGGCCGGCGCGGGCGTCGGAGGCTCGTGCCGGGTCGCCCCGGCAGCCCGGGGCCGCGGAGCGGTCAGTGCAGCGCGCCCACCCGGCTCCCGTCGGACAGGCGGCCGTTCAGTTCCGCCCTCGCGCCCGCCTTTGCCGGGACCGCCAGGAGATTCCCCTGTGCGCTGCCGTCCACCCCGCCCGACGTGGCCAGCGATGTGAACTGGCCGCTGCCTGCCGCGAGTACGTACCACCGGCCCGCCCGGGACTTCCACAGCACACCCGCCAGCACCTTCGGGTCCCGTACTCCGCAGGACGGCGAGTCCTCGGAACGCGCCGCGATCGCCGCCGGGGCGCCCGCCTGCGCGCCCGGGGCCTGGAACTGGGCCATCACCCGGCTCCCGGCGCCCCGCCAGGTCTCCGCGCGGGTGCACAGCCACTCCGCCGTGCCGTTCGACTCGGGCAGGGTCTGCTTCGCGTACGTCCACGAGTTGACGGTGCGCACACCGTGCGCCCGCACACCCGGCAGCAGACAGGCCGTACGCGCCCAGGCCGCCCGGGCCGTGGCCCCCGTGACGTCCCGTGGAGCCGACGGCGGGCCCGAGGTGAGCCGGGCCGGGGTGAGTTCGCCGAGGTCGGTGAGCAGCCGATCGGCCGTCCCGTCCCGCAGCTCGAGCACGTCCCACGTCCTGCAGTCCCGGGCCTGCGCCGGGCTCGGCAGCGGCGAGGTGACACCGTCCGTGCCGCGGGTCAGCGGCCGTGCCGCGCCGGCCGGGTCGAGCAGGTCCCGTACGGAGGTCCCGCGCACCCACGGCGCGGTCAGATAGCGGACATTTCCGTCGGTGCGGCCCGCCACCACCGCGCCCGAGGAGGCCGCGTCGGCGGCGTCCGTACGCGCGAAGTCGAGCGCCACACCTCCGGTGCCGTCCTTCGGCTCGGCGTAGCGGACCACCCGCAGCCCGTCGTGCAGCAGCACCACGTTCGCCTGGTCGACCTCGCCCGCGTACAGCAGTTGCGGCGAACCCATCGGCGGTCCCGGCGGTGTGCCGGGGGTCGCGGAGACCTGGACCTCGACGCCGGGCCTCGCCCATACGGCGAGCGCACGGCGCAGCAGGGCGCTGTCATCGGCGAGACCGCCACGGGTGGGCCAGACGGAGAAGTCGGTACGGGTGGAGTGCTGCCATGCCGCGGGGGAGACCCGGATCAACTTGGCCGGATCCAGGGCGGATTCGGCGGCGGGATTACGTGCGTACGGCGGCGCGGCCGCACCGTCGGGACCCCAGCCGTCGCCCGGCAGCCCGAGCAGCGCCCCGCACACCGCGAGGGCCGCGGCCGCCACCAGGGCCGCCTTGACATGCTGGCGGCGGCGCATCAGATCGGTGGGACGGGCCTGCAGCGAACACGGATCGAACTCGGGCGACTCGAGCAGCGCGGCCGCCCCCGCCCCCACCGCCGCGACCATTCCGTCCGCCTCGGCCAGCGCGGCATGCGGGTCCGCCACCCCGGCGGCGGTGAGCACATGACGTACATCGGCGTCGGCCAGCTCCTCCAGGCCGCGCAGCACATAGGCGGCGCGGGCGGCCCCGGAGAGCGCGGACAGGTGCTGGTCCAGGGCGAGTTCATCTGCTCCGCCGGAACGCGGGAAGACCCGCAGCCCCCAGACATGGGGCAGCAGGGGCGGGAGCTGGGCGCGCCTCGGCCGGGCGAGGCGCTTCAGCGGGAGCCCGGCGTCCAGGGCCTGGCGCAGCACCCGTCCCCGTACATACACATAGCCGGGGTCGGCGTCGCCCGGCGCCCGGCGGGAGCCCGGAATCGCCGAGTCCGCGGCGTCGATGGCCCCCGCCGGTGTGGTGCGGCCGCGCGGCAGCGAGCGCTGCGCGAGCGCGTGTGCGGTGAGCACACGGCGATTGCGGCCGAGGGACGGGGGCAGTACGAGATACGCGATCCGCACGAGCCGGGGGTAGTGCTCGACGAGGGCCGCCTCGGCCTGCTCGACCGCGACGGGGCCGGGGTCGGGAGCAGGCGGGACGGGGGTGGTGACGACATCCTGTGGGCGCACGTTCAGCAGAACGAGCGAATGGTCCTATGGTCACTCGCCGCCCCTCGAACGGGCGGCGCCCGCCTTCAGCCCGCGAGTCGTTCGTGGATGCGCTCGATCGCCTGGACCGGCACGCCGAGCCCTTCGACCACGTACTTCTCCATCGTGCCGTAGCGGCCGTCGACCTCCTCCAGCGCCGCCGCCAGATACTCCGGCACCACACCGATGACCGCGAGGGCGGTCTCGGGATCGCCGCCCTGTGCGATGAAGCCCTCGATGAGCGGCGCGAAGGCCTGCCGTACCGCCGGGTTGACGGCGAGGTACTCCGCCTCCACCGCCTCCGGCGGCGCGCCGAGCAGGGTGAGGACGATCGTCGCGGCCCAGCCGGTGCGGTCCTTGCCCGCCGTGCAGTGGAAGAGCAGCGGGCCCGCATCGGGGTCCGCGACCTCGTTCAGGAAGGCGCTGTAGGCGGCGCGCGCCGAGTCGGAGGTGACGAAGCCGCGATAGGTGTCGGCGAACAGCTGCTGTGCCCGGCCGCCGCCCAACTCCCGCTCGGCGAGCACCGGATCGGCCAGGACCTGCTTGAGTTTCGCGGCGGCCGGCAGCAGCCCGGACGAGACCTGGTCCGCGAGCACGTCGGCGAGCAGCAGCCGGCCGCCGGCGGGGATGCGGTCCGGGCGGGCGCGGCGCTCGGCCTCGGTACGGAAATCGACGATCGTACGGATCCCCAGGGCGGCGAAGGCCGGATCTGCGGTGGGATCGAGCCGGTCGAGCTGCCCGGAGCGGAAGAGCAGACCCGAGCGCACGGAATGGCCCGCGGGCAGGGGCGTGCCTCCGAGGTCGCGGAGATTGGCGACGGTGGTGGCGGGGATCGCGGTCATGGTGGCGGCTCCCTGGCTCAGAACTGGTCGATATCAATGCAAACAACCTATGTGATCGACCACTCGCTGAAGTGGACTGTGCCCCGCGCTCCGCCGCCGCCGTTGGCCGCGCTCATGAACAGGCCCGTGTCCTGGACGGCCGCGGCCCCCGGCACCGAGACCGTGGCGACCGGACGCCAGGTGGTGCCGCCGTCCGTCGAGCAGGAGCCGGTGAAGGAGGTCCCGGAGTTGCGGGTGAGCCGGAGCAGCACCGGGGCTTTGACACCCGTGATGCGCTTGTACGTGTCCAGGGTGCCGTCGCCGTTCGTGTCGTACGACAGGACGACGCCCTGCCCCGGTGTCGCGGCCAGATTGAGGAAACCGGCGTCGCCCGGACGCGCGAGGCTGTTGCGGACGACGATGCCCGCTCGGGCCCAACTGCTGGTGTTCTCCTGGGAGTCCACCCGCACGTCCACGCTCGCCCCGACCGTCAGCGCGGCCTCGCGGTAGGCGGTGCCGAAGTGGGTGGTGCCCCGCCACAGGTCGGTGCCCCCACCGTTGACCGCGAGCCGGTCGCCGAGCTGCCCGAAGACGGCCGCGTTGCTGGTGTACGTACGCCACACGGCATCCAGTGGCGATGCCAGGAACAGCGAGCCCTTCTGCGGGACGGTCACCCGCTCCTCGCCGCGCGGGCCGTACTGCGTGCGCAGCTCGTACGGCATCGGGCGCAGCGGCTCGTCGAGAGGATCAGCCGGGGCTGTCACCCGCCAGGAGACCGTGCCGGTGCCGCCCGCCGGGACACTCGGCAGGAAGGGATCACCCTGTGGCTCGGCGTCCAGGCCGGTCAGAGCGAAGTCGACGCGGCCGGTGGAGCCCAGCCCGTTGAGGTTGCGGAAGGCGGCCGTGACCGTGCCGGTGGAGCCGGGCGTGAACGCGGGCGGGGCCACGGTGACATCGACGTAGCCCTGGTAGGGGGCGGTGGCGAGGGTGTCGTACACCCGGCGGGCGGTGCGGTAGGCGTCGCCCGTCGCCCGCACCGGATAGGCCCGCCGGTCCTTCGTCCAGGCCTCCTCGGCCGGATACCAGTCGAAGGATGTGGGGGCGCGGCCCTCGGCCATGGCGGTGGCCAGCTCCTCCAGATAAGCCTCCCACTGCGGCAGATGGACGTCGTCGATCAGCCCGTGCCAGTCGCGGTTGGCGTAGTTGCTGAGCTGATTGGCCGCGGCCCGGTCGGCCCAGGTCGTGATCAGCGCCCGGGCGGTGCGCTCCAGCTCCACCGCCTCGTCCGCGCTCGTGGCCAGACGCTTGGCGTCCTCCAGCCAGGGCCCGAGCAGGAAGGAGCGGTGACAACCCGCCATCGTGTCGCTCAGCCGCATCAGCTTCAGCCAGAGCGCCGAGATGGCGCGGAAGGTGTCCACGTCCTTGTGGGCATAGGCGGCCCGCAGCGGGAGCTGAAGCGTGCGGGACCGGTTGGCGAGTGCCTGGCGGGCCACGTCGGTCACATCGTGGCGGTAGGCGTCGCTGTCGCGCAGCGAAGGCCGTACGCCGAGCAGCGCCGCGAACGCCCGGTCGAAGCCCGCCGTATCGAAGGCGGTGCCGATCGACGAGGTCATTCCGGGGCGGCGGCCGAACAAGGAGTCGTAGGGGCGCCCGTCGGTGCTGGTGAGTTTGTACGCGGTCGCGGCGAGCGCGGCGAAGGCGGCACGCGCCGAGCGGTCCTCGCCGCCGTAGCGGACCTCGGCGTACTGGTCGAACCAGGCGTCCCGGTCGATGGTCTCCTCGCGCCAGGCGAGCTCGCTGAACAGCTCGAGCGCGGCGGGGTCGCGCTCGGCGGCCTCCGGCATGTACGCGGTTCCGGCGAGCGCACTGCCCGGCTTGTCGCGCCAGGCCGTGAACTTGGCCGTCCAGCGGTCGGTGTTCGCCCCGATGGTCGTCCGCCCGCCGAAGTTCGGGATGGTGCCGAAGGCGTACGGGGCGCCGCCCCACTCCTTCTCCCGGTCGGTGACCGTGTCCAGATCGGAGAGCCCGTCCACGATCAGCACCCGGTCGGTGTCGATGGCATCGAGGAGCGCGGGCCGCGGATTCGACTGCCAGCCGAGGATCACCCAGGTGGCGCCGGGGCGGGCGGTCTGCAACGACGTCTCGACCGCACGGGCGGCATCGGCGACCGGGACGTCGCCGGGGGTGCCGCCCTCGTGCAGCAGGTCCATCTTGAAGTGGCCGGTCTCGCCGAACAGTTCCCCCTGGTGCCGGTAGAAGGCCGCGGCGACGTCGGCGAAGCTCTGGGTGCGCGGGTCCAGCCAGTCGGGGCGGCGCAGCCCGTTCCAGGTGCCCTGGGGGATGACGCGGGCGCCGGGATTGCGGGCGGTGAAGCCGTCCGGGACCGTGCCGAAGTAACCGGGCAGGACCGGGTGCATACCGAGCTCGCGCATCCGGTCGGCGATCCGCCTGCCGAGGTCCGTGCGTGCGGCGATGAGCTCGGGGGAGAGCGGGCCGCCGTACCCGCTCATGTTCTGCAGCAGCCACCAGGGCTGGTGCGACGGTGCGGGCAGCCAGGTGCGGGCCTCGGTGTCGGAGTAGCCGAAGTCCATCAGGAGACGGTGGTAGACGGCCTCCTGGCCGGGGGTGACCAGCACCTCGTTGCAGCCGTGCAGGGCGAGGACGTCCAGCAGCCGCTCCCAGCGGGCCCAGTCGGCGTACGGGGCGGTGTAGCCGTCGTGCGTGTCGTTGTACGCGAACCGGTGCGGGACGGTCGCCGACCGCTCCAGCGCCCCGCGCGGCCCGGGCAACAGCGCAGGAAGGCCGAGCTGACTGCCCGACCACGAGATGTGCGCCCGGCAGACGTACTTGAGGTACCAGTGCACTGCCGTGAGCAGCACGGCGGGGCTGGTGCCCGAGACCTCGATACGGCCCGTGGCCCCGGTGACCCGGAAACGCTCGGGTCCCTCCAGCGCCCGCAGCCGGAACTGGCCGGCGTGCCGGGGCAGCAGGCGCTTGAGTGCTTCGCGGGCGGGTGAGGTGGCGAATCCGGCCACCTCCGCGGCGGCCGCGGAGGTGTGCCCGGCGAGTGCCGCACCTAGTCCGATCGCTCCCGCTGTGCCCAGTACCGTACGTCTCGACAGCTCGGCCATCAGCGCTCCTCCGTGTTGCTCCCGTCACAACAGGTGCGTGCGTCGCGCAGGTTACCGGGAGTTCGGCGGCGCGAAAGGTGGCCGACAAGGCACGATGGCCGGATGCGGACGAGTACGAACACGGGCGCGAGGCGGACGGCCCGCGCAGCACTGGCACTTCTGACCCTGACCCTTGCCGCGGCCTGCGGATCCGGTGGCGACGCCGACGGGCGTGGCGGCGACGCCGACAAGGCTCCCAAGACGGCGACGGGCACCCTGGAGCAGCTGGCACAGCAGGCGGAGTGCAAGCCGAACATCCAGACGGACGCGGCCGAGCTGCGGCAGGCGAACTGCACGACCGGCGACGGCAAGTATGTGCTGGCCACCTTCGCCACCGATCGGGGCCAGCGCGAATGGATCAACGAGGCCAATGACTACGGCGGCTCGTATCTGGTGGGCCGCAAGTGGGTCGCGGTCGGCGACGCCAAGGTGGTGACGGCGCTGCGCGGCCGGCTCGGCGGGACGGTGGAGACCGGCTCGCAGCACCACTCACCGAGCAGTGGTGCCAGTGGGGGGAGCGAGACGGGCCACTCGGGTCACCACGGGAGCTGACCGCGCAGGTTACGGGGGGCCGACACAGCCGGATCGGCCCCCCTCTCAGGGGAGCCGATCCGGCCGTATCAGGGGATCGTGTCAGCGGGTCACTGGCACTTCTTGCCGCTGTTGATGCAGTTCACCACCTTGTTCATCAGGTTCTCGTCGAAGACGTTGATGAAGTCACCGTGGTCCGTGATCGGCTTGTGCAACTGCTCGGGGAAGGAGTCGACCGCGAAACCGGGACCCGGGGGGACGTCGTAGACGATCCGCTGGACCAGCTGCGGAATCGCCTTGAATCCATTGCCGCACTGGCCGTTGTTGTCCGCGAAGGCCACATGGGTGCGGTGATTGGCACTGTCGGTGTTCTGGCCGTCCCAGCAGCTCTGGAACTTGAAGGAGCGCACCACCTGGCTGCCCTCGGGGCAGATCGGGTACTTGTCCTTCAGCTGACGGTCCTCGAAACCAGTGCAGCTCCAGGATGCGTTGGCGTTCGCGTCGCCATTCACGAATGCCTTGGCGTCACCGGTGATGATGCGCAGGAAGCGGGGCATCGCGGTCACCTTGCTGGCCGGGTTGCCGACGAAATTCAGCGTGACCTCGGACGGAGTCTGGATCTCTCCGACGTTCTGGTCCTTGCCGCCGCCGTCCGCATTGGCGTCGTTCTCGTTCTGCCCGTTCTGCAGTCGCAGGACCGGCCAGTAATAGGTGGACTTGTCGCCCTGGTTCTGGCAGCTGGTGTCACCGTTGGCGAGATCGTCATCGCTGGCGAATGCGTCATTCGCCTGGTTGCCGACATAGTCGTGCATATGGTGCGCGCCATTGCTCACACCAGGCGCGACGATGACATTGTCCGGATTGAACTTGCCGTTCTCGTTCTTTCCGCACTGGGTGACGAACGATCCCTTGGAGCCGCCCTGTTGCTGCTGGGGCTGGTCGACGTTGGGCTGGACGGACTGGATGTCTACGAAGTCGGATGCCTCGGGGCCGTTGCCGACCTGTCCGCCACCGCCGCCGTTGCCCTGATTGTCGCCCTGACCATTGTCATTGCCCTGGTCATTGCCCTGATTGTTGTCCTGGCCGCCATTCTGGTCACCATTCTGACCACCGTCCTGGCCGTTGTTGCCCTGACCGTTGTCGTTGTTCCCGTTGCCGTTCCCGTCGCCCTGGTTGTCGTCCGCGCGCAGGTTGCAGGCAGCGAGGGGGTCAAGTCCCTGGGGGCGCTGGCCGGACCGGCCGATGGCGGTGGAAATACGGTCGATGCTCGCCGCCCGCTTGTCCTTCAGCGGGTTCAGAATGGCGTTCTGCGCCAGCTGGGGATCCCGTTCGATCTCCTCCTTCTGGTCGGCGAACTGCTTGTACGCGTCGGTGATCTGGCTGTCCATCTTCGCCAGCTCGCCGTCGACCTCCGTGCGTGCCTGGTCGGGCACCTCACGGATTTCGTTCGCGACCTCGGGGCAGTCGATCGTGGAGATCGCCTGTCCGGCGTTCTCGGCGTTCTTGGTCTGATTCTGCTCGTTTCCCTGACCGGACCAGGACCAGCCTTCGCCCGCGGATGCATACACATTGACCGCGACCAGCCCACCCCCGCCCAGGATCAATGCGGCGGAGGCAACGATCGCCCGGTTCGCCAGCGTCGAGCGTTTTCTTGTGCGTCCCATGGAACTCCTCTGCTTCGTCGCCGGGTGTGGGTATAAGGGGGTCCCGACTGAGGGAGAAGCGCGACGTTCCATACGGGTGTGGCTCATGGGGTGTTCAAGCAGAGCTGGTTTGAACGCGGAATTCGTAGAATTCTCCAGCAGCAAACCCGGTGTATTGCGCCGAAGTCGGACGGCGGCCGGGATGGCAGGATGGGGCGCATGACCGAGATCCACACCCCCCGGCTGCTGCTGCGCCGCTGGCACGACGACGACCTCGCCCCCATGGCCGACATCAATGCGGACCCGCAAGTCATGCAGTGGATCGGCGACGGCTCCGTACGCGATCCGGACCAGACCGCCGAGGACATCGAGCGCTGGGAGGAGGAGTGGGACGAGGAGGGCTTCGGACTCTTCGCCGTCGAACTGCTCGCCTCGGGCGAACTGGCGGGCTTCGTGGGCCTGTCCGTACCCCACTTCCTGCCCGAGGTGCTGCCCGCCGTAGAGATCGGCTGGCGGCTCGGCACCCCGTTCTGGGGTCAGGGATACGCCTCCGAAGCGGCCGCCGCCACGCTGGAGTTCGCGCTCCAGGACCGCGGCCTGGACCGCGTCATCAGCATCGCGCGGCTGGGCAACGACGCGTCGGAGAACGTGATGCGCAAGCTGGGCATGGAGCTGGAAAGCGAGACGACGCACCCGGTGTACGGCTTCCCGCTGCACGTCTACGCGATCGACCTCACGGAGTACCATGCCTGACGCACTGCGTCATCGCCGGACGGCCCGGTCAGCTGTCGCGGTCGAGGTACGCCAGGACCGCCAGCACCCGCCGGTTGTCGTCGTCCGAGACCGGCAGGCCCAGCTTCACGAAGATGTTGGACGTGTGCTTGGCCACCGCCCGCTCCGTCACCACCAGCTGCCCGGCGATCGCCGCATTGGAACGGCCCTGCGCCATCAGCTCCATGACCTCCAGCTCACGCGGGGTCAGTCCGCCCAACGGCTTGTCCTGCGCCCGCCGCGACAGCAGCTGGGAGATCACCTGCGGATCCATCGCCGTACCGCCCGCGGCAACCCGCCGTACCGCGTCGATGAACTGATCCGCGTCGAAGACCCGGTCCTTGAGGAGATACCCGACCCCGCCGTTGCCGTCGGCCAGCAGCTCGCGCGCGTACAACTGCTCCACATGCTGGGAGAGGACGAGCACCGGCAGTCCCGGCCGGGCCTGCCGCGCCGCCAGGGCGCACTGCAGGCCCTCGTCCGTGTGCGACGGCGGGAGCCGGACGTCGACGACGGCGACGTCCGGCTCCAACTCCGCGAGTGCTTTGGTCAGTTCGGGCCCGCTCTCCACCGCCGCCAGGATCTCGAAGTCGTACGCCTCCAGCATGCGGACAAGGCCGTCACGCAGCAGGAACAGATCTTCGGCTAGAACAACTCGCAAGGGATCTCCATGGTGACCATGGTGGGGCCGCCCGCGGGACTGCTGACGGCCAGTACGCCGTCGAATGTACCGAGCCGGCGTTCGATGCCGCTCAGCCCGGAGCCGGATCCGATCGCCGCGCCGCCCTTGCCGTTGTCCGTGACCGCGATACGCAACGAGCCGTCCGAGTACGTCAGATCGACCCATATCCGGTCGGCACCCGAGTGCTTGACCGCGTTGGTCAGGGTCTCACTGACGGCGAAGTACGCGGCCGACTCGACCGGGGCGTCGGCGCGGCCGGGCAGTTCCACATCCACCTCGGTGTTCACCGGAAGCCGCAGGGCCAGCGCCTTCACCGCGTCCCCGAGCCCGCGCTCCGCCAGAACCGGCGGGTGGATGCCCCGCACCAGATCGCGCAGCTCGGTCAGCGCCTCGGCGGAGGACTCGCGCGCCTTGGAGATGAGCTCCTTCGCCTGCGCGGGGTCTTTCTCGATCAGCGCCTCGACGGTGCCGAGGTTCATGCCCATGGCGACAAGCCGGGCCTGCGCACCGTCGTGCAGATCCCGTTCGATACGGCGCAGTTCGGCCGCGGAGGTGTCCAGGGCGTCGTGCCGGGTCTCGGTGAGCCGGTCGATGCGCTGCTCCAGCTCCATCTCGTGGTTCGGGGCGAGCATCGCGCGGGTCAGCCTGAAGTGGGAGCGGACCAGGAGGCGGTTGGCGTTCGTCGCGACGGTCAGCCAGACCACGCCGAGCAGCGCGGCCAGGCCCGCCGTCGGCCAGCTGTCGACCGGCACGAACGCGTACCAGTAGGTGCCGTCCGCCTCGACGATCGGCTTCCACAGGCCGGTCAGGAGCAGCAGCCCGAAGATGCCGTCGAGCACCAGCGCGGGCGCGAGGATCGAGACGATCACGCCGGCAGTCATGTCCACGAGCAGCCACTGCACATCCCGCCAGGTCGCCGGGTCCTTCAGCATCAGCGTGCAGCGCTCGACCTGGCCGGTGATGCCGGCGCGCATGTCGCGGGGGAAGGGGCGGTACGGGACGGGGATGCCCACCGACGACCACTGGGCCGCCAGCAGCCGCCGCTGGTTGGCGTGCGCCCGCACCAGGGTCAGTACGGCGGGAGTGGTGAACACACCCACCCCGATGGCGATCAGGCAGATGGAGACCACCGAGAGGACGAAGAGCGTGATCGACCCGATCAGGCCCATCAGTGTCAGGGCCAGGCCTTGTGCGCCGGCGACCACCGCGTCACGTGCCTTCGTCGCGTTCATGGAGTTCCCCTCGTTGATCGGTCTCGGACACAAGTGTGGACGCAGTGCGCGGCCGAGGGCACTGGGCTCCGCCACCGTGCGGGGGTGTACCTGACACCACCCTCCTGAGCTCGCCTTTCGTCTCCAGGGGAGGGGGCTCTGACGGCTGGGGCCGGGGGCCCGCGGATTCCTAGCGTCGTACTCGACGTATTCGGCGCTTACTTCTGGGGGCGAAACGCCATGAGGCGTAACCTCGCGGCACGTTTGGGTGTGTGGAGCGCACACCACCGCAAAACGGCGATCATCGGCTGGCTGCTCTTCGTCGTCCTCGCCACGGCTGTCGGCGGGGCATCGGGGATGGTCGAGATGTCCGAGTCCGAACAGGGCACCGGCGAGTCCGCGCGAGCCCAGAAGATCCTCGACGACGCGGGCCTGGACCAGCCGGCCGGTGAGCTCGTGATGGTCAGCAGCAGGACGGCCGGCGGCTGGAAGGACGCGGCACACGAGCGCGCGGCAGCGATCGAGAAGACCGGCGAGGCACAGAAGGTCGAGCCGCCGCTCCCCTCGAAGAACGGCAGGGAAGCGCTGATCCGCTTCGAGATCAAGGGCGACTCCAAGACGGCCGCGGACCGGGTGCAGCCGGTGCTCGATGCCGTACGGGACACGGGCAGGGCCCAACAGGGCGTCGAGGTCCACCAGTTCGGGCAGGCCAGCTCGGAGAAGTGGCTCGGGGATCTGCTCTCCGAGGACTTCAAGACGGCCGAGTTCACTGCGGTGCCGCTGGCACTCGGCATTCTGCTCGTCGCCTTCGGCGCGGTCGTCGCGGCACTTCTGCCGGTCGGCCTGGCGCTGACCGCGTGCATGGCGGCCTTCGGTCTGCTCTCGCTCGCCAGCCATCAGCTGCATCTGTTCCAGACCACCTACTCGGTCAGCCCGTCCGGCGTTTGAGGACACGCCCGAAGGGCGTACGGGGGCCCGGGGCGGAGCCCCCAGTTCGCGCCGCGAAGCCGGCGCAGGGGTCTGGAGGCTTGCCCCCAGTTACGGACTGGGGCGGGGTGGGGGCAAAGCCCGCCGCAGGCGAACCGTCACGCCCCCAGAACCTTCGCCTCCACCTCCGGCGACAGCCCCACCACCGGCCGGTCCGCCCGCTGCGGCGCCGTCCCGCCGATGGACTGGAGCCAGGCCCACGTGTCCCTTACCGTGTCCGCGACCGGCCGGCACCGCAGCCCGGACTCCAAGGCCCGCGCGACGCCCACGCCATGCACCGCGTTGAAGAGCTCGGGCCGCTCGGCCCGGGGAATCCAGATCGGCAGGTCCGTCCACGGCTCGACCCCGGCCGCGAGGATCGCCTCCGCCGGAGTCCACCGCAGCTCCGGCGTCGCGCCAGTCGTCCCCGTGACCCGCGCGCACGCCTCCAGCAGCTCACCGATCGTCGCGTGCCCCTGCTCGCTCACCAGGTTGTACGGACCGCTCAGCCCCTGCTCCGCCGCCTGCACGATCCAGTCCGCGAGGTCGCGTACGTCGATGTACTGCAGCGGCGTGTCCCGCGGCCCCGGTGCGAGGACCGGGCCGCCGCGGGCCATTCGGCGCAGCCACCACGGCAGGCGGCCGATGTTCTCCCAGGGGCCGATGATCAGGCCCGCGCGGACCAGCAGGGAGCGGTCCTCGCCGAAGGACTCGACCGCGGCCAGTTCACCGCCCCGCTTGGCCTCGGCGTACGGCACATCAACCGCGTCGGCCGAACTCTCGACCACCGGGCCGGTCTCGTCGTAACCGACCGCCGGTGGCCAGGCGTACACCGAAGAGCTCGATACGTAGACATGGCGACCCACTCGCCCGGCGAGGAGCCGGGCGGCGTCCCGTACGGCAGACGGCGCCGCCGACCATGTGTCGACGACGACGTCCCACGCACCCTCGGCGAGCGCCGCCAGACCGTCGGGCGCCGTGCGGTCGCCGAGCAGCGTGGCGACACCGGCCGGTGCCTCGTGCCGCCCGCGGTGGAAGACGGTGACCTCCCAGCCGCGCGCCAGGGCCGACTCGACCACCGCACGCCCGACGAACTCCGTGCCCCCCAGAATCAGAAGTCTCATACCGGCGACTCTGCCTGGCGGGACCGTGGTGGGTACAGCGATTCTGCTGCCAGGAAAACCGGCGAGAACTACGGCGTGTACTTGTAGCCGACCCGCCGTACCGTCTGGATCGCCCGGCGGTGCTCGGCGCCCAGCTTCCGGCGCAGCCGCGCCACATGGACGTCGACGGTCCGGCCGTCGCCCACATGCCCGTAGCCCCACACCGTGGTCACCAACTGGTCGCGGGTGTGCACCCGGTGGGGGTGCGCCACCAGATGCGCGAGCAGCTCGAATTCGAGGTAGGTCAGATCCAGGACCCGACCGTCCACCAGGGCGGTGCGCTGCTGGGAGTCGATCCGTACCGGACCGTCACCCTGCTCACCCGGCTCCTGCTCCGGCTGCTGATCGGCCGGTACGAGGACGAGGTAGCCGACCATCGGCGGCCGGCCCGGAAGGGTGGGCAGGGTGTGCGGGGGCGCGGGCAGCCAGGTGGCACCCGGCGGCAGGAAGTCGGCGACATCGACGAGGGCGGCCGGTGCGACGACCTCGTCGCGGTCGACGGCACGCAGTCGGTGACGGCCCGCGGGGGGCAGGGTGGTGGTTGCCGAAACGGCGGAGAAGGAATGGGAGTTCGCCATGAGAGGGTCAGCTCTTTTCGCGCGGAGGAGTCGTCGAGTCGATGTGACGGACGTACGTCGTGCGCGCTGGCCGAAGACCGGAGTGAGCGGCTTTAGAGGGCCTGCGCGTTCACCGCGCGGCAACACACCCGGTCGAAGTCATGGTGCTGCCGGGAAGGCCAGAACGGCTCAAGGTCGGTGCGACCTGTCGCGATGTGCTGGTAGCTGGCCATGGGCCTATTGAAGCAGATGACATGGTGTGGCAGCACTGCGCTTCCACACGTTGATACGGCCCTTACGCTCTCTTTGCGTGATTCACGCCGAAGGGCGCCCACCGGCCGGACCGGTGGACGCCCTTGTGAACGCGGCATGACAGCGGGATCAGACCTGTCCGGCCTTCTCCAGAGCGGTGCAGCAGGTGTCGACGAGCAGCCGCGTGACGACATACGGGTCGACGTTGGCGTTCGGACGGCGGTCCTCGATGTAGCCCTTTCCGTCCTTCTCGACCTGCCACGGGATACGGACCGAGGCGCCGCGGTCCGAGACGCCGTAGCTGTACTCGTTCCACGGGGCGGTCTCGTGCAGACCGGTGAGGCGGTCGTCGATGCCCGCGCCGTAGTTCTTGACGTGGTCGAGCGGCTTGGAGCCCTCGCCCAGCGACTCGCAGGCGGTGATGATCGCGTCGTAGCCCTCGCGCATCGCCTTGGTCGAGAAGTTGGTGTGCGCGCCCGCGCCGTTCCAGTCGCCCTTCACCGGCTTGGGGTCGAGCGTCGCGGAGACCTCGAAGTCCTCGGCGGTGCGGTAGAGCAGCCAGCGGGCCACCCACAGCTGGTCCGAGACCTCGAGCGGGGCGAGCGGGCCGACCTGGAACTCCCACTGGCCCGGCATGACCTCGGCGTTGATGCCGGAGAGGCCGAGACCCGCCTTGAGGCAGTTCTCCAGGTGCGCCTCGACGACGTCACGGCCGAAGATCTCGTCCGCGCCGACGCCGCAGTAGTAGCCGCCCTGCGCGGCCGGGAAGCCGCTCTCGGGGAAGCCGAGGGGGCGGGAGCCCTTGAAGAAGGTGTACTCCTGCTCGATGCCGAAGATCGGCTCCTGGGCTGCGAACTTCTCGGCGACCTCGGCGAGCGCCGCACGCGTGTTGGACTCGTGCGGGGTCATGTCCGTGTTGAGGACCTCGCACATCACGAGGACGTCGTCGCCGCCGCGGATCGGGTCCGGGCAGGAGAAGACCGGCTTGAGTACCCGGTCCGAGGCGTGGCCCTTGGCCTGGTTGGTGCTGGATCCGTCGAAGCCCCAGATGGGAAGCTCGGCCCCGTCCGTCAGTATCCTCGTCTTCGAACGAAGCTTGGCGGTCGGCTCGGTGCCGTCGATCCAGATGTACTCAGCCTTGAAGGTCACGGGGCCTCATCCTTTGCGGGTGCAGCGGTATGTCGCGCAGCTTCGCAATACGGGATTTCCCGGCCGTTGCCCGTTTGTGAACCCCACGTTACGCCGGACCGGTGACCCGGACCGGCGTGAGGTGAGCACCCTGCCCCTTGGTCCGCTCAGCCCCTGACCGTACCGAAGAGGCTGTGCAGTTCCAGAATCCTGGTGCGGGTCTCTTCCCGGTCACCCAGCAGGAATTTGTCGTTCCATTTCCACAGCATCTCGCCGCTGATATCGGCGATCATCTTGCGGAAGAACTGACTCGTCGGCACCTGCGCCGTGGCGAAATGGTGCGAGCCCTCCTGGTCGATCAGCAGAAGGTATTCCTGGCGCGCCTCGTTCACCCGCGGCAGTTCGGACAGGGATCCGATTTCATGGCAGGCGAATCTGCTGAGGAAGAGCGGTGTGACAGGTGCGTCCAGCGGCATGAGGTGGAGATGCGCGTGGTCGATTCCGCAGGCGGAACTGAGATTCGGATCGCACAATCCGTGCTCGAATGCGACGACTTCCGATGCGTAGCCCTCGCGAATGACCGAAGTGACATGTCTGCGCAGCATTTCCAGCCGTGCGAGTGCCGCCGGGGAGAGGTCCGCCATGGACAGCGCGTGCTCGTCGGGGACGATGAGGACATGGCCGCGGGTCAGCGGGGCGACGTCCGCGACGACCACGAAGCCGTCGGCCCGCGCCAGCACCTCGGAAGCCAGTTCCTCGCGACCGAACAGGCTCCGAAAAGGCGTGGTTTCGGCGTCATGGAGCACATCGCACAGCAGGCACTGCAGGACGTCGTCCGGGTCCGGCGCGCCGGTGATGCCCAAGGGCTGGATCGTCTCCACCGCCTGCGGGTGGTGTCCGGTGCCTGGGGTGAACTTCACGGCGGTGTGCATCATGATCCCGTTTTCTTCGAGCAATGAATCGAGAGCCTCGTTCTGACCGTCGTGTTCGGCGAGTGCAACAATATGCCTGGCATTGATTCCTGCGGACCGGAGAGCGGTCATGCAATCGACCAGATGATGTCCGCTCAAGGCCACATCGTGCAACAACACGGCGCGGTCGCCCTTCTCGTAAAAACCCTCGACGGGGTTGTCACGGTTCGGGCCATAGGGGCTTACGTAGACGGCGGGGAAGGGAAGCAGGTCGGCCGCCGCACTCAAGATGCCGGTGGCCGCCACTTTCGAAACGGCAAGCAGTGTCGGCCGCATTACCTTGCGGTTGACCAGTTCGGCCACATGGTAGGCCAGGTGGCCTGCCAGGACTCGCTGGTCGAGGGATTCCGGAGCGACGCGTGTCAGATCGAGATAGCCGGCGACCGGCGTTTTCACTGTATGTCCGACTCGCTCTTCGTGGCGGTACGAGAGCGCATAGCGGCGCAAGATGTCCAGCACCTGCGCCTCGGGCAGTTTGGGGAACGCCCGAGAGTCGAGCTGGTCGCACAGCACCCGCGCCTTGAGCCGGACCCGGTCCCGCGGCTTGGCCTGTGGCGCCAGCCGGCTGAGCAGGCTCGCGATCCTTGCCCCGTTGCTGCTCACCGCGTCCAGGGTGCGCAGCCACGGCACGATCCTGGGCTCGATCTCCACCGACTCGTACACCGAAGGATCCTGGTACGCCGCGGGCGACCCCATCCGCAGATGGACGACGCCGCCCAGATCCGACGGCAGATCGGGATCCCCCACCGTCACGATCGCCACCCGCGCCTGGCCAAGACGCCCGGTGAACAGCCCGTACTCCAGAAGGACGTTGCTCGCCGGGGCGTAACTCGTCGCCCCGCGCCGCGTGGTCCGGTCGTCGGGCGTGGCGATGATCAGCGCCCCGTCCGCCTCGTTGATCAGCCGTAACAGCGAGTCCAGCAGCGTCATGCCAGGTGGAAAACACTGCTGGCTCCACCACAGCAGCGGCTCCACCCCCTGCCGCGCCAGCACGGCCGCCACCGCCTGGGCGAACGGCCGGCCCTCCGTGGACGAAGCTATGAACACGCGCGTCATGCGGGCTGCTCCTGCCGCTCACCTGCCGCGGGCGCCGCCCGACCGCGCCGCCCCCCGTGGTGCCCGGAGTGTAGGTCCTGGCCGGCTGATCGTGCCGGGCTCGCGTGCCCTGGCACGGCACTTCGCTGCGTTGTCGTCGGTCGCCGACGCTCCGCGTCGGCTCTCCCCCTGCCTTCGGCGGGGGGACCCCCATCCTCACGCCTTGCGATGCTGCCCGTAGCCCTTCGGGCACGGGAGGTGCCCCCATCGCCAGACCCGCTCCCTCATCCGGCCTGAATCAGCCGGACAGGACCTCGTCCCCGGCCATCGGGCTGACCCCGTGCTTGAGCAGGGACTCGAAGCCGTCCGTGTCGTATACAGGCAGGTTGGCGCTCGCCACCGCGGGACTGTCACGGCAACGACAGGTAGTTGACGACGCATGTCCGCAGCGGGCGGGCAGACTGGCCGCATGACGAAGCCCGCGAAGCAGCTGCGTATCGGACTACTCGGCGCCGGCCCCTGGGCGGAGCGCACTCAGGCTCCCGCGCTCGCCGCGCACCCGGATGTCGACTTCACCGGGGTGTGGGCCAGACGGCCCGAGGCGGCCGCCGCGCTCGCCGCCTCGCACGGCACCACGGACCACTCCGGCGACGAGGGCGCCGACGCTCTCTTCGCTGCCTGTGACGTGGTCGCCTTCGCGCTGCCGCCGGACATCCAGGCGCCGCTCGCGGCCCGCGCCGCCGCGGCGGGCTGCCACCTTCTGCTGGACAAGCCGGTCGCCACGAGCGTGGCAGCGGCGACGGAGACGGCCCGGGCCGCAGAGCGCGCCGGGGTCGCTTCGGTGGTCTTCTGCACGTTGCGCTTCGCCGCCGACACCGCGCCCTGGATCGCCGAACAGGCGGCGGTGGACGGCTGGTTCACGGCCCGCGCGCAGTGGCTCGGCTCGCTCTACGCACCGGGCGCGGACAGCCCGTACGCCGCCTCCCCGTGGCGGCGCGAGAAGGGCGGACTGTGGGATGTCGGCCCGCATGTGCTCTCCGTACTGATCCCGGTGCTCGGCGATGTCACGGAGGTGACGGCGGCGCGCGGGCCGCTGGACACCGTGCATCTGGTGCTGCGGCACACGTCGGGGGCGTCGAGTTCGTCGACGCTCGGCCTGAGCGCGCCGGTGAACGCGTCGGGCGTGAGCATCGAACTCGTCGGCGACCAGGGGACGGTCGCACTGCCGGAGTGGGGCGATGCGGTGGGCTCGTTCGGTACGGCCGTGGACGCGCTGCTGGAGTCGGCGCGTACGGGGCGTGCGCACGACTGCGACCTACGGTTCGGGCTGCGGCTGACGGAGATCCTGGCGGAGGCTGAGACGCAGCTTCCGACGCGCGGGTAGGTACGGGCAGGACGGTGCCGTATGGGGTGCGGCACCGTCCTGGGCTTCGTACTGGATTCCGCCGGGGTCGGCCGTCAGGTCAGCCGACGCGCTCGATCCGCGCCTTGCGGATGAGGAACTTGCCGGGCTCGCGGACCTGCTCGAAGGCCGCGTTGTTCAGCAGGGCGCAGCTGCCGGAGGTGGAAGTGACCTTGACGGTCGTCGACTTGTTGTTGTCGAGGTTGGTCACCTTGAGGGTGGTGCCGATCGGGAACTGGCCGCTTGAGGCGGCGGGGGCGCCGCCCTCGCCCGACAGGGTCACGGTCGATCCGGCGCAGACGACTTCGCCGTTCGCCTGACCGCCGCCGTTCTGGTCACCGGCCTGGTCACCGGCCTGATCTCCGGCCTGGTTTCCACCCTGGTCACCGGCCTGGCCGCCGCCGTTCTGGTCACCGGCCTGGTTCCCGCCCTGGTCGCCGTTGCCGATCTTCTCGATGCGGGCCTTGCGGATGAGGTTCTTGCCGGGCTCGCGGACCTGCTCGAAGGCCGCGTTGTTCAGCAGGGCGCAGCTGCCGGAGGTGGAAGTGACCTTGACGGTCGTCGACTTGTTGTTGTCGAGGTTGGTCACCTTGAGGGTGGTGCCGATCGGGAACTGGTTGCTTGAGGCGGCGGGGGCGCCGCCCTCGCCCGACAGGGTCACGGTCGATCCGGCGCAGACGACTTCGCCGTTCGCCTGGCCGCCGCCGTTCTGGTCACCGGCCTGGTCACCGGCCTGGCCGCCGTTCTGGTCACCGGCCTCGTTGCCGCCCTGGTTTTCCGCGGGCGGTTGAGCGGCCTCACCTCCCCCGCCTCCCACCTCGCACCCGGAAGCGGCCTGCTTCCGCTTGATCTCCTCGACGACCGCCTGCCGGTTGGCAATCCTCGCCTCGGACTGCGCGTCCGGATTGGCCCGCTGGTCGGCGATGAACTTCTCGTTGTTCTGCAGGGCCGTGACCAGCCCGTCGCAGGCCACCGACGCGTTGCTGGTGCCGGTCATGACCACTGCCGTACCGCCGACGACGACGGCTGCGCCGACGAGCATGGCGATCTTCTTCTTACCGCTGAGGGTCTTCTTGCGCGACACGTGGGACTCCTGTCGGGTCGGTTCCGTGTGCCGTTACGTACGAGTAGCCCTCAGGTTCTTCTCAGCAGTCCCACCCACAACTTCCTTAACTTTTCTTAAGGTTGGGGCTGGTCAGCGGGCTACGGGGGCTTGATCAGCGGATATTCACTCCGGCGGCAGAGCACGGCACAACGCGTCCAGAGCCCCGGCGTACAGGTGCTCGGGCGGAGTGGCGTACCCGACCACCAGTCCGTCACGCCGGTCCCGTCCGTCCAGGCCGTCCGCCGGGAAGTCACCATGCCGGTAGTCGTCGAGTCCCTCCACCGCCAGCCCCTGCCAGGCCGCGGCCTTCACCACGGCCCGCTCGGTCCCCGGCGGCAGTTCGAGCACGGCATGCAGCCCCGCCGCGATCCCGCTCACCCGCACGTGCGGCGCCCGCTCCGCCAGAGCCGCCACCAGCTGGTCGCGCCGCCGGCGGTGGCGCCGGCGCATCGTGCGCACATGCCGGTCGTACGCCCCCGAGGTGATGAAGTCGGCGAGCGTGAGCTGCTCCGTGGCACTGGAGTACTGCTCGCGCTCGCCCTTCGCCGCCACGACGTCGTCCACCAGCTGTTCGGGCAGAACCATCCAGCCGAGCCGCAGAGTGGGGGAGAGGCTCTTGCTCACCGAGCCCATCAGCACCACCCGGTCGGGATCAAGGCTCTGCACCGCGCCGACCGGCTGACGGTCGTAACGGAACTCGCCGTCGTAGTCGTCCTCCAGGATCAGCCCGCCCGACGAGCGGGCCCAGTCCACGACGGCCGCGCGCCGCTCGGGATGCAGCGGCCCGCCCGTCGGGAACTGGTGCGCGGGAGTGAGCAGCACGCCGCGGACCTTCCCCAACTCCCCAACTCTCGCGCCGTGTTCGTCGACCGCCAGCGGCACGGTGCGTACGCCTTCGCCCGCGAGCAGCCCGCGGTGGAAGGGCAGCCCGTACGACTCCACCGCCCAACGGCCGCCCACGACCCCCGCCAGCAGCCGCAGGGCATGCGCGGCCCCCGAACAGACGACGATCCGCCCCGGAGCGGTCCGCACCCCGCGCACCCGTGCCAGATACTCCGCGAGCGCCTCCCGCAACTCGGCCCGCCCCCGCGGATCGCCGGGCCCGAACGCGTCGTGCGGCGCGAGGCTCAACGCGCGCCGCGCCGAGGCGACCCAGGCGCCCCGGGGAAAGGCGGAGGGGTCCGGCTGCCCCTGCACCAGGTTGTACGCGGGGCGGCTCGACCGCGTCGGCGTGCGCTGTCTGCGTACGGGAGCCACCGGCGCGACCTGCTGGGCAACCCGGGTCCCCGAGCCCTGGCGCGCGGTGAGCCGGCCCTCGGCGACGAGCTCGGCGTACGCGTCGGCGACGGTGTTGCGGGAGATCCCGAGGTCGGCGGCGAGCGAACGATACGGCGGCAACCTGGTCCCCGGCGCCAGCCGCCCGCTCCGGACGGCCTCCCGCAGAGCCTGCATCAGCAGGGCGCGCCGACTGCCCGCGCCCTTCAGCTCCAGATGCAGATCGGCGCCGAGACTCTCCGCCGAATTGACCCATGATTCTGCCACTGAAATGCACCCCACTGCCGGTCGCCTGCGCCTCTAGATTCGTACACATGACGACGACAGAGATCAAGCAGACCGTGACCCGAGTCAACTTCGCCAAGCTGGCCCCGAAGGCCTTCCGCGCCGTGATCGGCCTGGACGCGGCGGCCCGCGAGGGCCTGGACCCGACGCTGGTGGAGCTGGTGCAGATCCGTTCCTCGCAGCTCAACCACTGTGCGTACTGCCTGCACATGCACACCGGCGACGCACGCAAGGCGGGCGAGAATGAGGAGCGTCTGCACATGACGTCCCTCTGGCGGGAGGCGAAGCACTTCTTCACGGAGAAGGAACAGGCGGCGCTCGCCCTGACGGAGGCGGTCACCCTGGTCGCGGACGCCGGAGTGCCGGACGCGGTGTACGCCGAGGCGGCTGCCCACTTCGAGGAGCAGGAGCTGGCTCACCTGCTGGCGCTGATCTTCACCATCAACACCTGGAACCGGATCGCTCTCGCGACGGGGAAGGTCGCGGGCACGGACGAGCGCTGACGGCCGGCGCGCGCGGTGCTCAGAGGGCAGCGCTCAGGCGGGGATGCCCGCGCCGTCGAGCACCGCGTGCATGTCCTCGAAGGGGAGGTCACGGTTCATGGCCGCCGCGCTCGCAGTCTCCGGCTCGGCCAGCAACTCCCGTACGCGAGCAAGGGACAGCCGGGGATCGCGGGCCGCTGCGCAGCGCACGGACGGGGCCGGGTCTCGGCTCAGCCGCTCGATCAGCTCCGGCGCCGCGCCCGGGTCGCGTGCAACCAGGTCGCGGCAGCGCGGATCGTCGGAGTCCGCGAAGCGGGCCGCGAGCCCGGAGCTCGGGAAGGGCAGTTTGACGATCAGGCCGAAGACGGCCCGGTGCTGCGTCCCGTGCAGGTAGAGATCGAGCAGCAGCTCCGGGGGCGGTTCCGGGTGGAACTCGGCGAGCAGCAGGCGTACGGCGAAGTCCTCGTCGCGCGCGAGGAGTTCGACGAGATCGGGGGTCATGCCCCGGCAGACGGCTGCGCTGCGGCGGAGCCAGATGTGCGCCGAGGTCGCGCAGCGGCGCAGTACGTCGACGTCGTCGCGTGCGTCCCGCACCCAGTCCAGTGTTTCGAGCCGGGCCTCGGGCTCGACGACGTAGTCGATCGCCGCGCGCTCCTCCTCGGTCAGCTCGGGGCGGGCCGAGACCGCGAGCCGCACGTGGGGATCGGGGTGGGCCGCAAGCTTCGCCACCAGGTCCGCGGGGAGCGACGGGTTGTGGGCGAGGTCGGACGTGAAGCGCGGCTGGGCCATCATCCGCTCGGCGACGGCGCGGCTGAGCCTCCCGCGCTTGAGTATGTCCATGAGCCGCCAGGACCCCGCCTCCGGCAGCTCGTCGACGAGCTCCGTGGTGCGCTCCTCGTCCTCGTGGCAGACCTGGAAGGACGCGGCGCGGCGCACGTCCGTGTCCTTGTCGTGGAGCAGCAACTGCCGTACCGAGTCGGGGAGTTCGTGCCAGACACGGCGGCAGGCGGTGCGCCGGAAGAACGGGTCCTCGTGGTCGGCGAAGCCGATCAGGGTGTGTACCGCGACGGGCGGGGACATCACCGTTTCGTGCCGCACATTGGCGTCCGGGTGGCCGAGGAGCCGCTCGTAGGCCCAGTCGGGGAGCGGGGGCACGGGCGTGCGGTAGGGATTCGGGCCGATCGCCACCGCGAGGATGACCCTGGGGTCCGGGTCGTCGACGAGGCGGGCGCGCTGCTCCGGGTCGGCGGTCCAGCTTTCGGCGAAGTCCATGCGGACACGTCTGTCGGGGTGGGCCACGATCACGTCCGCGACGTCGCGCGGCAGGTTCTCGCGCCCCATGATCGCCCTGCGGAGGTAGGGATCGTCCTTGGCGAGCAGGCGCAGCAGGACGCTGCTGGGCGCGGAAGGGTTCACGGCGACTCCGTAGGCCGCGCGCTCGAATCGGTCCGTCACTCCGCCCCTGTGCTTCCACGTTCTCGATCTTGCACGGTTGACGTACCGTACCCGCGTGCATCTGCTGGAGATGTCCGACCTGGTCGTGGCCCACGACCCGCGGCTATGACTCCTGCCGCCATGAGCTACTGCGAGGACCGGCCCAGCGCGTCCCGTACCGCCTCGTCCGTACGCCCCACGACCGCCGTCCCGTCGTCCGCCGTGATGATCGGCCGCTGAATCAGCTTGGGGTGCTGCGCGAGCGCGGCGACCCACCGGTCCCGTGAACCCTCGTCCCGCGCCCACTCCTTGAGCCCGAGCTCCTTCGCCGCGGCTTCCTGCGTCCGCGTGATGTCCCACGGCTCAAGACCGAGCCGCTCGAGTACGGCCCGGATCTCGTCCTCGTTGGGGACGTCATCCAGATAGCGGCGGACGGTGTACGACGCGCCTTCACCGTCGAGCAGATCGATGGCGCTGCGGCACTTGGAACAGGCGGGGTTGATCCAGATCTCCATGCCGCCACAGTACCGCTCACGCGCCCCTCAAACACCGTCTGGCCAGGGCCGATTGTCAGTGGGGGCCAGTAGAATGAACAGTAGTTCGGGATGGTCCCGCCACCGTGCCAGGAGGTTGCCGATGGCCGTTGCCACACTCATGACGAAGCCCGTGTCCGTGTCCGTCTCCACGTCCCAGTCCACGTACCGGCCGCTGAAGAAGAAGCCGCTGCCGGCCGGACAGCCGCGCGAGTGGTACGTCTCGCACAACCGCCGACTGAAGGCCATGCGCCTGGCGATCGCCCTGCTCGACTCGGGGGTCTACCACCCGGCGACGGCGGACAACCGCAAGATACGAGCGACGGCGGAGAGCATCGGAGTCCACCCGCCGTCGGACACGACGTGCCGGATGGTGCGGGCACTGATCCGCTACGGCCGCTGAAGCAGTTGTAGCGGTTCAAGCGGCTGTAGCAGCTGAGGCAGTGAGCAGAGCCGTTCCGTCGCCGGCGCCCGGGCGCTCCCCGGGTACCGGCGGCGGGACGCACACGCCGAGTGTCCCATTCCCTCAACAAACCCCGGCGGCGCAGGGTCCAGACGGAGCAGAACGGGGCATTCTGGTCTCACGGTCCCGAGCCGCCCCGGGGGGCAGTCATGTCGCACCCGCACCACAGCCTTCGTATCCGCCGCATCCGTCGCAGATTCCTCGTCCTCACGGCCACCGGCGTACTGAGCGCCGGCTCCGCCCTGACCTTCGCCCCGCCCGCCGCCGCCGAACCGGCCACGTCGGTCGCGTATCCGGCCGGAGCGAGCGCGACCCGCTACTCCGGACTCGCCTTCGACACCTGTACGGCACCGGCGCTGTCGGCGATCCAGGCGTGGGGCGCGTCCCCGTACCGGGCCGTCGGGGTCTACATCGGGGGCATCACCCGCACCTGCGCCCAGCCGCAGTTGACCGCGTCGTGGGTCGCGTCCGTGTCCGCGCTGAAGCCTCCCGACGGCCGACCGTGGCGTCTGCTGCCCATTTACAAGGGTCTGCAACCGCCGTGCGGCGGCCGGCCCACCGACGCCAAGATCAGCCGGGCCGCAGCGACCGCCAAGGGTCAGGGCACGGCCGCGGCCGCCGACGCGATCGGGAAGGCGAAGGCGCTCGGCATGCAGCCCGGCAGCGTCGTCTACAACGACATCGAGGCCTACACGCAGACCGACGCCACCTGCCGGACCGGTGTGCTGGCGTTCGTCTCCGCCTGGACGAAGGAGCTGCACCGCCTCGGCTTTGTCTCGGGCGTGTACATGAACCTCAACCTCGGGGCGAAGCAGCTCTCGGACGTCTACACCTCGACGACCTACGCCCGCCCCGACGCGCTCTGGATCGCCCGCTACGACTCGGTCGACTCCCTCAAGGGCTGGACCAACATCGCCGACTCCAAGTGGGCGGTCCACCAGCGGGCCAAGCAGTTCAAGGGCGGCCACAACGAGACCTACGGCGCCGTCACCCTCAATATCGACACCGACAGGCTCGACGCGCCGGTCGCCACCGTGGCGTACACCTACACGGTGAAGAGCTCCACCACGCTCAACGCCCGCACCGGCCCCTCGACGAGCTACCCGGTCTCCACGTCGCACGCGCCCAATTCCGCCCTCAAGGTGGTGTGCCAGGCGCCCGGTTCAACGGTCTTCACCACGGCCGTATGGGACAAGCTCACGGACGGCACGTACGTCACCGACTACTACGTCAGCACCCCGTCCAAGACGACCTACAGCGCCCCGTTGCCGCGCTGCACATACCCCTACCAGACCTCCGCGACCCTCGCCGAACACACCGGCGCGGGCACCTCGTCCTCCGTCGGGGGCACGTCGCCCAACGGGTCCCTGGCGTGGGTGGTCTGCCAGAAGTCCGGCTCGGCGGTGGGCACCACGAAGATCTGGGACCGTCTCGACAACGGCCGTTACGTGACGGACTACTACGTGGCCACCCCCAGCAACACGACCTACAGCAAACCGGCTCAGCGCTGCTGAGGGACGCGCATCAGGCGCCGGGTGGCCGCACCCACGGCGCGAGGCGCTCGCCGTCGACGAGCTCCACGCGCCAGTACCGGTAGACCGTGCCCTGGACGATCTCGACGCCACCTGCCGCGATCAGACAGGGCACCGGGCTCCGGCCGCCCGCATCGGCGTCGAAGGCGACGAGCACCGGCGGCACCCCGCCGAGCCGGTCGGCGACCGTCGCCGCCTCGTCGGGCCTCGGCGTGCGGAACACGGGATCGTGGAAAGCCGCGGGGCAGACGACGAACTCCGGGTCGCTGAAGACGAGTTCCAGATGATGCGCGTACGAGAGGTCGTGTCCCGCACCGAGCCGCAGCCGGCCCGGGTCCCAGGAGACGACGTCCCAGTCCCACCAGGATCCTGCGGGAAGCGAGATCACTCAGGCAGCCGCCTTGGACGCCCACGTCGGCAGGACCGGGTCTCCCACGGCCAGCTCCCCGAGCTGCGCGACCGCCGCCTTCATGCCGAAGCTGACCTTGTTCTCGTACTCCGGCTCCCGCCGGTACGTCGCGAGCGTACGGATCGGCTCCGGGCCCGCTCGCAGCCCCGTGCGCTGGTCGACCAGCGGGACGCTGCACCGCATCGCACGGACCGCATAGGCCAGGCGGACGGTGCCGATCTCCAGGCGGCGCATTTCGTCCTCGGCGTGCGGTTCCGAGCAGCCGGCGAGAACGATGTTCGCCCGGAAGCGGTCCATCGGCACCGGGGCCGCACCCCGCGCCGCGATCCGGGCGTTCAGTCCGTCGAGCGACGCCTGCGACGCCACCAGCACCGCCTGGGCGTCGGCGAAACCGACCTTGCCCGGCGTCTCGCCCCACCCGTCCCGGTCGAAGTCCGAAGGCACCCGCACCAACCGGGACTTCGCCCCCAGCACCTCGGAGAACCACTCGGCTGCGGCATCCCCCTGATCCGCCCCCTCCCCGATGTCGCGCCCGAACATGCTCACCGGCCGCCGCTCCCCGTCCGGGTCGACGTCGAGCAGTACGCTCTCGACCCCGTCCGCGGAGAGCCGCAGCGCAGCACCCCCGTCGACGATCTCCGGGCGGATCGCGGCCATGCCGGGCAGCACCCGCTGACTGCGGAACGTCCCGTCCGCGGCGTCGACGACCATGAACGCCCGGTCGTGCTCCAACCCGGTCACGCCGACCCGCGCCGACTCGACGCCGGTACCGGCACAGCCCTTGACCGTGTAGTACGTCAGCTTCTGCACAGTGATCCCCATGCGGCCCGATCGTACGTGCGAGCCGCGGGCAGTCAGCTCGCAGAACCCCGGAGCCGGTCGCTGAGACGCGCCTTCACCCCGGGCCACTCGTCCGTGACGATCGAGAAGTAGACGCTGTCCCGCCACGTGCCGTCCGGGCGCTGCTTGTGGCGGCGCAGCACGCCCTCCCGCTGCGCGCCCAGGCGCGCGATGGCGGCCTGCGACCTCTCGTTCATATGGTCCGTCTTCAACTGGACGCGCCCCATGCCCAGCTCTTCGAAGGCGTGCGTCAGCAACAGCAGCTTCGTCTCGGTGTTGACCGCCGTGCGCCAAGCCGCCCGGCCGTACCAGGTCCAGCCGATCTCCAGGCGCTCGTTCCCCGTATCGACGTCCATGTACGTGGTCCAGCCGACCGCCCTGCCGGTCGCGCGCTGGATGACCGCGAACGGGAGGTACTTGCCCTGTTCGGCGTCTTTCAGCAGCTCACGGAGCTTGAGGCCGAGCTCGTCCTCCGTGTGCGGAGTGGGTCCGCCCTGCCAGCGCCAGACCTCGTCCTCCCCGCCGCCCGCGGCGAAGAGGTCCGGGAGGTGGTCCGTTGTCAGTGGTTCGAGGAGTACGTGGTGGCCGGTCAGCGTCACGGGCTGCGGTGTCGTGGCAGTCATGATCCAACCGTAGCCCGGTTCTGCACTAGCGGCAATCCAGTTTTGCATTAGTGCAAATATCAGGACCCTCTGGGGTCGGCCATCCGGCTATGGTGCGCAATCTGTCCTGACCCCGACGAAGGGATCGCAGTGGCTCAGCCGACGACCGACAACCGCCCCCCGGCTCTCCCTCCCGCGCTCGACTCGATGACCCTCCTCGCTGCCGCCGTCATCGTCCACGACCAGGCGACGGACCGCGTCGTCCTCCTCCAGCGGGGCCCCGGCAACAAGTTCGCCCAGGGTAAGTGGGACCTCCCCGTCGGCAAGAGCGACCCGGGCGAGCCGATCACCGAGACCGCGGTCCGCGAACTCCGCGAGGAGACCGGGCTGATCGTCAGGGCCGATGCCCTCCGCCTCGCCCATGTCGTCCACGGCGCCTGGGGCAGGGAATCGCCCAACGGATTCCTCACCGTCGTCTTCGTCACCCACCAGTGGGCCGGAGAACCTGAAAACGTCGAACCCGCCAAGCACGCCCAGGTCCGCTGGGTCGACACCGGTGATCTCCCCGAAGAGTTCGTCCCCACGTCGGCCACGGCCCTGCGCCACTATCTGGCCGGTGGCGTGGAGATCACGCTGCGCGGCTGGACCGCGTGACGGCGTGACGGGCGTGAGCCGACGCAAACGAACGCCGGCGCGTGTGACGTGTCACAGACATCCTCGCGCCTCTGTGGGAGCTTCAACTCCGTTACTCCTCAGTTGAGTTCGGGCGTGGAGAGGATCGAATGAGCACTCTGGAAGCCGTAACGCTCGACCAGGTGGTCGACACGGCTCGTTATCCCCTGTCAGAACTCGATGGCGCCGAGGGCCAGGCCGTGGTCACCCGCGCCCGGCGCGAACTGCTGACCGTCGGCTGCACCGTGCTCCCGGACTTCATCCGCTCCTCCCTCCGCGAGGTCCTGCGGCAGGAGTGCTCCGCCATCGCCCCCCGTGCGCACTTCGACGTCGAAACCGTCAACGTCTACAACATCCCGGTCGACTCGGCTCTGCCCGAGGACCACCCCGGCCGGTGGACCTTCCAGCGGGGCAACGCGTTCGTCGCGCGCGACCGTATCCCCGCCGGCTCCCTCATCAGCCGGCTCTACTCCCACACGGTCTTCCAGCGCTTCGTCGCCCGCTGCTTCGGACTGCCGCAGCTGCACGAGCTGGCGGACCCGCTCTCCGGGCTGGTTCTCAACGTCGTCGAGCCGGGCATGGAGCACCCCTGGCACTTCGACACCAACGAGTTCACCGTCAGCATGCTCACCCAGGAGGCCCGGGCCGGCGGCGTCTTCGAGTACTGCCCGAACGTCAGGTCCGCGCAGGACGAGAGCTTCGACGACGTGCGGGATGTACTGGACGGCCGGGGCGAGCGGCTGACCCGGCGTCTGTCCCTGCAACCCGGTGACCTACAACTGTTCAAGGGCCGCTACTCGCTGCACCGGGTGAGCCCCGTCGGCGGTGACGTCGCGCGCCACTCCGCGATATTCGCCTACAGCGAGCGCCCCGGCGTCATCGGGAGCGTGGCACGGACGCGCCAGCTCTTCGGCCGCGTACTGCCCGAACATCTGGCGGCCGAAGGCCGGGCCGTCCGTGGCGACCGGCTGCTGGACTAGGGCCTGTCGTTTGGATCAGGCCGGATCAGTGAGCGGGGTCTGGTGCGTGCGATCGCAAGGCGGAGGAGGGAGCCGACGGAGCGTCGGCGACTGACGACAACGCAGCGAGGTGCCGTGCCAGGGCACGCGAGCCCGGCACGATCGGCCGGACAGGACCTAGCGGACGCCCGAACGTGCAGTCGTCGTAGCCGTCCCCCCTCTCTATGACCGCTTCCCCACTCTGCGACCACGGAGGAGTAAGCCCTGTGCGTTTCGACGCGACCGGGAAAGTCTCGCTCGACCACATCTACACGCAGCCGGATCCGCGCGCCTATTTCAGCGTGCTCCGCCCGCTCGGGTACTGCGTTCCGCAGCTGGCCAAGCCCTACTTCGCGAAGCTGATCAAGGAGTACCGGGAGTCCGAGCACGTCGCTGTGCCGAAGGTGCTGGACATAGGCTGCTCGTACGGAATCAACGCCGCCCTGCTGAAGTACGACGCGACCATGGACGAGTTGTACGCGCGCTACGACGCGGGGGAGGGGCGTGAGGCCATGCTCGCCCGGGACCGCGAGCTGGCCCGGTCGCGACAGCCCGCGCTGCCCGTCCGCTTCATCGGCCTCGACGCCTCCGGCAGCGCGCTGTCGTACGCACTCGAGGCCGGGTTCCTCGACGACGCCGTGCACGCCGACCTGGAGGGGAACGTGCCCACAGCGCGGGAGCGCGCGCAGCTCGCCGGGACGGACCTGGTGATCTCCACGGGCTGCCTCGGCTACGTCACCGAGCGGACGCTCAAACGCGTCGTCGAGGCGCAGGACGGCCACCGGCCCTGGATGGCGCACTTCGCCCTGCGGATGTTCCCGTTCGACCCCGTCGAGCACGCCCTCGCCGAACTCGGCTACCGGACCGTCCGTGTCGAAGGCGCCTTCAAACAGCGCAGGTTCGCCTCCGCGGAGGAACAGACCCTCGTCCTGGACACGATGTCGTCCAACGGGGTGGATGCGCGAGGCCTGGAGGCGGAAGGCTGGCTGTACGCAGAGCTCCATCTTTCCCGGCCGCACCGCCCGGCCGGTCCCAACGATCCGAATTGAGAACAGAATTGAACACCAGTCAGGCCCATCAGGAAACGAATGCGACCTTCGCCCCGGAAGGCAGCCTCCCGCGTGTGCCGCTGCCCACGCTGGAGGCGAGCTGTGAGAGGTTCCTCGCCTGGTGCGCACCGCTGCTGACCGCCGACGAGCGGGCGGCGACCGAGGCGGAGGTGGCCGCCTTCCTCCGGCCCGACGGCCCCGGCCGGGTGCTGCACGCGGCGCTGGAGGAGTACGACTCCACGGAGGGCGTACACAGCTGGCTCGACACCTTCTGGCCGTACCGCTACCTGGGCCGCCGGGACCGGATCGCGCTCAACGCCAACTTCTTCTTCCTCTTCCAGGACTCCGGCCAGGCGCAGGTGGAGCGGGCGGCCGGGCTCATTGCCGGGGCCCTCAACTACAAGCGGCAGCTCGATCAGGGGCTCATCGCACCGGTGGTGCAGCGCGGTACGCCCCAGTCGATGGTGCAGAACAAGTTCCTGTTCTCCGCCACCCGGATCCCCGGCGCCCAGCAGGACACCGTCCGCGCCCCCTACACCGAGGCGTGGCCGGGGCCGTCCGGAGCCCGGCACATCGTGGTGTTCTTCCGGGGCGGCATGTTCCGGCTGGACGTGCTCGGTCCGGATGGTGTCCCGTACAGCCTGGACGACCTTGAGGCGGGCCTCCACGCCGTGATGAAGGCGGGCGCGGCCCCGGCCGACGCGGACACCTCGGTGGGCCACCTCACCACCATGGCCCGCGCGGAATGGGCGGCGGCCCGCGAGTCCCTGCGCGCGGTCCACCCCCGCAACGCCGACGCGCTGGACGACATCGAGACCGCGCTGTTCTGCCTCTGTCTGGAGGACTTCGCCCCCGCGGACACCCAAGAGGCCTGCGACCAGCTCCTGTACGGCGACCGCGGCAACCGCTGGTTCGACAAGGCGGTGTCCTTCATCGTCTTCGCGGACGGCCGCGCGGGCATCAACGTCGAACACTGCGAGCTGGACGGTACGACGATCCTCAGCTTCACCGACGCCCTGCTGAGCACCCCGCCCGACGAGCATTCCGCGCAGTCCGGCGCCCGCTCCCAAGGGCTGCCCGCGCTGGAGCCGGTCGTGTTCGAGCTCGACGACGCCCTGCGAGCCCAAGTGCGTTCTGCCGCCGACGCGTTCGCGGCGTACGGAGAAGCCACGGCGACCGCCACCGTGTCCTTCGACGACTTCGGCGCCACCACGGCCAAGGCACTGGGGGTCTCGCCGGACGCCTTCGTCCAGGTCGCCTACCAACTCGCCCACCAGCGCGCCAAGGGTCACCTGGGCGCCACGTACGAATCGATCGCCACCCGCCAGTACCGGCACGGCCGAACGGAGGCGATGCGCGTCGTCACCCCCGAGATGGTGTCTTTCGTTGCGGCGATGGGTGATCCGTCGACGGACACGCCCACCCGCCGCGCCGCATTCCGCTCCGCCGCCGCGGCCCATGTGACGCGCGCGAAGGAATGCCAGGCCGTCCAGGTGCCCGAGCAGCACCTGTGGGAACTGGAACTGATCCAGCGCCGCCGCGGGACGGAACTCGGAGTGACCGAACAGCCCGCGCTGTACCGGACCCCGGGCTGGCAGACGCTGCGCGACGACTACCTGAGCACCAGCTCCGCACCGTCCCACAACATCCAGTACTTCGGCTTCGGCTCGACGAGCCTCCAGTGCATCGGCGTCGCCTACGTGCTGCTGCCGGAGCGCTTCAACGTCTACCTGAGCACGCCGGCTGCGGTGGCGGATCAGATGCGGGTGTTCGCGGACAGGCTCAGGGAGGCGGTGGCCGAACTGCGGGAGCTGCTGGCGCCCGAGGACTGACCGCAGGGACGACCGAGGGCCGTCACCCTCGCAGAACGCGGGGTGACGGCCCTCAAGAAGCCCTCGTACAGGGATTTCTAGATGTCGAAGTACAGCTCGAACTCGTGCGGGTGCGGCCGCAGCTGGATCGGCGCGATTTCGCTCGTCCGCTTGTAGTCGATCCACGTCTCGATCAGGTCGGACGTGAAGACACCGCCCACCTGCAGGTACTCGTTGTCCGCCTCCAGCGCCTCGAGCACCGCCGGGAGCGACGTCGGGACCTGCGGGACGCTCGCGTGCTCGTCGGGGGCGAGCTCGTAGAGGTCCTTGTCGATCGGCTCCGCCGGCTCGATCTTGTTCTTCACGCCGTCGAGGCCCGCGAGCAGCAGCGCCGAGAACGCCAGGTACGGGTTCGACGACGGGTCCGGGGCGCGGAACTCGACGCGCTTCGCCTTCGGGTTCGAGCCCGTGATCGGGATACGCATCGCCGCCGAGCGGTTGCGCTGCGAGTAGACCAGGTTGACCGGGGCCTCGAAGCCGGGGACCAGGCGGTGGTAGGAGTTCACCGTCGGGTTGGTGAAGGCCAGCAGCGACGGGGCGTGCTTCAGGATGCCGCCGATGTAGTAGCGGGCGGTGTCCGACAGGCCCGCGTAACCCTGCTCGTCGTAGAAGAGCGGGATGCCGCCCTGCCACAGCGACTGGTGGACGTGCATGCCCGAGCCGTTGTCGCCGAAGATCGGCTTCGGCATGAAGGTCGCGGTCTTGCCGTTGCGCCACGCGACGTTCTTCACGATGTACTTGAAGAGCATCAGGTCGTCGGCCGCGGCGAGCAGCGTGTTGAACTTGTAGTTGATCTCTGCCTGGCCGGCGGTGCCCACTTCGTGGTGCTGGCGCTCGACCTGGAGGCCGGACGCCTCCAGCTCCAGGGAGATCTCGGCGCGCAGGTCGGCGAAGTGGTCGACCGGCGGGGCCGGGAAGTAGCCGCCCTTGTACCGGACCTTGTAGCCGCGGTTGTCCTCGATCGCACCGGTGTTCCAGGCGCCGGCCTCGGAGTCGATGTGGTAGAAGCCCTCGTTCGCCGCGGTGTTGAAGCGCACGCTGTCGAAGACGTAGAACTCGGCCTCGGGGCCGAAGTACGCCGTGTCGGCGATGCCGGTGGAGGCGAGGTAGGCCTCCGCCTTCTTGGCGATGTTGCGCGGGTCACGGCTGTACTGCTCGCCCGTGATCGGGTCGTGGATGAAGAAGTTGATGTTGAGCGTCTTGTCCTTGCGGAACGGGTCGAGCCGCGCCGTCGACAGGTCCGCGCGCAGCGCCATGTCGGACTCGTGGATCGCCTGGAAGCCGCGGATCGACGAGCCGTCGAAGGCCAGCTCGTCGGACGGGTCGAACGCCGTCGCCGGGATCGTGAAGTGCTGCATCACGCCCGGAAGGTCGCAGAACCGGACGTCGACCATCTTGACGTCGTTGTCCGCGATGAACTTCTTGGCGTCATCGGCGTTCTGGAACATCCAACTCCTCCTACTCCCGACCCGGGGCGGGCGGGGTGGTAGCTCGTCGTGCGGCCAGTGCGGTGGCACACGCACCCGACCATAGGCAGACGGGATTTCTCAAGCATGACCCATTTGTTTCGCCCAAGTTAACCGGGCCGGGCGTCGGCGTCGCGTCAAGGACCCGGCCCGGACCCGGGCCGAAGTGATCCATAGCGGGCGCAGTACCGTGTACGGGTGGACAACAGGCAAGCAATCGGATCGTGGCTGTCGGGGCCCCGCGCGGCCGCCGAGGACATGGGCTCCGACTTCGGTCACCGGGGTGAGCGGCTCGGCCTGCCGGAGGCCGGACCGGGCTCCATCGCCCCCCTCGGACGGCGCTTCGGCGCCGTCTTCATCGACTGGGGGCTCTGTCTCCTGATCGCATACGGACTGTTCGCGGGCGGTGACCGGCAGGCCGCAGGGAACTGGGCGCTCGGCATCTTTCTCGTACTGAGCGTGCTCACCGTCGGGACCGTCGGCTTCACGCCCGGCAAGCGGCTCCTCGGACTGCGCGTCGTCGCGGAGGACGGCGGGCCGCTCGGGATCGTGCGCGTCCTGGTGCGCAGCGTGCTCCTGTGCCTCGCGATCCCGGCCCTCGTCTGGGACCGCGACGGGCGCGGACTGCACGACCGCCTCGCCCGCGCCGTCCAGGTGCGGATCTAGAACGGACAGAACGGATACAAAAGGCGGTGGCCCGGGACTCAGGTCCCGGG